>JAEUHJ010000080.1 GCA_016795375.1 Verrucomicrobiaceae bacterium
CTCAACTCCATTCTCGACCCCAGCGCCATCATCGAGCCCGGCTTCATGGCCTACCACTGCACCCTGAAGAGCGGCGAGCAGCTCTACGGCGTCATCGCCACCGAAACGAGCGCGAGCCTGACGCTGAAGATGGCCGGAAACATCACCAAATCCGTGCTGCGCAGCGATGTGGCGTCTTTGAAGAGCACCGGCATCTCTTTGATGCCGGAAGGCCTGGAGGGAGCAATGACGCCGCAGGCGATGGCGGATTTGATCGCGTATCTGAAGAAGGTGCGTTGAGGGAACAAAAAAGCGGGGCTTGGCAAGCCCCGCTTCTTGGATGGATTGTGATTACTTCGCAGGCTTCCAGTTCTTCACGAAGTCGAGGCACTGGGTGATCTCCGGCACGCTGGTCTCCCAGTTGTGCTCGTATTCGCAGTGCAGCGGGCCGGCGAAGCCCTGGGCGTGGTATTCGGCGAGGATGCCGGCGATGTTGCTCTTGCCCTGGCCGAAGGGGAGGTCGTGGGCTTTGACGTTGCCGAACTCGGTGAGGTCCTTCATGTGGCTGTCAAAGATGCGGCCTTTGAGCTTCTTGATGCACTCGACAGGATCGAGACCGCTGCGCACCCAGTGGCCAACATCGGCGCAGGAGCCCATGCGGGGATCGCGGTTTTTGACGAGGCCGAGGACGTAGTCCGGATCCCAGAACATATAGGCGCGGTCGAGCGGGCGCTTCGGATGGTTGTGGATGGCCATCTTGACGTCGAACTCCTTCACGAGCGCCTCGATCTTGTCGAGCGCGGTGACGTCCGGTTCGGTGACGACGATGCCGATGCCGAGGGTTTTGCAGAACTCGAAGATCTTGCGGTTGCCAGCGTCATCCTGGCCGAGCTTGACCACGCCATAGCCGACGGCGGTGAGACCTTTGTCGGCGAGCGCCTTTTTCACTTTTTCGATCATCGCCGGCGTGGCGTTGTGGTCCCATTTGGCGGTATCGTCGAATTTCTGACCGGGATAGAACTCGATGGTTTTGCCGCCGCACTGAGCCGTTTTGTCGATAGCCTCAAACACATTGTACATGCGGAAGCTGTAAGCCTGGCAGCCGGCGTAGAACTCGCCGACTTTGGCCGAATCAGGAATCGTGGCCGCGAAGCTGGACGCGGCGAACAACAGGGAGAGAAGGAGTGTTTTCATGACGGTGGAGCGGCAGCGTAGCGGGAGGAATGAGGAATGGAAGAACTGAAAATGGAAAATTGAGAAGGGAAAATGACCGCTGGCGGGCGTTTGGAGGAAATGACGAAAGCTCTTTGCCTCCTTCTTGCCTCAGCGGCGGCGGTTTCAGCGCAACTGCCCGCCGCAAAGCCGGTCCCGCGTGTGCAGGCGGTGCCGATGCCGCATCACATCACGTCGTTTCAGCTCGATGGACGCGAGTTGACGGCGATGCACTTCGATCCGCTGGACATGCGGCCGTTTTGTCATCCGATCAGGGCTTCGCGCGATGTGAGCCTGACGCGCATGGGTCATCCGCACGATCCGCTGACGCATTCGCATCACAACAGCGTGTGGGTGGCGCACAACCTGGTGAACGGCCTCGACTTCTGGGGCGATTACGCGAAGAAACAGGGACGCATCGTGAATGTGGAGGTGTCGCGCGAGGGCTACGAGGACACGGACGAGTCCGCGTCGATGCGCATGGTCAATCACTGGATCAGCGAGGCGGACAAATCGATCCAGTTACTCGAGGTGCGCCGCACGGAGGTGCGCCCGCTCGATGGAGCGAAGAGCTGGCTGATGATCATCGACATGGAGTTCACGCCGCCGAAGGGCAAGACGACGACGTTTGGTGCCACGGGCTTCGGGTTGATCGCCATGCGCGTGGCGAAGAGCATCGGCGTGCATGACGGCGGCGGGCGCATCCTGAATTCCGAGGGGCAGCTCAATGAGGAGCAGATCTTCCGCAAACCGGCGCGGTGGTGCGACTACAGCGGGCGCATCACGAACGACGCGGACGGCTTTGGCGGCATCACGCTGATGAATCACCCGATGAATCCGCACAACCCGACGGCCTTCCATGTGCGCAACGACGGCTGGATGGGCTGCTGCCTCAGCCTGGACACGCCGGTGGAGGTGACGGAGGAGAAAAAACTGCGCGTGCGCTACGGCCTGTGGGTTCACGACGGCGTGGCGACGCAGGAGCAGGGCGAGGCGCACTGGAAAAAGTTCACGGAGATGCCGGTGATCGATTTGAATCCGGTGAAGAAGTAGAAAGTGGCAGACTTTCTCAGAAATTCGTGTCGGACTCGATTTTCGGAGAAAATCGGCCACTCTGGAGCCGCAGATGCCGTATCCCGCCGCCCTCAATGAATTGATCGCATTGTTTGAATCGCTGCCGGAAGGCGAACGGCGGGACGGGTTGATCGACCTGGCGGCGCAGTCGGCGGCTTGCGCGCCGAAGGAGGGGGAACGATTTGACCTGGAGGACGTGCGGAAGGACGCCGGATGCACGGACACCGTCGGCGTGCATGTGCGGGTGGATGTGGGCGGTCGCGCGCATTTCGCGATCAGCCTGGGGCCGAAGGTGCAGACGCTGACGAGGGCGCTGACGGCCATTCTCTGCCGCGGGCTGAACGGCTGCACTTTGAGAGAAGTGCTCGACCTGCCGCAGGACTTTGTGCCGCGCATCATCGGAGCGGAGCTGTTCAGGCTGCGCAGCCAGACGGTGTATTATGTGCTCAACCGCATGAAGGAGGCGGCGCGGGCGCTTTCCGCAGGCCAGGGTGATTGATTCCTGCCTCAGGTGAGCCGCACGGTCTCGCCACTGCGGAGTTCGTCCGGGATCTGGCCGACGAAACGTGGACTGAGGTCGATGGCGTCGAAGATCTGATGAATCTCCTGTTGAGAGATGTCTCCGGGGCGGTCAATCTCGAAATAGACGAGATCGTGGCGGGAATCGACCTTGTAACGGACGCGTGGAAAGTGGTCCATCTGGTTGCGGAGCTGCATCATCGCGGCTTCGGAGCGCACACCTGGGGCGTAGATTTCGACTTCGATCATGGCTGGCTGGTTTTGCGGTCGTTTTACCGGATCGCCCCCCCCTGAGCCAAGGAAAAACGGGACGGGTCGAGGAGGCTGGATTCCAGTTTGACAGGCAGGGGGCGGCGTCCTATTCTCGCCGCCCTTTCCCCCGCCCCATCTTTATGGCCAACATCCGCTCCGCTGAAAAAGACATCCGCAAAACCACGGCACGCACCGCCCACAACCAGACGGTGAAGAGCCGCATCCGCACGCTGCGCAAGAAGGTGCTCACCGCCGTGGAGAAGAAGGACGCCGCCGCCGCCGCCGCCAGCCTGAGCGAGTTCGCCTCCGCTGCCGACAAGGCCGCCAAGACCAATGTCCTCAAGAAGAACACCTCCTCCCGCCTGAAGAGCCGCCTGGCACTCAAGGTGGGTGCGCTGACGAAGTAAGCGTTTCTTCCCTACATTCCTTATTAGATAGAACGGCATCTCGCAAGGGATGCCGTTTTTGTTTGTTCAAAGCAGCCATGCCCGCCAAAATCACCACCTCATGATCACCCGCCATCGCATCGCACCCAACGGCCCCGAACTGTCCCGTCTCGTCTATGGCACCTGGCGCATCCTGGATGACGAGGACAAGGCTAACTGCACACCACAGGCACTGCTGGGCCGCTTCAAGGCTTGCGCGGACCTGGGGATCACGACGCTCGACACGGCGGAAATTTACGGCACCTACCATGTAGAGGAGGCCATCGGCGGCGCATTGAAGCTGGATCCAGCTTTCCGTAGCAAGATCGAGATCGTCACGAAGTGCGGCATCTACATTCCGTGCGAGTTTCATCCGGAGCGCAAAGTGGCCTTCTACAACGTGACGGCGGAGCGCATCATCAAGAGCACGGAGAAGTCGTTGCGTCTCATGGGCATCGACCACATTGATTTGATGCTCGTTCACCGACCGGACTGGCTCACCAGCGCGGATGAAACGGCCGCGGGCCTGAACAAGCTGCTCAAGGATGGCAAAATCCGCAGCGCGGGTGTCTCCAACTACAACGTGCATCAGTTTGAGCTGCTGAACTCGCGCATGGACCAGCCGCTGGTGACGAATCAAATCGAGTTCAGCCTGTTGCACATGGATCCGATTGATGACGGCACCGCCGACCAGTGCCAGCGGCACCGCATCCTGCCGATGGCGTGGTCGCCGCTGGCGAAAGGAGCATTGATGCAGAAAGGCGATCCCGCCGCAGTGCGGTTGCATGCGAAGGCGGCCGAACTCTCCGAGAAATACGCCAACGCCACCTTGGACCAGCTCGCTTACGCCTGGATCATGGCCCATCCGTCGATGCCGCTGCCGATTATTGGCTCGAACAAGCTCGAACGCATCCAGGCGGCGGTGAAGGCCGCTGACATTAAGTTGGAGCGCGAGGATTGGTATGCGCTGTGGACGGCGGCAAAGGGGCACGGCATCCCCTGATGGGCATGCTTCCACATCAGCGCACCTGGTCGTTGTGGATCAGGTTCACCTGCCAGTCCCACGGCCAGGGGCCGGGATTGTTCCAGTGGAAGATCCACGGTTCGGTCAGTTGATTGACATGACCGGGCACGAACTGGCTGTAACCCGCGCCATTGCCCTCGAGGCGGATCATCATCGAGACCATGCCCTGCCCTTTCGCGGCGCGCACGGTGGTCTGGTCTGTCTTCAAGGTCAGCGTGAAGAAGCCACCGAGATACTTCTTCGCGTCCTGGATCGCCGTCTCGCGGGTGTGGCCGTAGGCGTCGGTGTAGTTCTCAGCGAAAAACTCCTTCACCGCGTCCCAATCGCGATCTTCGACGACTTCGACCAGCTTTGCCTGCGCCGCGCGCACCTGGGCCTCGGGCGAACGGGCGAAAACCCACCACGCGAACCAGAGCATGGGGATCAAAACGAGAGCGAGCAGGCTGCGGATGATGAGGCGCAAGTCCATGGCTCAAAGCAGTGCGAGCTGGCCGGAGGAGGCGCCGTTCGACGCCGTGATCGTCGCCTTTGCGCCCGAAGACATTCCGCAGCCGCTGATCGACCAGCTCAAGGTCGGCGGACGCATGATCATTCCGGTGGGAGCAGCCCACAACATCCAGGAGCTTTACCTGCTGACAAAGACAGAAAACGATCTGCACAAATCCGTGATGCTGCCAGTCCGTTTTGTGCCGATGACAGGAAGGGCGGAGGAGTGCTGAAGTCCGCTGACTGCCCAGACTCATGGATGTCGGAAGTTTTGGAAAAGTGCGATGTTTTGCCTTGTCTCAGTTTTGGAGAGCCACTTAGAATAAGCCTCGTATGAAGCCGCTTATTACTCTTTTGGGGTGCTTGATGTCCATTAGCCTCGTGCTGGCGCAAGAACGTCAGGTGCCGGAACTCGACCTGCTGATGCAAAAGCATGCGGACGGGTTGAAGGCGGTGGCTGGAGAGCGTCGTGAAAAGGCTCTGGTGGAATTGAACCGCACCTATGCTTCCGCTTTAGAACGCGGGCTGAAATCCGCGCAGGATGCCGGGAAACTGGAAGATGCCCTGGCGATCAAAAACGAGGCAGCGTTGTTGGCAGGAGGTGGAAGCGTGCCAGAGGATGATGCTGGTGCGCCTGACGCGCTCAAAAGACTGCGGATCATCTATCGTGCGAGCGTGGCCAAGATCGACCAGGATGCGAACAATGCCTCGGCGCCGCTGCTCAAGGTGTTGGATGCCTCGCTGGATCAACTCATCACCAGCCTCACAAAGGCAGGCCGGCTGGAGGATGCGGTGGTGGTGAGGAAAAAGAAGGATGTGCTAAGAATTGGAACGGGCCTGTTATCGGTTCCGACGAGTGCATCGCTTTCACTCGGCCAGCCTTTCACAAACCCACTTGGCATGAAGTTCGTGCCTGTGCCCGGAACTGATGTGCTTTTTTGTATTCACGAGACACGCAGGGCGGATTACACGGCTTACGCATCCGAATCCTCCGGTGTCGATGGCTCCTGGAAAAATCAAAATCGCGGGGGCATTCCTGCAGGCATGGACGACAATCATCCGGTGGTTGGCGTGTCGTGGGCGGACGCCAAGGGCTTCTTGTGAGTGGCTCAGCAAAAAGGAAGGCCGCGTTTACCGGCTGCCAACTGACCGCGAATGGAGCTACGCGGTGGGTGTGGCGAGAAAGGAGAAGAAGGACGGCAGTCCAGATGGTCTGAGTCGCAAAGTGGCAGATGAGTTTCCGTGGGATGGCCGTTTCCCACCGTCAAAGCCTGCGGGCAACTACGCGGACGCGAGCCTCAAACAGAAAAACCCATCCTCAGACTGCATCGAGGGATATTCGGATGGTTTTGTTTCCACAGCTCCGGTCATGAGCTTTCCGCCAAACAAGCTCGGCCTTCATGATTTGGGCGGCAATGTGTGGGAATGGTGCGAGGACTGGTACAATGATGCGAAAGTGGACCGTGTGTCACGTGGCGGGGGATGGACGACGCGGGTGGAGGCTGAACTGCTGTCATCTAATCGTGATCACACCCCACCTGGCCGCCGCGAACCGGCTTTCGGCTTTCGTTGTGTGGTGGAGGTAAAAAAGTGAAATGCGGTGGAGGCAAGACCCGCTTGAAGCGCTGGCCTGGCTCATCTGACCTGGTCGTGGTGGATCATGTTCACCTGCCAGTCCCACGGCCAGGGGCCGGGATTGCTCCAGTGGAAGATCCACGGTTCGGTCAGTTGATTGACATGACCAAGCACGAGCTGGCTGTAACCCGCGCCGTTGCCTTCGAGGCGGATCATCATCGAAACCATGCCCTGCCTTTTCGCAGCACGCACGGTGGCCTGGTCTGTCTTCAAAGTCAGCGTGAAGAAGCCGCCGAGATACTTCTTCGCGTCCTGGATCGCCGATTCGCGCGTGTGGCTGTAGGCGTCGGTGTAATTTTCTGCGAGAAATTCCTGCACCTCGTCCCAATCGCGTTCTTCAACGGCCTGGATCAGTTTTGCCTGCGCGGCGCGCACCTGGGCCTCGGGCGAACGGCCAAAAACCCACCACGCGAACCAGAGCGCGGCGATCAAAACGAGCGTCAGCAGGCTGCGGATGATGAGACGGGCGTCCATGCTCAAAGGAGGGCAAGCTGGCTGGTTTCGTCCGCAGTCTCAGGCGCGAAGCAGAAGCTCACGTTGGCGCTGCGGCGGCGCACGACCTCGATGGTCGGCGTCGGTTTGTGACGCTCGGCGCAGATGACGCGCGCCTCGTTCGCCCCGGAAGAATCGAGCGCCTGACGGATGTGACGTGAGGCGACAACGGGATCGTTGCAATCGTCGCTCAAATGGCCGAGCACGACATGACTGAGACCGGGATGCGCGATGTCGCGCACGAGCTCGGCGGCCTGCTCGTTCGAGAGATGGCCGTGGCGCGAGCTGATGCGCTGCTTCGTGGCCCACGGGCGTTTCGTGTCATTTTCGAGCAGTTGCGTGTCGTAATTGGCCTCGATGAACAGGCTGTCGGCGTTTTTCAGCCGGTCCTTGATCAGATTGGTCACGAAACCAACGTCGCTGAGCACGCCCAGGCGTGATTCCTCATCGGCGATGACGAATCCGACCGGATCGACTGCGTCATGAGGAACAGGGAAAGATTCGATGCGCAGGTCCTGGAACTCGAAGGCCGCGCCCGTGCTCATGAGCCGCCACGGCGGCGCTTTTTTGAAGCCGAGGCTGCCCGCCAGCGTCTCCTGCGTCAAAGCGGTGCAGAACAGCGGGATCGACCGTTTGCGGCCCAGCACCTCGATGCCGCCGGTGTGGTCCTGATGCTCGTGGGTCAGCAGGATGCCATCGAGCATGTCGAGTGAGAAGCCGCAGGCGTCGAGACGCAGGCAGATCTGCTTCGCGCTGAGGCCGGCGTCGAGCAGCAGGGTGGTGCGTTCCGTCGAGATGACGGCGCAGTTTCCTGAGCTGCCGCTGCCGAGAATCGTGAGTCGCACCATGGGCCTGTTTTAGCGGCGGCGGAGCCGTGATGCAAGATGTCTGGCGAGGCCCGGCGGCGGAGCGGGCCGTCAGCAAAAATGAGAGGGAATTGGCAGGCAGAATGCTTGTTGATTTACCCCTTTGGCTCGCCTAAATCCCGCCCCCCTTTGTAGCAAAAATGAGAAATCACGGACTCCCCCCGAAACAAGGCCTCTACGACCCACGCCATGAGCACGACGCCTGCGGCGTCGGCTTTGTCTGTCATATGAAGGGGAAGAAATCTCACAAGATCGTGGCCGATGCGCTGCAGATTCTGGAGAACCTGGACCACCGCGGAGCCTGTGTGGAGGAGAATACCGGGGACGGGGCGGGCATCCTCATCCAGGTGCCGCACAAATTCCTCGCCAAGAAGGCGCGGGAGGCCGGTTTCGAGCTGTCGGCGCAGGGGCAGTATGGCGTGGCGAATGTGTTCACCTCCCGTGGCGGCGACTCGTGGGCCAGAACGAAGGCGGAATTTGAAAAAGTGGCCGCCGCGGAAGGCATGCCGGTCCTTGGCTGGCGTGAACTGCCGGTGGATAACTCCACGCTGGGCAAATCCGCCAAAGCGAGCGAGCCGCTGGTGCGCCAGGTCTTTGTGAAGCGCCACGCGGCCTGCATCGACGACGTTTCCTTTGAGCGGAAGCTCTTTGTGCTGCGCAAGGTGGCGAACAACCAGATCCGCGTGACGAAGATCGATCCGGTGTGGTATGCGCCGAGCTTTTCCTGCCGTACGCTGGTCTATAAAGGCATGCTCACGCCGCACCAGGTCGGCGGTTACTACCGCGATCTGAGTGATGCGGACATGGAGTCCGCGCTGGCGCTGGTGCACAGCCGTTTCTCGACGAACACGTTTCCAAATTGGGAACGCAGCCACCCCTACCGCTACATCGCGCACAATGGTGAGATCAACACCCTGCGCGGCAACATCAGTTGGATGCTCGCCCGGCATTCCCTCTTCGCCTCGGAGCTGTTTGGTGATGACATCCAGAAGGTGAAGCCCATCATCAACATGGACGGCTCGGACTCGACCATCTTTGACAACTGCCTCGAACTCCTCGTGCTCAGCGGCCGCAGCCTGCCGCACGCGATGATGATGATGATTCCGGAGCCGTGGAGCGGCCACGAATCGATGAGCGAGGCGAAAAAGGCATTCTACGAGTATCACAGCTGCCTGATGGAGCCTTGGGATGGTCCTGCGTCCGTCGCGTTCACCGATGGCACGATGATGGGCGCCACGCTGGACCGCAACGGGCTGCGTCCTTCGCGCTACTATGTGACGCATGATGATCTCGTCATCATGGGCTCCGAAGCGGGCGTTTTGCCGGTCGATCCGGCCAATGTGAAGCTCAAGGGCCGCTTGCAGCCGGGCAAAATGTTCATCGTGAACATGGAGGAAGGCCGCATCGTGCCGGATGACGAGATCAAAGAGAAAATCGCCGCCGAGAAGCCCTATCGCGAGTGGCTCGACAAAAATTTGGTGAAGCTCGCCGACATCGCCGACGGCGCTCCTGCGCCGCTGCCGGACCATGAGACGATGCTGAAACGCCAGCAGGCCTTTGGCTACACCTTTGAAGACCTCCGCATGCTCATGGTGCCGATGGCGCGCGATGGCGTGGAGGCCATCGGCTCGATGGGCACGGACATCCCCATCGCCGTGCTCTCGAACAAGGCCAAATTGCTTTACGACTACTTCAAGCAGCTCTTCGCGCAGGTCACGAACCCGCCGATTGACTGCATCCGCGAGGAAATCGTCACGTCACCCGTCACGACCATCGGTCGCGAGGGCAACCTGCTCGAACCGAAGCCGGAAAGCTGCCACTTGATCGAACTCAAGACGCCGATCCTCAGCAACGAGGAGCTGGCGAAACTCAAAGCCGTGGCGCATGGCCAGTTCACCTCCGCCACGCTCGACATCACCTTTGACCCGAAGCAGGGCGCGAAGGGCCTCGAAGCCGCGATGGACGCCCTTTGCGCCCAGGCGGACGATTTGATCAAACAGGGCCGCAACATCCTCATTTTGACCGATCGCGGCGTTTCGGCCACGAAGGCTCCGATCCCGGCTCTGCTGGCTGTGGGCGGTCTGCATCATCATTTGATCCGCAAGGGCACCCGCACGCAGTGCGACATCGTGCTCGAGTCCGGCGAGCCGCGTGAAGTGCATCACTTCTGCACGCTGATCGGCTACGGCTGCGGCGCGATCAATCCTTACCTCGCCTTTGAAACGCTCGACGACATGATCCGCCAGGGTTTGCTGGTGAACATCGACCACAAGAAGGCGGTGTATAATTTCATCAAGGCCGCCACCAAGGGCGTGATCAAAGTGGCGTCGAAGATCGGCATCTCCACGATGCAGAGCTACCGCGGTGCGCAGATTTTTGAAGCCGTCGGCCTCAGCAAGAGCGTGGTGGACAAGTACTTCACCTGGACCGCCAGCCGCATCGAAGGCAGTGACATCAAGGTGATCGCCGAGGAAGTCATCCAGCGCCACATGCGCGGCTTCCCGGATCGCGACTCGCAGGTGCATGCGCTCGACGTGGGCGGCGATTACCAGTGGCGCAAGGAGGGCGAGGCCCATCTTTTCAATCCGCTGACGATCCACACGCTGCAAAAAGCCGTCCGCACGGGCAATTACGACACCTTCAAGCAGTACACCGCGCTGGTGAACACGCAGGTGAAGCAGTTCTACACGCTGCGTGGCCTGCTCGACTTCAAGGCGCAGACGCCCGTGCCTCTCGACGAGGTCGAAAGCGTCGAGAGCATCATGAAGCGCTTCAAAACGGGAGCGATGAGTTACGGCTCGATCTCCAGCGAGGCGCATGAAGCGCTCGCCATCGCCATGAACCGCGTGGGCGGCAAATCAAACACCGGTGAAGGTGGCGAAGACCCGGCGCGTTACACTTGGACGAATGAAAAAGGCGACTCGAAGAACTCGGCGATCAAGCAGGTCGCCAGCGGCCGTTTCGGCGTCACCAGCCTCTATCTGAGCCAGGCGCGCGAAATCCAGATCAAGATGGCCCAGGGCGCGAAGCCCGGTGAAGGCGGCCAGCTTCCTGGATCGAAGGTGTATCCCTGGATCGCCAAGGTGCGCGGCTCCACGCCGGGCGTCGGCCTCATCTCGCCGCCGCCGCATCACGACATCTACTCCATCGAGGACCTTGCGCAGCTCATCCACGACCTGAAGAACGCAAACCGCGCCGCGCGCATCAGCGTGAAGCTCGTCTCCGAAGTCGGCGTCGGCACCATCGCTGCTGGTGTGGCGAAGGCGCACTCGGATGTCGTGCTCATCTCCGGTTACGATGGCGGCACCGGTGCCTCGCCGCAGACCAGTGTGAAGCACGCGGGCCTGCCGTGGGAGCTCGGTCTCGCTGAAACACATCAGACGCTGCTCCTGAAC
Organism: Verrucomicrobiaceae bacterium; assembly: GCA_016795375.1. Lineage (GTDB taxonomy): Bacteria > Verrucomicrobiota > Verrucomicrobiia > Verrucomicrobiales > Verrucomicrobiaceae > Prosthecobacter. Next base: position 11,360 of record JAEUHJ010000080.1, read on the forward strand.
AACCTGCGCTCGAAGATCGTCGTCGAGGCCGACGGCCAGATGAAGACCGGTCGCGATGTCGTCATCGCCGCGCTGCTCGGCGCGGAGGAGTTCGGTTTTGCCACCGCGCCACTCGTCACGCTGGGCTGCATCATGATGCGTGTCTGCCATTTGAACACCTGCCCCGTCGGTGTCGCCACGCAGGACCCGCAGCTCCGTGCGAAGTTCAGCGGCGATCCTGAATACGCGGCAAACTTCATGAAGTTCATCGCCCAGGAAGTGCGCGAGCTCATGGCGCAGCTCGGTTTCCGCAAGCTGGAGGACATGGTGGGTCGCGTCGATGTGCTCGAGCCGCGTCAGGCCGTCGATCACTGGAAAGCGCGCGGCATTGACCTCAGCAATCTGCTTTACCGTCCGAATGTCGGCCCCGAAGTCGGCAGCTTCTGCACCGAGCTGCAAGATCACGGCATCGAGCGCAGCCTCGACATCACGACGCTGCTGCCGCTTTGCAAAGACGCCATCGAGAAAGGCACGAAGGTCGAGAAAACGCTGCCGATCCGCAACGTCAACCGCACCGTCGGCACCATCCTCGGCAACGAGATCACCAAGAAGCACTGGCAGGGCCTGCCGGATGATACCGTGCGCCTCACTTTCCAAGGCAGCGCTGGGCAGAGCTTCGGTGCCTTCGTGCCGAAGGGAGTCACGCTCATCGTCGAAGGGGATGTGAATGATTATCTCGGCAAGGGCCTCAGCGGTGGCAGCCTCATCGTTTATCCGCCGGAAGGCAGCACCTTTGCCGCCGAGGAAAACATCATCGCGGGCAACACCGCGCTCTACGGTGCCACCGCCGGCCAGCTCTTCCTCCGCGGCGTCGCGGGCGAGCGCTTCGCCGTGCGCAACAGCGGCGTCGATGCCGTCGTCGAAGGCGTGGGCGACCACGGCTGCGAATACATGACCGGCGGACGCGTCGTCGTGCTCGGCACCACCGGTCGCAACTTCGCCGCAGGCATGTCCGGCGGCATCGCCTACGTCTTGGACGAGAAGGGCGACTTCAAAACGCGCTGCAACACCAGCATGAGCGACCTCGTCGCTATCGAGGACAAGGCCGAGATCGACGCTCTGTATGAGCTGATCAAACAGCACGCCGAAGCCACCAAGAGCCAGAAAGCCTTCAAGGTGCTCGCGCTGTGGGAGCAGAGCGTGAAGCAGTTCGTCAAAGTCCTGCCGCGTGACTACGCCCGCGTGCTCAAAGCTCTCGACAAAGCCAAAGCCGACGGCCTCACCGGCGACGACGCCCTCATCGCCGCCTTTGAAAGCAACTCGAAGGACGCCGCCCGCGTGGGTGGAGGTTAAGCCCAGCGCATCCAGCATCCCCTCACTCCAAGACTCTCTTTCTTCACACTGCTAGACCATGGGAAAACCAACCGGCTTCATCGAATTCAACCGCGAGCTCCCCGCCGACCGCGATCCGCTCGAACGCATCAAGGACTGGAAGGAATTTCACCTGCACATGTCCGACGACGGACTCCGCAAGCAAGGCGCGCGCTGCATGGACTGCGGCATCCCCTTCTGCCACAGCGGCACGCTCATCAGCGGCATGGCCAGCGGCTGCCCGATCAACAATCTCATCCCCGAGTGGAATGACCTCGTCTATCGCGGCCTGTGGAAGGAGGCGCTCGACCGCCTGCACAAGACCAACAACTTCCCCGACTTCACCGGCCGCGTCTGCCCCGCCCCGTGTGAAGGCTCCTGCGTGCTCGGCATCAACGAGCCGCCGGTGACGATCAAGAACCTCGAGGTCAGCATCATTGACAAAGGCTGGGAGGAGGGCTGGGTCACACCGCAGCCGCCTGAGAAACGCACCGGCAAGAAAGTCGCCGTCATCGGTTCCGGCCCCGCCGGCCTCAGCGCCGCCGCGCAGCTCAACAAGGCCGGCCACACCGTCACCGTCTTCGAGCGTGCCGACCGCCCCGGTGGGCTCCTCATGTATGGCATCCCCAACATGAAGCTCGACAAGAACGAAGTCGTGCTGCGCCGCGTGAAGCTGCTCGAAGCCGAAGGCATCACCTTCAAGTGCAACGTCAACGTCGGCTCCGACATCACCGCCGATCAGCTCCGCAAAGATTTCGACGCCATCATCGTCGCCACCGGAGCCACCAAGCCGCGCGATCTGCCGATCCCCGGCCGCGAGCTGAAGGGTGTCCACTTCGCCATGGACTTCCTCACGGCGAACACCAAGGCCGTGCTCGATCCGGGCAAGGACTACATCACCGCCGACCAAAAAGACGTTGTCATCATCGGCGGCGGCGACACCGGCACCGACTGCGTCGGCACCAGCGTCCGTCATGGCTGCAAAACCGTCACGCAGCTCGAAATCATGGCCAAGCCGCCGCTCAAGCGTGCCGCGAACAACCCCTGGCCCGAATGGCCGAAGGTGTACAACATGGACTACGGCCAGCAGGAAGCCGCCGCCAAGTTCGGCGCTGATCCCCGCGTGTATCTCACCACCGCCACCCACTTTGAAGGCGATGAAAACGGCAACGTGAAGGCCGTCCACGTCGTCAACGTCGAGTGGAAGAAGGACGACAAAGGCAACTTCGGCCCGCAAAAGATCCCCGGCACCGAAAAAATCCTCCCCGCGCAGCTTGTGCTGCTCGCCATGGGCTTCCTCGGCCCGGAACAGCCGCTCATCGAGGCGCTCAAACTCGAAACCGATCCCCGCAGCAACATCAAAGCCGAGCACGAGAAATACACCACCAGTCTCCCCGGCGTCTTCGCCTGCGGTGACTGCCGCCGTGGTCAATCCCTCGTCGTCTGGGCCTTCAACGAAGGCCGCGGTGCCGCGAGAGAATGCGACCGCTTCCTCATGGGAGCGACGAGCCTGCCGTGATGGGTGGAGAGTCGAATCTCCGCTTGTGCCGCTCATCGTTTTCGACGTAGAGCCGCTCCATTTTTTCCGCCTTCAGGGTGCCCGTTCCTGGATGAGCGACGTTGAACGCACATTCACACATTCGCACGCAGCCAGGCGAAACTGCGCTCGCACTCGCCTTTCTGATAAGCGATCTCGGCGTTTTTTTTGCCGGGACCGTCGGGGGCTTTGAAGCTGTCGATCTTTCTGCCGCGCTTCGCCATGTCGAGCCATGCTTTAAACATGTCGCTGTCGCGATGATTCGGGAAGATGTTCCAGAAGCCGTCTTTCTGATATTCGAACGGGCGTGCGAAGCCTGAGATGGTCTCGACCTGGAGCGGGACGCCGGGGGCGAGTTCGGCAAAACGTTTTGCGTAGGTTTTGAAATCGACAAGACCTTCGCCAATGGCGGTCCATTGCACGACGACAGCGCCTTTTTCGTCCTCCCAAAGCATGCTGTCGCGCACGCTGCTGCAAACGGTGAGCGGGCCGAGAACTTCGAGGTGCCTCATCGGCTCCTCCAGCGCCCAGACGGCATTGCCGGGGTCGATGTTGGCACCGACGTAACCTTTGCCTGCAGTTTCGATGAGCGCCTTCAATTCATGCGACTGCATGTCACCGGCGTGATTCTCGATGGCGATCTTGATGCCTTCCGCCTCGGCTCTTGCCTGGTTGGCCTTGATGGATTTGACGGTGTTCGCGATGTGTTTTTCGATGCCGCCGTCAGCGGAGCGGTCCTTTTGATTGCCCAGATAGCAGCGGGCAACCGGGGAACCGAGCGCCTTCGCGATCTTGATGGTGAGGGCGAGGTGCTCCACGCCGGTGCCATTGGCGGGTTTCCAGGTGTTGGAGCTTTCGCACACACTGCCGGTGCCCACATAGATTTTCATGCCATGCCGCTCCGCCTGCTCCCTGATGCCTTTCAAATAAGAGTCCTCAAAGCTCTCAAACACGGTCAGCTCGGAGAGGAAGATGGTGTCAAGTTTCAGCGACGCGGCGTAGTCGATGTGCTGCGCGGCTTTCCAGCCCGTGGCGCGAACGGAGAAGTGATCGAGGCCGACGGCGGGTTTCCCACCCTGGGTGGCGGCATGGGCCAACGACGGCACGACTGCGGTGGCGAGAGATCGCGCAAGGAAGGAGCGGCGGTTCATGCCGCGCATGCTAGCGGGGACATTTTTTCTGTCGATGACGAATCAGCAGACGCTGGAATCAGCGGATGATCAGTTTGACCGCTCCCTGGCCCTGGCGGTCGTCCGCCGAGGAGACAAGAATTTGCGCCAGATGATGACCAGAACGCCAGGGAGCACCATTGATGGGCTTCACTTGCAGCAGGTAGGCACCGGTGCCGACATTTCGGAAGGAGGTGATGTTGTTGCTGAATGGAGCCTGTTGTCCGGGAACCTCGAAGTACTCCATGAGGGTGAAGTGGTCCTTCGTCAGATCGGTGACGGGCCAGCCGGCGCTGCTGACGAGCACGAGAATGTTCGCGGGGTGCGTGTTGCCGTTCGCAGCGGCTCCTGCGGAAGATTGAGCGGAGATCGTGAGCGAAGTGGCGCCACCCGCGCCGGTCTTCATGACGATTTTCGGTGCTGGAGGTGGAACCGGCTTGGGCGCCGGCGCTTCGAACACAGGCTTCAACACAGGAGCCGGTTCCGGATTTTTCACAGGCGCGGCAGGGGGGCGTTTGGAAAGAGTTGTTTTGGATTTGGCCACCGAAGACTTTTTGGCCGGAACCGGCTTCTTTCTGGCTGGAGCTGCTTTTTTTGCGGGAGCCGGCTTCTTTTTGGAAACAGGCTTTTTAGCAGATGCTTTTTTGGGAGCAGGTTTCTTGGCCATGGTGGTAGTCGGTTCTGATTTGTTTCAATTTCCGCGAGGCTAGCAATACTTCCGGTAATCTGTCGAGATTCCTCTTGGGACAGTGATGCAAATAATAGGATGAGGGAAAGACTGCCTCCCCATCGCATGGCGCTGCGGTATGACGAAAAATTACCGTTTCAGCCCAGGTAATGAGAGAATACAGGATGGTTTCCAGTACGTTTTGCTTCTGGAATTTACAATTGTTCCAATGAACACTTTTTGAGTAATTCTATTTGTGGGAGAAAATTCTGAAAATAGACGATTGCCAAGACAACACATCTTGGATTATAAAGATTAGTTAAATTTTAAGTTCTGGCGACTTGCTACCTCCATTGCTCGCAAATCGTCATGGTTTCCAAGTCATTCTCCTATGATAGCGCTCCCAGCAGTCGGATTTTCCCTGCCGCGCCCCTCAGACCGGCAAACCCGGAGAGGGGAATTGGCGTTGCGCTCATGGCTGGGCCGCTTCTCCAGAATGATTGGCGTTTCTCAAGTGGGAAGCTGGCCTTGGTTTGGAGCGGTGGATGCGATGGATGACAACATCCCCTTGGAGCGCGGTGTTCTGATGGCGCGTCCAGATACCGGGGGCGGTGGGAACTCTCCTGAACCTCCGCAGTTGGAGCATGCCTCACGAAATCTGCCTTTCTATCACGCGCCTGTGCTGCTGCGGGAAGTGATCGATCTGCTGCAGCCCGCCTCGGGAAAACTCTTTTTTGACGGGACCTTGGGCGGTGGCGGCCATGCGGAGGCCATGCTCCAACACGGGGCGCGTGTCGTCGCGATGGACCAGGATCCAAATGCGATCAAACACGCGACGGAGCGCTTGAGGCCCCATGCGGCTCAGTTTTGCGCCCTGCGGGGAAACTTCCGTCATTTCCCGCAGATTGTGGAGGAGACAGGCGTTTCCGGCTTCGACGGGATGCTCGTGGACATCGGAGTTTCGAGCCACCAGCTCGACGACGCGACACGGGGGTTCTCTTTCAGCAAGGATGCATCCTTGGACATGCGCATGGACACCGAGGCCGGCCTCACCGCCGCTGATCTGGTCAACACCGCTGAGGAGCCGGAGCTTGTCCGCATCTTCTTTGAATATGGTGAGGAGCAGAATGCGCGCCGCATTGCCCGGGCGATCATCAAGGCACGCGCGTCACGCCGCATCCAGACCACGCTGCAACTGGCGGAGATTGTCGCCGCCGCCTCGCCGAAGCGCGGGAAGCGTCATCCGGCCACGCTCGTGTTCCAGGCGTTGCGCATCGCGGTGAATGACGAGCTCGCGGCGTTGCACGATTTTCTCGCCGCCGCTCCGCGCTGGTTGAAGCCGGGCGGCCGTCTCGCGGTGATCTCATTTCACTCGCTGGAAGACCGCATCGTCAAACAGACTCTGCATCACCTCTCCTCTCCTTTCATCGACCGCCCCGAGTGGCCCGAAGCGCGCAAAAACCCCGACCACGCGCTCAAACTCATCACGCGCAAGCCCGTCCAGGCCACGCCCCACGAGATCGAAATGAACCCGCGTGCACGCAGCGCCGTTCTGCGTGTCGCCGAACGCCTTCCCGCATGAGCAGACGCAACCAGTATCGCAACCGCCTCGGACTCTCCGCGATCACTGCGGTCCTCTTTGTCGTCGCCTCACTCGCCTTCGCCGGGCTGGGTGTCGTCGTCAGCAAGAACCGTGTGCGCGCCATCGGCGACGAGCAGCGCAAGGTGGAGGACGAGATGCGCCTGCTGAACGCTGAGATTCTGGCGCTGAACAACAAGATCGAGACCTCTCTCACGCGTGATCGCGTGCAGCCGCGCCTGACCAGCGCCGGCACATTGCTGCGACCCATCACCAAACACAGCCTTCTCATCCTGAGGCCGCTCCCCACGCCTGACGCCTCGCCGACCATCGCTCAAACCACACCAGAAACGCATTGAGCCAGCAACTTCCAAACCAAACCCAGCTCCGCCGCGACCGTCCCGTGTGCCGGCGCATGTTCATGCTGCTGTTTGTGCTGCTGGCGGGCTTCTCGATGGTGACCTGGCGCCTTGCTGTCATCCAGGTCAAGGAATCCCCCCGTCTGGCCGCCCTCGCGGCCAGGAAGTTCCAGCGTCACATCGTCCTGCCCGCGCACCGTGGAGCCATCAAGGATTTCAACGGCGAGTATCTGGCCCACGATGAAAATGTGAGCGAGCTCTACACTGACCGCACGCATTTGCGCGAGGTCATCACCGTGCGCCATCACCTGGCGGCCGTTCGTGGCATGAAGGCGGTCGAACTGCGGGAGCAACTGACCGAGGCGGAAACACTGGCCGCGTACCATGATCACGTCGCCAAAGTGCTCGCGACGCTCCTGCCGACTCCGGAAAGCGAAATCCGCGCACAGCTATCCTCCGACAAATCCGAGATCGTCCTCGCCAGGCAGATCGACGAGGAGACCGTGAAACGCTGGGACATTCTCTTCGAGGCGGAGCACATTTCCGGCATCCATCTGCGTCCTGCCGTCACGCGCCGTTTCCCCGCGAAGGACCGCCTTTCACTCGTGCTCGGCGACACCGACGCGGCCACCAACACGGGCCGCTGGGGTGTGGAGAAAATGATGGATGCGAAACTCACCGGCACGGCGGGGGAGCAGTCCATCCAGCGCGACAAATACGGTCGCGAGCTCCCGGCCTACCGCGGCCTCGTCGTGGAGCCCAGGCACGGCAGCGATGTGCATCTCACCATCGACATGCAGCTTCAGGACAACGTGGAGGCCATCTGCGAGCGCGCGTGGAAGGCGAATGACGCGCGCCGGGTCGTCATCGTCGTCACCGAGCCCGTCACCGGCAGCGTGCTCGCCATGGCGGCACGCCCGCATCGTGATCCTGGAAATCCGGACCTCAGCACATGGACAAACCATGTGATCGCCGAACCGTATGAACCCGGCTCCATCTTCAAGGTCGTCACCCTCGCCGCCGCCCTCGACAGCCACAAAGCCACACCTGGCGAGAAGATCGACTGCGGGAACATGTTTTACGAGGATCCTGTCCGCAAAGTGAAGCTCAGCGATGACGAGCCGCTTGGCATGCAGACGGTCAAAGGCGTGCTCGTCCACTCCAGCAACATCGGCATGTACAAGATCAGCAAGCGCGTCGGTCAGGAGCTCATGCTCGACTACGCCGCGCGCTTCGGCTTCGGCTCTCCCACCGGCATCGGCCTGATGGGTGAGAAAGCCGGTTATGTGAACACCGGAAGATGGAGCAACACCACCTATTCGCGCATGCCCATCGGCTACGAGGTCTCCGTCACGCCTTTGCAGATGTGCATGGCCTACGGGGCCATCGCGAACGGCGGCGTGCTCATGAAACCGAGACTCATCGACCGTGTCGTCAAACCGGGCGGGGAAACGGAGATCGTCCCGCCGCAGCCCGTCTGGCAGGCATGCACCGCGAAAACCGCCGCCTCGCTGCGCGATTTTCTCGAAGGCGTCGTGCTTGAGGGCACCGGCAGCCGCGCCGCGTTGCCGGATGTCCGCGTCGGTGGCAAGACCGGCACCACGCGTCGCTATGATCCTGAGAAGAAGCGCTACATCGACGGCTCGTATCTTACTTCGTTCGTCGGGATCGCCCCGGTCGAAAATCCGCAGCTCGTCTGCCTTGTAATGCTCGATGACCCCAAGGCCGAAAGCTCCAGGATGATCCGCGGCGGCCGCGTTGCCGCGCCGATCTTCGCCGAGGTTGTGCGCGAGACGCTCGACCACCTCGCCATCCGCAACCAGCGCCCGCTCAGAGTCGCCGCGAAAGGAGGTGCGCAATGAAACTGCGTGACCTCATCCCGCATCTCGACAAGCCCGCCGTTTCTGGCAGTCTCGACACCGAGATCACGGGCCTCACTTATGATTCGCGCAAGGCCGGCCCTGGCATCGCCTTCGTCGCCATCCGTGGCACGCATGCTGACGGCCACGAATACATCACGAAGGCCGCCGAACTCGGTGCCGCTGCGATCATCGCCGAACAAGCGCCGCCGGATGACTGCTCCACGCCGTGGATTCACGTCCGCCGCTCGCGCATCGCCCTCGCGGACGCCGCCGCCGCGCTGAACAGGCATCCCGCGAAGTCACTCACCCTCGCCGGTGTCACCGGCACGAACGGGAAGACCACCACGGCCTTCCTCATGCACCATCTTTTCAACACGGCCCAGCTCCGCAGCGGCCTGCTCGGCACCGTGTTCTACGATCTCGGCGGCGGGCAGCACGTCCCAGCCACGCACACCACGCCCGAATCGCTCGAAATCCAGGGCCTGCTCGCGCAAATGCGTGACAACGGCTGCCGCGCCTGCGCCATGGAGATTTCCTCGCACGCGCTCGACCAGGACCGCGTGCATGGCCTGCCCTTTGCCGCCGCCATCTTCACCAACCTCACGCAGGACCATCTCGATTATCACGGTACGATGGAGAAGTACTTCGAGGCCAAGGTGCGCCTGTTTGAAATGGCCGCCGCGGAGCCGAAAAGCGCGCTCATCATCAACGGCGACGACTCATGGGGCCGCAAGCTCATCGAACGCTTCCAGCGCACCGGCCGCGTCATTCGTTTCGGCTTCGGCGTCCACAATGAGTTCCGCGCCATCAACGTGCGCTACGACCTCACCGGAACCACCTTTGAACTCGAAGCCCGCGGCCGCAGCTTCCTCGTGCGTCTGCCGCTGATTGGCGATTTCAATGTGTACAACACCCTCGGCGCCCTCGCCGCCGCGCATGGTGTCGGTTTGAATCTGCGTGAGGCGGTCGCGAACATGCAGAAGGCGCCGCAGGTGCCCGGCAGGCTCGAACGCGTCTCTGAAAACGCCCGCTTCCAGGTCTTCGTCGATTACGCGCACACTCCTGACGGCCTTGTCAACGCGTTGAAGACCGTCCGCGCCTTGCGTCCTCGCCGCATCATCACCGTGTTCGGCTGCGGCGGGGACCGTGACCGCACCAAGCGTCCGAAAATGGCCGCCGCCGCCGAGGAGGGCAGCGACATCTGCGTGCTGACCTCCGACAATCCGCGCATGGAGGATCCGCAGCAGATTTTGAATGACGCGAAGGCTGGTTTCACGCGGCCGAAAGGTCACGCCGTGATCGCTGATCGCCGTGAGGCCATCCGCGCCGCGCTCGAAAACGCCTGGGAGGGCGACATCGTCCTCATCGCCGGCAAAGGCCACGAGGATTACCAGGACATCCAGGGCAAGAAACATCCTTTCGACGACCGCAAAGTCGCCCGCCAGCTCTTGCACGAACTCAAAGCCACCCGCGCCCAGGAACGCGAGGAAAAAGCCGCCGAACGCGAAGCTCAACGCGGTGGCTTCAACCGTCCCCTCGACCGTCCCGACCGCCGATGATTCCAGTGTCGCTCCAAACGCTTTCCAATTTCGCCGCAGGCACGCTGCGGGGCGAAGGATCGCGCCTGGTCACCAACGTGAGCACCGATTCGCGCAAAATCACCGCAGGCGACGTATTCGTGGCCCTTGTCGGCGACAAATTTGACGCGCACGACTTCATTCCACAGGTCGCCGGCGCCGGGGCCGCCGCTGTTGTTGTCAGCAAGATCAATCCTGCCTGGGGCGCGCTGCCGTGCGCGGTGATCGAAGTCGGAGACACGCTGCGCGCGCTGCAAGACATCGCGCATGGCTACCGGCTGCATCACAATCCGCTGATCATCGGCCTGACCGGCAGCAACGGCAAAACGTCCACCAAGGACCTCGCCGCCGCCGTGATGGCGAAGAAGTTTCAGACCCGTGCCACGCTTGGCAATTTGAACAACCACATCGGCCTGCCGCTCACGCTGCTGTCGTTGCGCGAGGGTGATCAATGCTGCGTCACCGAGATGGGCATGAATCATCCCGGAGAGATCAAGGTGCTCGCCGGCATCGCTGACGCTGACGCCGGCATCCTGACCAACGTCGGCATGGCACATATCGAGCACATGGGCACGCAGGACGCGATCGCGTGGGAAAAGGCCACGCTGCCTGCGCAGGTGAAGCGTGGCGGCGTCGTGGTGCTCAACGCGAACGACAAATACACGCCCGTCATCACCCGCCACTGCCAGGCCACCGTTTCCACCGCAGGCGTCGGCTGCGGTGATGTCATCGCCTCGAATCTTCGTGCGGACGGCACTGGAACCACCTTCACGCTCGACTTCAGCGGCGAGAAAGTTGAGACGCGCCTGCCGATCCTCGGTGAACACATGGTGGGCAATGCCGCCCTGGCCGCCTGCATGGGCTGGCGGCAGGGAATCGCACCTTCGGACATCGCGGACGCGTTGAATCATGCGAAGCTCACCGGCGGACGCGTTGAGCCGAAGGTCGTCGACGGCGTGCGTTTCATCGACGACTCCTACAACGCGAATCCCGACAGCATGATCGCCGGATTGCGCACCTTGAGCACCCTGGGCGAGGAAACCAGCCGCCGCGTGGCCGTTCTGGGCCGCATGGGTGAGCTGGGGCCGGTTGCGGAAGCCGAGCATCGCCGTGTCGGCGAATACGCCGGTTCGCTGAAGCTCGACGCCGTGTTCAGCGTCGGCGGCAGCGAGGCGGCGTGGATCACGGAGGCATCGAAGGCCGTTCCGTCCGAACATTTTCCAGACCACGCCGCCTGTGCCACGCATCTGCGCGGGTGGCTGCGTGAGGGCGATGTCGTGCTGCTCAAGGGCAGCCGCTCCGCGCGCATGGAGCAGGTCCTCACCCATTTTTCAGCGTCATGATGTACTGGTTTTACGAACTCAGGGAATGGCTCACCGCTCATCACTGGATCAGCGATGACGCCGCCTTGTACAAAATCCTCAACCTCTTCAAGTACCACACCTTCCGCGCCGGCGGGGCCGCCATCACGGCCTTCCTGCTCTCGCTGATGTATGGCGAGCGTCTGATCCGCAAGCTGATCTCCCTGAAGATCGGCCAGCCGATCCGCACCGCCGAGGAGGTTCACAAACTCCACGAGCTGCATGGCAAGAAGGCCGGCACGCCGACGATGGGCGGCATCCTGATCCTCGGCGCGATTGTCATTTCGACGCTGCTGTGGGCCAAATGGGACAACATCATGGTCTGGATCGTCCTGCTCTCGACCATCGGCCTCGGCGCGCTCGGCTTCCGTGACGACTACCTCAAGATCAGCAAGAAAAACTCCAAGGGCGTCAGCGCGCGCACCAAGCTCGTCTGGCAGACCTCCGTCGCCGTGGTGGCCGGGTTCCTCTTTGCCTACGCCGTTCCCGGAGACAACGGCATCACGCTGCGCGCCCTCTACATCCCGTTTTTCAAAGACGCAGTGATCACCGACATGGGCGTCTTCGCCGTGGCGATGTTTGCTCTCATCATCGTCGGCGCGTCGAACGCGGTGAACCTCACCGACGGCCTCGACGGCCTGGCCACCGGCTGCTCGATCACGACGGCCATCGCGTATGCCGCGTTCGGTTACATCTGCGGCAACGCGCGTTACTCGGAGTATCTCGGCGTCGCGCACAACAGCCTCGCCAACGAGCTGCCCATCATCGCGATGGCACTCGCCGGCGCATGCCTCGGCTTTCTCTGGTTCAACGCGCACCCGGCAAAGATGTTCATGGGCGACACCGGCTCGCTCGCGCTCGGAGGCTGCATCGCCACGCTCGCCATCGGCTGCAAGCAGGAGATCGTGCTCGCGCTGGTCGGCGGCGTGTTCGTGATGGAGGCCATGAGCGTCATCCTCCAGGTGTGGAGCTTCAAGAAACGCGGCAGGCGCATCTTCCGCATGGCACCCATCCATCACCACTTCGAGCTCGGCGGCTGGCACGAGAACCAGGTCATCGTGCGCTTCTGGGTGCTCTCGCTCCTCTTCGCCATGCTCGGCCTTGCCACGCTCAAACTTCGATGAAATTCGCCTCCCAGCGCTTTGCCATTCTCGGCGCCGGCCGCAGCGGCCTCGGCGCCGCGCGTCTGGCGCGCCTGCATGGCGCCGAGGTGACGATTTTCGATGAAGGCGACAAGGCGAAGCCGGTGGAGGATTTCAAATGCGTGCTCGGCCGGCCGGCGCGGGATCTTGTGGTGAAGCCCGGTGATTTCGACCTCGTCGTCATCAGCCCGGGTTTGGATGAACACTGGCCGCTTCCGGTCAAATTCACATCCGCAGGCGTGCCGCTGGTTGGCGAGACCGAGTTCGCGTTCAATCTCACGGACATGCCCATCGCCGCGATCACCGGCACGAACGGCAAGAGCACCTGCACGGAGCTCATCGCGGCGCTTTTCAACGGCTGCGGCATGAAGTCGATCCCCTGCGGCAACCACGGCATGTCGTTGAGCGAAGTCGTGGCCTCAGGCGTGCGCTATGATGTGCTCGCCTGCGAGATCAGCAGCTTCCAGCTCGAAACGATCCGCAGGTTCCGGGCGAAGGCCAGTTTGTGGCTCAACTTCGCCCCCGACCATCTCGACCGCTATCCGGGCATGGCCGACTACTTTGCCGCGAAGGCCCGCATCTTCGAAAACTGTACGGAAGGCGACGTGGCCATCGTTCGCGCCGGGGAAAGCGTTTCGAGCGGAAAGGCCCGGCGCTGGACTTTCTCCGCTTACGGTGCAGGGGCCGACTACAGCTACACCAACGGCAGATTTTACCTCGAAGGCCGGGAGATCGGCTCCGCAGCCAGTTTGAAGGTGCGCGGCAAACACAACATGGAGAACGTTCTGGCCGCGCTGATGACCGGGAAGGTCTTCGGCCTCGAATTCGATGTCATGTTGAAGGCGCTGGCCGCTTACGAGGTGCCGCGCCACCGCTGTGAGCTCATCCGCACGCTCGCCGACCGCGAGTACATCAACGACTCGAAGGCCACCAACCTCCACGCCCTCGAAGCCTGCCTGCGCTCGCAAGAGCGTCCCATCGTCCTCATCGCCGGCGGGAAGGACAAACAGCTCGACTACACGCCGCTGCGAGCCGAGTTGAAGGGACAGGTCCGCGCGATGGTCTTCATCGGCGAGATCGCGCCGCAGCTTGAGCAGACCTTTGGCGATCTGCTGCCCTGCCGACGTGGCGCGGACATGGCGGAGGCCGTTTCACTCGCCACGCGCCTCTCCCAGCCAGGCGACGCCATCATCCTCAGCCCAGGCACCTCCTCTTTCGATATGTACACCGGCTATGCGCAACGCGGCGACGTGTTCCGCGACGCCGTCCTCTCCCTGAACTGATTTCAACTCCAACCCAGCACGTCCCATGAAGATGAAGACGACCATCAAACCGAAAAAAGAGAAGAAACTGCTTCTCAACCTCCTCGACGGCGAACGCCAGCGCCACCGCGTGGCACTTGTGACCGAGGAGGGCGAATGGAACCAGCACGAGCCGAACAACGGCATCGCGCGCATGTTCGTCTTCATGCTCCTGGTGCATGTCGTCCTCATCGGCGGCATCATCGTCTATGATTTCATGGGCGAGAAGGAAACGCCGCAGCAGACCGCCACGCAGGCCGCCCGCGCCATGAGCAGCAGTTCCACTTCGGGGCTGCCGCAGGCGTCACCGGAGGTCGTCAGCGCGCAGGCACGGGCCGCGGCGGACACGGAGCAGTTCGACAACTACGAGATGCGCTCCGGCGACTCGCTCAAGTCGATCGCCGCGAAGTTCGGCACGACCGAGGAGGAGATCACCAGGCTCAACATGATCGACAAAGGCCTGCAGATCGGCCCCGGCACCATGCTGCGCGTGCCGAAGCAGGCCGTGCCCAGCGCGATCCCGGTCGATCCGAATACACTGAAGCCAATGACCGTCACCGAGGAGGTGCCGAAGGCCATTCCCGTGCAGTACCAGCCGCCAGCGACGAACAAAGAACCCAGCGAGGCCGTGAAGCCATCCGAGGCTCCCGCCAGCCTTTCTGCGGCGACAACACCGATGCCGCTGATCGCGCCGGGGGAGGCGTCGCATTCATCAGGTTCGCTTGCCGCCGCCGCCGACCTGCCTGCGACAGCTCCCGCGCCGGCTGAATCCACCGTGGCTGAACTGCCGCCGCCAACCAGGCCGAACGTGGTGTCGTTGCTTCAGGAAAACGCTCCGCAGGCCGGGGACAACCCGAAGCAGGCCGCCAAACCCGAGCCCAAGCCTCTCGCGAAACCGAATCCCGTCCCGCCACCGACGCAGATGCTGAAAAAAATCACCGACACAACTTCGCCCGCCAGAAAAAACTCGGCAGCGAAGAAAACCGCAGCCGAAGCACCGCCTGCGTCGAAAAAAACCGAATCCTCCAGGAACGTGGGGAAGGCCGCTGGCTCACGCGCGCACACAGTGCAGCCAGGCGAGACCCTTTACCGTCTCTCCACGAAGTATGGTGTTTCCGTGGCCGCCATCCAGAAGGCGAACAATATCAAGAATCCCAATGCCATGCGTGACGGCATGAAGCTGGTGATCCCGGTGAAGTGAATTTCGTGTTCGCCGTTCCCAGTTCGCGGTTCGCCGTTGAACGGGGAACCGCGAATCGTGAACTGCGAACCGAAACATGGCCAGACATTCCATCTTCCTGCTCATACTCGCGGCGGTGTCGCTCATCGCATTGGGCATCACGATGCTGGCGAGCACCACCTTCGAGGTCGCACGCGAGGGCGGGGAAAATTATGTGACGCTATGGCGGCAGCTCGTGTGGCTGGGTCTGGCGGCGGCGGTGTGTGTGACCACGGCGCTGGTGGATTACAATGCCTGGATGCGCTGGCGCTGGCACATCCTGATCATCGCAGCCGTGCTGCTGGCCCTGTGCTATGTGCCGGGGGTCGGCATCAAGATCAACGGCTCGAAACGCTGGATCGGCTGGCAGTCGCTGCGTGTGCAGCCTTCGGAGCTCGCGAAGATCGCGCTCATCGTGGCGCTGGCGGGCTGGTTCGCCACGCAGGAGGCGCTTACGCGCACGTTCTGGCGCGGCTTCGCGCTGCCAGGTTTGATCTTGATGGGCATCGTGGCGCTGATCGGCTGTGAGTTCGATCTCGGCAGCGCCTTGCTCGCGGCCGCGGTCGGGATGGCGGTCATGTTCGTGGCTGGAACGAAGGTGCGTTACCTTGTGCTGATCATCCTGGCCTGCGGCGGCGGCTTATGGGCTGGCGTCAAATACCTGCCGAATCGTTTCGACCGCATCATGGTCACCTTCGACCTCGAAAAGCACAAGGAGGGCCTCGGTTTGCAGCAATGGGTGTCGAAACTTGCCTTCGGTTCCGGTGGTTTTGAAGGCCGCGGCCTCGGCGAAGGGCGCATGAAACTGTCCTACCTGCCGGAAGCACACACGGACTTCATTTTCCCGATGGTGGGCGAGGAGCTCGGCCTGCGCGGCACGGCGGGCGTGGTGCTGGCCTTCGCAGTGTTGGTGATGAGCGGCTTCATGGTCTCCGCCTACGCGCCGAACCGGTTTGGCAAGCTGCTCGGGGCGGGACTGACCTTTCTGATCGGCATGGAGGCGCTGCTAAACATGGGCGTGACCACGGCGCTGCTGCCGAACAAGGGTCTGCCGCTGCCCTTCGTCAGCTACGGCGGCTCCAGCCTCGTGGCCGCGATGGCTGCGGTGGGCATCCTGATCAACATCCACCGCCAGGGCGTGCATCTGACCTGGGATCAGCTCCCCGTGATCCGCCGGAAGCGCCGCTGGACGCCGCAGCTTTGAGGCTCCCCGATCCTCGCGTCCAAGACATGGCCGGGAGGCGTACTTTCACCCGGTGTGTGAAAATCTGGAGCAACTGCTGGAGGCGGCGCGGCGTCAGGCGTTCGCCCCGCTCATATAACGCAGCACACGGGCCAGGGTGGCGCGCAGGTCCTTGCGCTCGACGATCATGTCCACCAGGCCGTGCTGCATCATGAACTCGGCGGTCTGGAAACCAGGCGGCAGGTCGGCGTGGGTGGTCTCCTTCACGACACGCGGCCCGGCGAAGCCGATCATGCACTTCGGTTCGGCGATGATGAGATCGCCGAGGGTCGCGAAGCTGGCGGTGACGCCGCCAGTGGTCGGATGAGTCAAAACGGAGATGTAGGGCAGGCGTGCCTCCGAATGGCGGGCGAGCGCCCCGCTGGTCTTCGCCATCTGCATGAGGCTGAGGATGCCCTCGTGCATGCGGGCGCCGCCGGAGGCGGAGAAGACGATCACAGGCTTGCGCTCGGTGGTGGCGGCTTCGATGGCACGGGTGATTTTTTCCCCGACCACGCTGCCCATGCTGGCACCGAGGAAACGGAAATCCATGACCGCGAGCAGCACCGGGATGGACTCGATGGACGCACGGCCCGTGACGACGGCCTCGGTGAGCCCGGTCTTGGCCTGGTAGGCCTTCACCTTGTCCAGGTAGCCTTTGAAGCCGAGCGCGTTCACGGAGTCGAGCTCCTTGTCCGTTTCAGCGAAGCTGCTCTCATCCACGAGGCTGGCGATGCGCTCGTCCGAGCCGATGGTGAAGTGGTAGCTGCAATGCGTGCAGACACGCAGGTTCTTGGTCAGCGCGTCCTCGAAGAGGCTTTCATTGCATGACGGGCACTTCGTCCAGAGGCCCTCCGGCATGTCGCGTTTCTTCTCGCCAAGTTCGTCAACGGAGCGTTTCTTGAAAAATCCCATGGTGGTCGGTGATGGGCGTCCTGCGGTGGCAGGCCGGAGAATGCGTCTCCCCGGGTGGCATTCCGCAGGAGCTGCCGGGGGCAAGGGCGGCCCGGCGTTCGCACTGTCTGGCCCGGCAGGGCCGGACGCGAGGGCGAGCCTAGCCGCGTGCGACGGTGATGACCACTACTTTTTCCGCCCCGCCCTCACGCCGCAGCACGCGGGCGCATTCGCTGGTGGTCGCCCCGGTGGTGAAAACGTCGTCCACCAGCAGGATGCGGCGGCCCTGGAGGGCGATTTCTGCCTGCCAGGGCCGTGGTTTGCGCAGCGCGAAGGCCCCGCGCAGGTTTTTCAGCCGTTCATCGCGGTCCAGATGCGCCTGCGTGTCCGTCTCACGCGTGCGCACCAATGCATCCACGGCCGGAATGCCAGTCAGTTGGGACAAACGCTGGCACAGCTCCCGACTTTGGTTGAATTCGCGGTCCCGCTCCCGGCTGCGATGCAGCGGCACGGCCACCAGCAGCCAGTCCACGAGGTTCTCGCCTTCCAGCCGAGGTTCGGCCAGCGTCCGCAGCAGCAGGGCGGCCAGTGCACCGCGCAGATGCAGACGGCGTTCGTATTTGAACTGATGAATGAGCTCGCGCACCGTTCCTTCCGCGCGGCAGGCCGCCACGGCGAACTCAAACTCCAGTCTGCGCCCGTCACAGTTCATGCAGCGGAATACATTCGTAAAGGAACCGTCATACACCTCGCCGCAAACCATGCAGTAAGGCGGCTCCACCACCGGCAGCTCATCCGCGCACTTCTGGCAAAACCAGACTCCGCGCGGCGCGTCATGCGCCTGCGGCACTTTGCACACACAACACAACTGCGGGCAGATCAGATCCGCTGCGGCCTGCAACGCCGGATTCAGAAGACGCCGCAGCCGCGATGGTGCTGAAGTACCGGGAAAGGACATCGCCGAGAGTAATTGCGATTTGAAGCCTGCCAACTGCCGTCCTAAATGCACGCATGGCACGCATCGGCACCCCTCTCTCCTCCACCGCTACCAAAGTCATGCTCCTCGGCTCCGGCGAACTGGGCAAGGAAGTCGTCATCGAACTCCAGCGCCTCGGCTGCGAGGTCATCGCGGTGGATCGTTACGCGAACGCGCCCGCCATGCAGGTTGCGCATCGCAGCCACGTCATCTCCATGCTCGACGGCGAGGCGCTGCGCCGCATCGTCGATGTCGAGAAGCCCAACTGCATCGTGCCCGAGATCGAGGCCATCGCCACCGACATGCTGCTGGAACTCGAAAAAGAGGGCCATCGCGTCGTCCCCACCGCTCGCGCGGCCAAGCTCACCATGAACCGCGAGGGCATCCGCCGCCTCGCCGCCGAGGATCTCGGCCTCAAGACCTCACCGTACATCTTCGCGGCCACGGAGGAGGAGTTTCGAGCCGCCATTGCCAAGATCGGCATGCCCTGCGTCGTGAAACCCATCATGAGCAGCTCCGGCAAAGGCCAGAGCACGGTGAAGCGCAAATCCGACATCGCCAAAGCCTGGCAATACGCGCAGGAAGGCGGTCGCACCGGCAAGGGCATGGTCATCGTCGAAGGCTTCGTCGAATTCGACTACGAGATCACCATGCTCACCGTGCGCCATGCGGGCGGCACCTCGTTCTGCGCACCTGTCGGCCACACGCAGATCAAAGGCGACTACCGCGAATCCTGGCAGCCGCATCCGATGTCGAAGAAGGCGCTCAAGGCCGCCGAGAAGATGGCCGGCGCCATCACCGAGGCCCTGGGAGGGCGTGGAGTCTTCGGCGTCGAGCTCTTTGTCAAAGGCGACGACGTCATCTTCAGCGAAGTCTCGCCGCGTCCGCACGACACCGGCCTCGTCACGCTCATCTCGCAGGATTTGAGCGAGTTCTCCCTCCATGTGCGCGCGATTCTCGGCCTGCCGATCCCGAACATCCACCAAAACGGCCCCAGCGCGAGCTGCGCCGTGCTCGTGGCCGGTGAGTCGTCGCAGGTTCAGTTCGGCAGGCTGGACAAAGTGCTCGCCGAACCCGACACGCAGATCCGCCTCTTCGGCAAACCGAATGTCAGTGGCCAGCGCCGCATGGCCGTCACCCTCGCCCGCGCCAGGAACATCGAAGACGCCCGCGCCAAGGCCCGCCGCGCCGCCAAGGCGATGCAGATCCGGCTGTGACGCAATTCGTGATTGCATCCGGCGGGCGGTTCATGCTAACACCACGGCATGCCCGCGCTGCCGCATCTGAGCCATCTGATCAAGCTGCTGGACGACGACTCTGAAGTCGTGCGCCAGGCGGTGCGTCAGGAACTCACGGTGATGCGCCGTGAGCTGCCGCAGCACATCGAACAACTGGAGACGCCGCTGAGCGCCGACGAGGAGCGTCTCGTGGCGCAGATGCTCGAACCGGCACGCCGCACCGAACTGGAAGACACTTGGATGCGCTGGCGCTGGATGGACGGGCCGGACGCGCAGCTTGAGGAGGGCCTGAGCCAGCTTTCCGCCTTCTTGAACGGCTGGAAGACCCAATCGTCCGACCTGCCGAAGCGGCTCGACGCGCTGGCACAGGATGCCTTCGCTGAAAAAGGCCGCATGGACGCGCATGAGCTCGCGCAGTGGCTGTTCGCGCCGCACGGCGGCATCACGCGCTTCCGTGGCAACAGCAAGGACTACTACGCCCCCTCCAACAGCAACCTGTTCTGGGTGCTGGACACCGGCCTGGGCAATCCCATCAGCCTCTGCTGCCTCTACCGCCTGCTGGGGCATCGTTTCGGCCTCGAGATCGAGGGCTGCAACTTCCCCGGCCACTTCCTCTCCCGCGTGCATTATCGCGACCAGACCTGGCTCGTCGATTGCTTCAACCGCGGCCGCTTCATGCTGGCCGGCGACGTGGCAAAGCACCACCCCGCCGCGAATCCCGGCATGGAGGACCTCATCCGCGAATCCGCCACCGCCGATGCCACCCTGCTGCGCATCCTGCGCAACCTCGACGACGCCTACGAGCGCCTCGGCCTCATGCCCGAGCGCCAGTTCATGCGCCGCCTGGCCGTGAAGCTGATGGAGGATTGAAAACATCCGTTCCCCGAAGATTCAGGAAATCAATCCAGCGGCCTGCCGCTACGGCTGATTTCAGGACGTTCGATCAATCGCAATGCAAAACCTGGCTGGTTTGGCTCTGCGCGAATTTGAGGCCGGTCAAGCATCTGTCATGTCAACCATCGTAGCCAGCCCCCCCTTTCCTGCGTTACAGGCGGAGAGACCATTCCTCGACGAGGCGGGGTAATCTTTGAATTACTTCCCTACCGACCAGTACTTCGGTGACAAATCCCATGTGCAGCATGTCAATGATCCTGCATAAATAACTCCTGCCGCAGTCCCACCATGTGAAGCGGGCATCCAGGATGAGGTAATGCAGAACGCTCACACTTTCGCTGTTCCGCAGCTCCTCCAGCTCCATTCCATCAAGCAGGGTTTCATAAACTCCGTCCGCTACCCGGCTGCCGAAAGATGTCGTGTAATAATATTCCTTCACCTCCCAGATGGCCACCGGGTTGATCGTCGATGGGAACGCGCCGTCCACGCGGCGGGAGAGCGTCCGCAGAGGAGAGCCATTGGCCGTTACGGTTGTCAGTTCACGCGGGTCATAATCCACCTGCCGCCCGCCTGCATGGGCTTCGATCAGCATGTTCACGATTCCAGTCAGATAGGCATAGTTGCGCATCTCCCCCTTCTGTTTGTTCATCGGCAACGGGCAGCGAGGATTTAATTCGCGCCTCAATCTTTCAAATTCCACCCTTGCTTCCTCAGCGTTCATCAACGCCGGCCCCGCCTCATTCGTCAACATTGCCGCCCGGTGGACAAAATAGGCGTGCAGAACTTCGCCTTGGGATCTGCCGGATGGCATTGCTTGATCCAGTGATTCTGGATCAAGCCCGAGATCACGATAGGCGTCTCTCATCTCGTCAATCCCATGGACCTTGATGGCACCGTTCTCCGTGTAGCCGCACTTTTGGCTTATGCTGCGAACCGCAGCCCAAAAACTTTTTTGAAGGCCGCTGAACTCAGGATTTGGTCTCATTCAACATGCTCCGGATGGTGTTTGCCGCCTTCTGCGGTGAGAGTCCCAGTTCATCAAGGATCACAACAGCCTCGACAAAGGTGAGCACACGCTCCCCTGATTCGTATTTGCTGACGAATGACTGCGGAACACCCAGGTTTGAAGCCAGCTCCGCTTGACGCAGTCCTTTCTTCGTTCTGGCGTCACGCAAAATCTCGCGCAAGCATTTTTCCTCCACACTGTAACGGCTTCTCAACATTGCCCCCATTTCGCCCGGCTTGACACGAATCCCAAATCAGGATATTAACCGCCATGATCGTAAAGGAAGACACACCTGACATGTTTTACGGCACCGAATTCCAAAAGGTGCGCCCGTTCAAGAGCCAGCTGTTGAAATGGATCGGCAATAAACAACGCTTCGCACACGAGATTGCCGAGTATTTCCCCAAAGACATAGGCATCTATTACGAGGTCTTTCTTGGCAGCGGCGCGGTTTTGGGCGCTTTGCAGCCACCACGCGCAGTTGCGGCCGATGTGTTCGCCCCGCTGGTCGAAATATGGCAGACTCTCCAGGCTGCTCCCGCGCGCCTAGTCGAGTGGTATCGAGAGCGCTATGCAATATACCACTCCCTTCCCAAGCCAGAAGGTTATGAGCTAATCCGCTCCTCCTTTAACAGGAATCCAAACGGCGCTGATCTTCTCTTTCTGTGCAGGAGCTGTTATGGCGGTGTCGTCCGTTTTCGCAAGGCGGACGGCCACATGTCCACGCCGTGTGGTGTTCATGATCCGATCTCGCCAACGTCTTTCGCGGAGCGCGTGGAGACATGGAGACGCCGCACATCCGGGGCAAAGTTTGTGCATGGTGATTTTGCGGATGTCATGGCGAGAGCCAGGGCGGGTGATCTGGTTTACTGCGATCCTCCGTATGTGGACAGCCAGAGCATTTTATATGGCGGGCAGAGCTTCTCTCTCCCGCGGCTGTTTGAATCCATTGCCGAGTGCAAGTCGCGGGGAGTTCGGGTGGCATTGAGCATTGATGGCACCAAGAAGTCTGGAGAGGTTCTGTGCCATCTTGATCTTCCCGACGACTTGTTTGCGCGTGAGGCCATGGTTAATTGCGGACGGTCGATGCTGCGACGCTTCCAGCGTGAAGGCGAGACGCTTGAAGACGAAGTTGTTCATGACCGGTTGCTTTTGACCTATTGAGCCGATTTCAGAGGGCGTTTCTTAGCTGCCACCAACGTCGTGTGGTTCTACCGTCTGCCACAGGCGCTGTGCTGCAAATTCATGCCAGAACAGACCTTTGATCGCCCTCAAATTCGTAAAGAACCAAATCACCGGGTTTGCCATTGCGATTGACCGTGCGTCCTGATACCAGCCGCCGCAGCCTGCCGTGTGATTGATTCATGCTTCCCGTCATGAGGATTTGGAAAAACAAGATCGTCTCCAGCGGATTCAAGGAGGCCAGCAGATTGAGCAATTTGTCTTCATCTGCTGGCCTCCTTGAATCCGCTGGAAATCACAAATCATGATGACGCGCTTGGCATATCCAAACAAGAAGGCTCACAAAAACCGCCGCAGAATAGGCAGCAACTCCTCCCCCGTCTGTTCCGGCCACAGTTTGCGGTCGGTCATGAGGGCGGTGTCGAGGGCGCGGTGCTCGGGCCAGTTGGCTTCGACTGGAATCTGCGGAATGACCTGCGCGAGCACGGCCTTCGCGGCGGCGACGTTCGCATGGAGGTGGCCGATGACGGATTCGGCGGTGACGGCCTCCTCCTCGACCTTCCAGCAGTCGTAATCGGTGATCATGGCCAGCGTGGCGAGGGCTATCTCGGCCTCACGGGCGAGCTTGGCCTCCGGCAGGTTCGTCATGCCGATGACATCGAAGCCGAGCTGGCGGTGCGCGTTCGACTCCGCCCGCGTGGAGAAGGCGGGGCCGTCCATGCAGACGTAGGTGCCGCCGTTGTGGACGCGGCGGCCCTGGGCGGCGCAGGCGTCATGCAACAGGGCGCGCAGCTTGTCAGAAATGGGATCGCCAAACGCGACATGGGCGACGATGCCGCGGCCAAAGAATGTGTGCTGGTCGCGGCGGCTGGTGCGGTCGAAGAACTGGTCCGGCAGCACGATGTCACGCGGATGATATTTCTCCTGCAAACTACCCACGGCGGTGACGGCGATGATCCAGCGCACACCCAGGCTGCGCAGCGCCCAGAGGTTGGCGCGGTGGTTCAGCTCCGTGGGCAGGATGCGGTGTCCTTTGCCATGCCGGGGCAGGAAATAGACCCGCCGTCCGGCCAGCGTGCCCGTCACCAGCGCGTCTGACGGCGGTCCGAAGGGCGTCTGCACCGTGATTTCCTCGCGGCCGGTGAGACCTTCGAGGTCGTACAGGCCGGAGCCGCCGATGATGCCAATGGCAGGTGCGTTTTCGCTCATGCGGCAGGGTAGGAGGCACGGCATCTGCTTCAACCGGCTTCATTCCGCCTCTCAAAAAAGTCGTCCTTGCCAAAGGATGAACAGAAACACGAAAGTCCCGTCTGAAAACCATCGTTTGAGCCACACGACCGCCTTCATGAAAGTCCGCCGCCATCTGCCACTGTTGTTCGCTCCGCTGCTCACCTCCTGCTCGGTGCCGGACATGTTCGCCTCCACCTCTCCGCACAAAATCCGGCTGAAGGACGGGCGCGAGGTGCTGTGCTCCGGCGAGCCTGAATATCAGAAGAAGACCGGCTACTACCGCTACCGCACGCCGGACAGGCGTGACGCCGTCATCCGCGCGGACGATGTGGCCGGAATCACGGGGCAGGGCGCGTGAGCATGCGCCCGCTGGTGCTCGCCTCCGCCTCTCCCCGCCGTGTGGAGCTGCTGCGCGGCGCGGGCTTCGATTTTGAAGTCATCGTGCCGCAGGTCGAGGAGGCGCATGACCCGTCTTTGACGCCGGAGGATCTCACGATCGAAAACGCGCGGCGCAAGGCGCTGGCGGCCAGCCTCCTCAAACCAGGAGCGCTCGTGCTCGGCGCGGACACGCTGGTGTATGTGGACGGCGATCCTCTCGCGAAGCCGGCGGACATGAACGAGGCGCTTCACATGCTGCGCCGCCTCTCCGGTCGCTCTCACGAGGTCTGCACGGGCGCGGCCTTCGCATGTGACGGCAAAGTCGTGCGCGAGCTGCATGTCATCACCCACGTCACTTTCAAAACGCTCCACGACACAGTCATCCGCGAGTACCATTCCAAAGTGAACCCACTCGACAAGGCCGGAGCCTACGGCGCGCAAACCTGCACGGAAATGATCATCGAGCGGATGGACGGCTCGTTCACGAATGTGGTCGGTCTGCCGGTGGAGGAGGCCACGACGGCGCTGCTGGAACTGCAAGGCTGAGCGTCCGTTCAAGGAAGCTCCTCCATCGTTCCGCGTGTCACGCCGAGCTGGCTCTGGGCCTTCAAATCGCGCCAGATGGCGTGTTCGTCGCGATTTCCGGCCAGGAGTTCTTGATAGGTGCGCAGAACCTCCGCGGCCTCGGCCTTGTCCTCCTCCAGCAGCTCCACGCGAAAGCAGCTCAGGCCATGGTCGCGCAGTTCGGAGAAATACTGCGCGCCAGTCTGCGCCACGGCGTTGAACAACGTGTTGCGGCAGCCGACATCGGCCTTCAACGGATGCTGCATGCCCACGCGGTCACGCAGATGCACACGATGCTTGTCGCAGGGGCGGCCGCAGTTGGTGAAATCGGTGCCTTCGCTCAAGAACGCCGCGAACGCGCAGTGCTCCATGTGAAACATCGGCATGTGCTGATGCAGCGTCAGCTCGAACCACGACGGCGGCGCGGCGGCGAGCAGATCGACGACCTGCTCGATGTTGAGGTCGTAGCTGATCGTCAGCCGCTCCAGGCCGGTTTTCTTCAACAACTCCGCCGTGAGCGGATTCGCCACGTTCAGCGAAAAATCGCCGGTCATTGGGATTCCGGCATCTTGGAAGTATGAAATGGCCCCGAGGTTGCGGATCAGCACGCCATGTGGTTCCGCACGCTGGATGAGCTTGAAGAAGCCCGCCTCGCCCGATTTCTGGATGCGCGGCGTCGCCAGCCAGACCTGCGATTGGTCGGTGCGATCTTTGATGTGCTTCACCAAGTCCGCGTAAAGCCGGATGTCCTCGAAATCGAGATAGAGACGCGGAACGCCGACTTCGATCGCCGCGTCGATCTGATCGCGCGTGCGACAGAGCGTGAACATTTGGAGTGGCGACGAATCGTCGCCCCTGCCGCGAGATGGCATGAGGGATTCGAGCGTCGCGATGCTTTTCGACGGTTCTTTGGGCGGCGAATCGCCGCCACTCCAAAGATCCACCAGCTCACGTCGCATGCGATTCAACTCGCTCACCGGCAGGATGACCTCGCCTACGACATCGAACTGCACCGTGCCGATCTCGAACTCCGTGCCGCCGAGACGGCTGAATTGATCGATGAAGGCCTGCGGTGTCAGCGGACGCTTCATCGCCGTTTGCAACGGCATGGTCGATTCAACCGTCAGATCGCCGCACCGCACGCGCAACGGCTCCCCTGCCCTTCCAGTGACGATCAAATCGAGCTTTGACTGCTTACGGATCGGGATCTCGCCTTCAAACGACTGCCGCAGCGTGCGATTGAGCGCGGGATCGCTCGTTTTGAACACGCGCGTGCCGATGGGGATGCCTTCCATGCGCAGGTGGTCGTGGCGGAAGCTCAAACGGCTGCCGCGCATCTCGTAGATGCTGCCGCCTTGCTCGTCGTTCGTGTTGTTCAGGTTCTCAAACACCACGCCATCACCCGGCTTCATCGCCAGTTGCAGCGAATCGAGCTCCAGCGTGTCCGCGTCGATGATCCGCGTCACGGAACCGACATATGGCCCGCGTTTCTTGCCATAATAGGCACCGACGAGCTCCTGATGATTCACGCCGTGCATCCAGCCGGTGAAAAGACCGCGCGAGAAAGTCATTTCGAGCGCATAACGGTCATCCTCCGTCGCCGGAGCCGGTTTTCCGGCCAGCGCACGATCAATCGCCGCGCGATACACCTTCGTCACCGCCGCCACATATTCGGGCGTTTTGAGGCGTCCTTCGATTTTGAAGCTGCGGATGCCGAGTTCGATCAATTTCGGGATTTCATCGACCGCGGCGAGGTCTTGAGGCGAAAGCAGGTAGCGTTTGTCGCCGAGATCACGCAGATCGCCATCCACGAGCATCTCATACGGCATGCGGCAGGCCTGCGCGCATTCGCCGCGATTCGCGCTGCGCCGGCCGAGCGACTCGCTCGTCAGGCATTGGCCCGAGTAAGCTACGCACAACGCGCCGTGAACGAACACTTCGAGCGGCACATGCGCGTCCTTGAAGCGCTCCAGCTCGCGCATCGAAAGCTCACGCGCCAGCACGGCTTGATCGATGTCGAGTTGCTTCGCGAATTCCAATCCTTCCGGCGACGTGATCGTCATCTGCGTGCTCGCATGCAGCCGCAGATTCGGCGTGAGCGCCTTCACCATGCGCGCGAGGCCGAGATCCTGCACGATCACCGCGTCCACACCGCCTTCTTCGAGCAGGCGAAGCTGCTTCTCCGCATCCGGCAGCTCACGCGTGAAAATCAATGTGTTAAAGGCCACGTAACCCTTCACGCCATGCGTGTGGAGGAACTTCATCAACTCCGGCAGATCCTCCTCCGTGAAATTGTCCGCCCGCAGCCGTGCATTGAAGCGCGGCATGCCGAAGTAAATTGCATCCGCCCCGTTTGCGACCGCAGCGCGGGCGCAATCCCAGTTCCCGGCAGGGGAAAGGAGTTCTGGTTTGGAGAAGGATATCATCGGGAGACAAAGACCCACAATGCCGGACAAACAACCGAAGGTTTGAGTGGCGCAGTGATCGTTTCCCCGCAGTATTCGTACTGAATCCCGCTCATGGCCGACGCAGCCGTCCAAATCTTCGGAGGAATCGACCCCGCCGCCAGTGCGGTTCTGGCCAGCTTGGGCGGGCGTTACCGCGTCATGGCCGAGCTTGGAAGGGGCGGATTTGGCCAGGTGCTCCTTGCGGAGGATGAGCTGCTGCGCCGGAAGGTCGCGATCAAAATCCTGCGCAAGACACGGCGAGACGGGCAAAAAAACGGATTCACAGCTGACGCGGCGTTTCTGACCGAGGCGCGGATGGTGGCACGGATGGAGCACGCGGGCATCGTGCCGATCTATGACGTGATCGCGACGGAGGAGGGAGGTTACTGCATCATCTCACGTTACGTGGAAGGCCGCACGCTGCGCGAGCATCTGGGCGAAAGGCGCCTTCCCTTCCTTGAGGCAACGGACGTGGCGGCGGGCCTGTGCGAGGCGTTGAGTCATGCGCACAAGCTTGGCGTGGCGCACCGGGATGTGAAACCGGCGAACATCATGCTGACCGCTGAAATGCGTCCACTGCTGCTGGATTTCGGCCTGGCCCGAAGCTGGAGCGAACTCGGCGGCGAGGGTCTGGCGGCGGGAACACCGGGTTACATGAGTCCCGAACAGGCGCGCGGAGAGGACCACCTGATCAACAACCGGTCTGACATCTTCAGCCTGGGCGTGGTGTTTTATGAGATGCTGACCGGACAGCAGGCGTTTCCGTGCGGGTCGGCACGACAGCAGGTGGAATTGCTGGAATCCGGCGGGCCGCCGCCGCCACGCCAGATCGATCCCTGCGTACCTAAGGAGTTGGAGCGCATCTGCCTGAAGGCTTTGCAGCCGCAAATCCGCATGCGTTATGCCATGGCCACCGACATGCTGGATGATCTGTGCCAATGGCATGCCTCCATGAGGGAGACCGTGGTGGCAAAGCCGCCTGCGGTCGCCGGGGCGGGCAAGGCTCCCGTCGCTCCCCTCTCTTTGGCGCAGGCCACCAGCCCGCACTCGGCGGCAATCCGCGTGGTGCCGCGTGGTTTGCGGGCCTTTGACCAGGGGGACGCTGATTTTTTCCTGACATTGGTTCCCGGCCCGCGGGACCGGCACGGACTGCCGGAGAGCCTGCGCTTCTGGAAGCAACGCATCGAGAGTGATGATCCCATGGTCGCTTTTCGAGTCGGCGTACTCTACGGACCGTCGGGCTGCGGAAAGTCATCCCTGATCCGGGCCGGGCTGCTCCCGCGCTGCGCGGAACACATCACTGTCCTGTTTCATGAGGCGCGAAGCACAGGCAATGCGACACGCCTGGCCCGGGCATTGTGGCAAAAGTTTCCGTCGCTGGCCCCTTTTGGCGAATCACCGCCGGTGTTGCTGCAAAAACTCCGCCACAACGGATTGCTGCGTGGCGGGCGCAAGCTGCTGATCGTGATCGACCAGACGGAGCAATGGCTGCGGGCGGGTGAATCACCCGCCATGTCCCCGGAGGTGGTGGATTCTCACGGGGAGACACTGCCAGGCAGCAGCGACGCGGAGGCCACTGATCACGAAGATGGACCGGCGCTTCTGAACACGCTGCGGCAGTGTGACGGCACCCAGGTCCAGATCCTCATGCTCGTGCGCGACGACTTCTGGCGCAGCGTCAGCCGCCTGCTTGCCGAGGCGGACGTCGAACTGGACAACAACAACAGCGCGCTGGTGGACTTGTTTGAACTGCGGCACGCGGAGATGGTGCTGGAGAGCTTCGGTCGCGCCTACCGCTGCCTTCCGGAAGATCCTGCCGTGGTGCTTTCAAAGGCCGGCCATGAGTTCATTCGTGAATCGGTTCGCAGCCTGGAGGAGCACCGGCGGGTGTCGCCAGTGCGCCTGGCGTTGTTCGCGCAGATGTTCCGTGACCGTGAATGGAGCTTGGAAGGATTGCGGCAGGTCGGCGGCGTCAGCGGCGTGGCCGTGACTTTTTTGGAGGAAACTTTTCGCGGACCCTCCGCCCGTGCAACGCACCGGATGCATGAACAGGCGACGCGGCAGGTGTTACAACTCTTCGTGCCTGAAACTGGAGATGTGCGCGGCACCGCGCGCACACAGGCGGAATTGCTCGTGGCGTCCGGCTACGAACAGCGCCCGAAGGCCTTTCAAGAACTGCTCCACGCACTGGACGCGGACCTGCGTCTGCTGACGCCGGTGGACACCTTGGAAACCACTGACGGACAGTCCTCATGGCAACTGACACACGACCACATGGTGCCGGCATTACGCGACTGGCTGCAGGCACGCAAGGCGGACACGCTGCGCGGACGCGCCGAAATCCGGCTGGGTGAACGTGCCCGTGAATGGCACGCACGTCCCGATCCTGCCCGTCTGCCAAGCGTATGGGAGTGGCTGCATCTGCGTCTGCTCACCAAGCACGTCCGCTGGACGAAGAAAGAGGCCAGATGGATGCGAAAGGGCATGAACCGCGCCCAAACTTGGGCCGCAGTCTGCGTCATCATGCTCTGCGCAGGAGGATGGATCCTGCATGAACTCCGCGCCGCCATGCGTGGCGATGATCTGGCTGAAAGGGTGCTGTCCGCGCCAGCAAACGAAGTGGCGGCCCTGATGAAACATGCCGAGCCTTGGAGAAAAGCAGTGCTGCCAAGGCTGGCGGAAGCCTCCACGCTGCCCCTGACTACCACCGCAGGGCTGAACGCACGCCTGGCACTTGTGGACCACAACACATCCCATGTTCCGGTCTTGGCCACTGCGATGTTGGAAGCTGACGCGGAGGCTTTCGCAGCCATCCAGCAGGCGTTGGAAAAACACCCGCCCGCGCCGGAAACTTTTCACGCCATACTGGACAACGCGGAGGCTGCCAATGGGCGGAAACTGCGCGCTTACGTTGCACTGACAGCTTTTGACGAAAGTGACTCCACGCTCGATGGCGTGGACGAGAGCGCGGCCCGCTGGCTGGTGACATCCGTGAGCGAGCCCACCGCATGGGCAGCCCTGCTGGGCCATCGCGCCCACAAGCTGTCCCCCCTGCTGGAAAAAGCACTGCATGCAGCAAGGATCGAAACAGATCAAAAGCATGTGGCGGCCGTGCTGGCCAGCCTGCACGCCGGGACGCCGGCGGAACTGGTGAAGCTGCTGCGGCTGGTTCCGGCCTCCGCCGCGCCGCCCGTGGTGCAGGCGTTGAAGGGACATCCCGGGGCCGGGGAACTGTTGGCAGGATTCAAGGCTCCGCAGATCAAAATTACGGGCGGTTCCGAGACGGAGCTTCTGAGCAACGATGACGAGGCCGCCCTCGCAGCCCATGCCAATGTGCTGCTGGCCGGACTCTGCCTCGGCAGGGAGGAGAGTTTCTGGCCATGTCTGCGGCGGCAGGCCGACCGCACGTTGCGCACTTTTTTGTTCCTCAATGCCGCCGCCGCCGGTGTTCCGCTGGAGACGCTGGTGCAACGGCTGCTGGTGGAGCAGGATGCCGGCGTGCGGCAGGCAGTGCTGCTGGCCTTGAGCGCGTATCCGACGTCGCTGCTGCCGGCCTCGATGCACGAACGCACCCTGGCATGGCTGCGCGATGCCTACGCAGCAGATCCCGATGGCGGCGTGCATTCCTCCATCGCCACCTTGATGCAGCGCTGGTCGCTGGACCTCGAACTGACGGAGTGGCAGAAAAAACTGCCGCGAACGCCCCTCCCCGCGGCCGGGAAGGGATGGTGGGTGACACCGTCCGGCGTGGACATGCGCGTTATCCGGCTGCCGGACGACCGCAGATGCGCTATCGGCGCCTGCGAGGTCACACAGGCCGAATTTTCCCGGTTCGAGCAGTTCATTTCCGCCAGGGATGAAGACAAGGACGCACCGGCGCATGGTGTGCGCTGGGAACAGGCGGCGAATTACTGCGACTGGCTGTCTGCGAAGGAAAACTTGGAGCTTGCAGGACGGCTGTATGCGGTTGCAGGCTCAGAGCCGGATTTCGACACGAACAGTTTCGCGGGATACCGGCTGCCCACGCGCGCGGAATGGAAGGCTGCGGCCACCTCCGCGCCGAAGGGCAGCTTTGACTTTGGGAACGCAAGAGCGCACACAACACTTTTCGCCTGGGGGGCGCTGAACTCCGGCGTCCATGTAAATGCCGTCGCACGCCTGCTGCCAAACGATCAGGGACTGTGGGACACCCTGGGAAATGCCGGAGAATGGGGGCATGTTCTCCGAAAGGTGAGCAGTTCCGAGATGGGAGAGGTGTATGGAGGGTCGTTTACGACGCATCCGGAGGGAATGGGAGAAGATGAGATCTACATGACAGGACGTAAATCGGGAACAAACCGTGACGGACTGCGCCTGGCACGGATCCTGCCCCCTGAAATTCCTGAAAAATAATCTTGCCGTGTTTCTCTGCCGCTCGCTAACATCACTGCGTCCCCCCTTTTTTACCTATGAAAGAATCCATGCGTGACGCCTTCCTGAGAGCCGCAACTCTTCCCCTTTGCTCAGGCGACCCCGGTGATCCCCCTGGCACTTTCCCTGGCGGCTATTTCCTGGCAGACATTGACCAATTTGGGATTCTGCGTTGCTGTAATGACAACCGGTGCGCTTCGGGATACCACGACACATGCGACAGACTGATGAGCAAAGCGGAGCTTCGCAAAAGGGGTACCAGCTTTAGAGGAGCTCACTGGCGCGAGTGCGAACCCGATGTCGATGAAGGCTCGCCACTCATCCGCATCATCCTCGCGATCATCTCTGGGCTGGGCGTCACCTGGCTGGGTACGCGTTGGGCGGCGGCGAAATCCTTGTCTGGATGGACCGGCCCGGTTCTGGGTGTGCTGACAGCGCTGCTGGTGCTCTGGCTGCTGCGGCCAAGGCGCAAAGACCCGTGAGGCGGGTTTGAATCGCAGAAGCTATCGTGATGTCGCGAACGCCCGACACCTGCCCCTACCGCCAGCCGCTCCCGGTGCCGTCTGGAAAGGTCACACATGCCTGCATGCTTGCCCTAGGCATCTCCGGCGCGGAAAATCCGGCGCTGTGCGCGGTGAACGAACATGAGTGTGCGCTGTGCTGCCGCAGTGCACCGCCGACGGCCGAGGAACCCAATGGCATCGTCGCCTCCACCCTCTACAAGGCGCTGCAGCAGGTCAAAAACGCGGGTGGTGTCCCAGGATGTGACGCAGCCACCGCCGCGACGATGCAGCCGCTGGTGATGCGTTACTTGGACGTGTCATCCGCCGATCCGGCGCACAGCACGGGCGGACCGCGACCGCACCCGTGCCGCCACCTCGGTGCGCAGACTGGCGAGCAGCAGTGCCGCACCTGCCGGGGCAATGTGCGGCGGAAAGTGTTCCAATGCCACCACCCGCGCCACCAGAGCACCACCATCCAGCATTGCCTGAGGTGTCGCGACTACAAGCCACGTCCCCCGTCGCAAAACGTCGCACGCTGGGCCGTCGGCATGACCACGGCGCCACGCGCGGTGCGCACACTGCACCGCACGCTGCGCTCCCTGCGCAAGGCTGGCTGGACGGAACATGTTCATCTGTTCGCCGAAACAGGCACGCGCACCTGGGCCGCCCGGCTCATCGGCGGCCCCCTTGTGGTCATCCGTCGCAAAGGTCCGGCGCTGGGAGCCTGGTCGAATTTTTTTCTCGGCCTGCAGGAACTTTATCTCCGCCAGCCCGATGCGGACGCCTACCTCATGGTGCAGGATGACGTGATCTTCTGCCGCGATTTGCGCGCCTATCTGGAAGACAAGCTCTGGCCGAAAGGCGCGGCCGTCGGCGTGGTTTCACTCCACACCCCCGGTCACCTCAGTGCCGAGAAGAACCCGGGCTTTTTCCATGCGGAGCTTGGCTGGCGGGCATGGGGAGCGCAGGCGCTGGTCTTCCCCAATGCCGCAGCCCGCGCCTTTCTTTCCGACGCCAAGGTGGTCGCCCACCGGCAGAAAGGCATCCTCGACGGTACAAAAAACGTCGATTCGGTCATCGGCGACTGGTGTTTGCGGACCAGGCACCACTTCTGGATGCACTCCCCCAGCCTCGCGGAGCACATCGGCGCCACGTCCACGCTCTGGCCGAACTTGGGTCTGGAGGGCAACCGGTCGTCCGCCGATTTTCCGGGGGAGAACATCCGTGTCGCTGATGCGCTGGTGCGACGGCCTGCGACAAAGGGCGCCGAAATGCCCGCTCCAGCCGACATCTGCAAACCAAACGGCAAAAACAACCCGGCCAAACAGCCAACCCCCTCGCACAACGCGCCGCTGATCATCCCACCGCCACAACACGTCCCCCACACGTCCGCCGGACACCCTGTCGCCGTGCTCTGCACCCACTTCAATTTCGCCGGGTTCGCCGAGCCAAGGCGCAATTTGATGCGCTTCCTGCTCCAGTGCCGGACCTTGGGCATCACGGTGTATGGCATGGAGATATGCCTTGAGGGAACACAGCCGGTGACTGCAGGGATTCCAGGCTGGTGGGTGGAACATGTGACCCAGCGGGGTGTTCTCTGGCAGAAAGAAGCCGCCATTAACGAATTGGCACGACGCGTGCCGGACCACTGCCAGATTCTCGCATGGGTGGACGCCGATTTGTGGTTTGAACACCCCGATTGGCCGAAGAAGCTTTTGAAGGCTATCGAAGGTGGATCACATGTGGTCCAGATGTTTAAACAAGCACACTGGATGGAGCGCGGTGGAGAGGTGAGGCTCACAAGGCCGGGAATCGTGGCGGCAAACGGAGATCGTGAAGGACATCCCGGCTTTGCATGGGCTGCTAGACGCGACTTCTGGACCACTGGCGGAGGCCTCTATGACCTGTCGTTGGCAGGTTCGGGGGATTGGATTGCCGCAGCTGCGTTTCTAGGGGTTCCGTTGGAAACCTATTCTCACACGATGCTGACGGCCCTTGGACATCAGCAAAAAGCCAGCCGTGAGAACTACGCAACTTGGCTTCGGCGTGTTCAAAAATGGTCTGTCGGCCAGCCAGGATATATTGAAACCAATGTCTGGCATGAATGGCATGGCGATCGCGGAACCCGTCAGTATGTCGGCCGCCGTGAACTAATGAAAAGTTTTGACCCGGCTTATATCAAGAAGACCCTCGGAGGAATGCTCGAATG
Source organism: Verrucomicrobiaceae bacterium (assembly GCA_016795375.1). GTDB lineage: Bacteria > Verrucomicrobiota > Verrucomicrobiia > Verrucomicrobiales > Verrucomicrobiaceae > Prosthecobacter. The sequence goes on from JAEUHJ010000080.1 coordinate 45,636, forward strand.
GAGCGACGACGCTCCTGCGCAAATATGCGAGAAGATTTCCAGCTACTTCATGTCACGCAAGGAGGATGGTTGATGGCTCCGCCACCAGGAACAGAATTCTCCGAAGGCTGGGCCGCCTGGCAGAACTTTGTTCATCGATCTGCCGCCTGGGAGAAGCACGTTGTGCCAGCGCTCGAAGGAAAAGCCGTTT
>JAEUHJ010000086.1 GCA_016795375.1 Verrucomicrobiaceae bacterium
TTCGCGGCCTTCTGGTGCAGCGAGGCATAGCCGGGGTTGGTGGCGATGGCGTTGAAGTATTTGGCGATGGCGCCGACGTTGCGGTCGATGGACCATTCGTTGTCGTTGAGGACGATGATGAGGCGCTTGGTGTGCGCGGCGGCATTGTTCATCGCCTCAAACACGGGGCCGCAGGTGAAGGCGGCGTCACCGGCGACACAGACGACATGCTCGTCACCACCGGCCAGGTCGCGCGCGGTGGCCATGCCGAGCGCGGCGGAAAGAGAGGTGCCGGCGTGGCCCGCGCCGTAGCAGTCGTGCTCGCTTTCAGTGCGGAGGAGAAAGCCATTGAGGCCGTCGTGCTGGCGGATGGTGTGAATTTTGTCCCAGCGGCCGGTGAGCATCTTGTGGATGTAGCCTTGATGGGCGACATCGAAGACGAAGCGGTCCTTCGGCGTGTCGAACACGCGGTGCATGGCGAGGGTCAGCTCCACCACACCAAGATTCGGACCGAGGTGGCCGCCGGTCTGGCTGAGGGTTTCGATGAGCGTCCGGCGGATTTTTTCCGCGAGATCGGGCAGTTTCTCCAGCGGCAGGGCTTTGAGAGCGGCGGGAGAGTTGATGGCAGGCAGTTCGGTGGTGTCCACAGGTCAAAAAAGTCGGATTTCGCCGCCTTCGTTACCGGCAGATTTGCGGCGGCGAGTCTGAGGGCGGTTTTTTTCAGGGGCTTCCGCGGACTCCTCGTCCGCCAGGGTGTCTTCAAACGGGGTGAGCGAGGCTTTTCCAGCCTCCAGGTCGCCACTGATGAGTTCGACACGTCGGCGCGCGCCGTCAATGCGCTGGCGGCAGAGTTTCAGCAGGCGCACGCCTTCCTCGTAGCTGGAGATCATCTCCTCCAGTGAAGGCTGGCCGCCCTCCATGCCCGCGACGATCTCGTCCAAACGCGACATGGCGTCTTCAAATGAGGGTTCATCAATATGGGAGCTGGTAAGCTTGCTCATGCAATTTCCCTTCACGCGAAGGGGCTGGAGGGCCGCCATTATCAGGACTTCAAAAGGTGCCGCAAGCAGGAAAAGAACTGGAGCGGCGACAAAAAGGCACCCGGCTTTTGGGCCGGGTGCCGCGCGGATGGAATTGACGTTGCCCGATCAGGCAAAGATGTCGATGACCGGCACGCCCTTGTCGCCGACCGTGAACGGACGGTTCGAGGGGGACATGACCACTTCATCAACCGGGAGGCCCATGCCGTGGCCGATTGTGGCCAGGAAGTCCTGCGGGGTGACCTGCTTGTCGGCGACGCGGCGCCCTTCCTTGTCGGTGGAGCCGTAAACGAAGCCGCCCTTGACACCGCCGCCCGCGAGGACGGTGGAGTAGGCAAGCGGGTAATGGTCGCGCCCGTCGTTTTCGTTGATGTCGGGTGTGCGGCCGAACTCCGAACCCATGACGATCATCGTGGATTCAAAGAGACCGTTGGAAACCAGATCCTCGATCAGCGTGGCGAACACACTGTCCATCGTCGCGGCCGTGTTGCCAAGCGCGGTGTCAATGGTGTTGTGCATGTCCCAGCCGCCGAACTGCACTTCAACGAAGCGCACGCCCGACTGGACAAGGCGGCGCGCAAGCAGGGCGCCCTGGCCGAAGTTGCTACGGCCGAATTTTTCACGGACTGCCGCCGGCTCCTGACTGAGGTCGAACGCCTTGAGGTCCTCGCTCTTCATGAGCTTGATGGTTTCATCGTAGAACTCGGAATAGGACTTCACTTCCTCGGACTGGAACTTCTTGCGGAAGGAGGTGTCGAACTCATCCGTGAGGGAAAGGCGCTTCTGGAACTGGCTGTCCGAAACACCGGCGCTCGGCCTGATGTTCTGAAGGCCGGCCTCAGGGCTGGCGATCGGGATCGGACTCATCGTCGTGGGGAAGAATCCGTTGCCGGGATAGGAACTGCCGCTGTTCACAACCACGCTGTCCGGCAAGGTCACTCCCTTGATACGGCCCAGGAAATGCGAGGCCCAGGCACCCATGGCCGGATGGACGATTGTGCCGCGCGGCTCGTAGCCGGTTTTCATGATGTAGGTGCCGGACTCATGCACGCCCGTCTTGGAACTCATGGAGCGGATGATGGAGAACTTGTTCGCCACTTTCGCCATCTTCTCCATCGTGCCACCGAGGCGGTCCATGTTGCCGGAACCGGCATTGGCTTTGATGGGATCGGTAGGACCCTTGGTGGGGCCATCCTTGGGATCCCAGGTGTCGATATGGGTCATGCCACCGCCCATCCAGAGGTAGATGACGTGTTTAGCCTTGCCAAAACCAGGGGTGCCTGGCCCACTTTTGCTGGCTGCCTCCGCGGCGCGAAGGAGCGGAGAGCCCGCAGGCAGGAGGCTGACGCCAAGGGCGGTTTTGGCGGTGCGGAGCATGAGTTCGCGGCGCGAAATCTCATTGAGACGGTTCAATTCGGTTTTCATGGAAGTATCGGGTGCGCGTTGATGAGTTTGGGATGTGTTATTGGATGAAAATGAACTCGCGGGTGTTGATGAGGGCCCAGATCATGTTGGCATAGCCATCGTCGCCGCCCGAAAGAGCGCGTTTGGCGATGTCCTTCTCCGAAAGGGTCGGGCGGCGGCTCAAGACGGAGAGGAAAAGCGTCTCGACCTTTTCAGGCGGGGATTTCACCTTTTCCATCGTGCGGAAAATGAGCGAATCCGGGCTGGTGAGCATCTCCTGGGCCTTGCCGTTCATCATCATCAACACCTGCGGCACGGAGCCTGTCTTGATGCTGCCGTCGATCAACGAGCGAGGGGACTGGCCGAAATCGATCAAGAAGTGGCCGTTCGGCGCGGGCTGCTCAAGCTCCGCAGCACGGCGAAGCACCATGCCGTTGTAACTGCGCGAGGCGTTTTCCATCATCCCGGCTGCCGGGGCGGTGTCCGCCTTGCCTTTTGCCTTCTTGCTGCCTTCCATCATCATGTCCTCACCGGCATCGGCAAGACCACCACCCATGAGGGCGCGTTCCTTTTCCGCCATCTTGCGGTAGGCGTCGTATTTCACGAGCACGGTCTGCGCATCCAGTTTCGGATTGCTGAGGTCAAGGTCAATGGAGCGGCTGTAGAGATCCTCGAGAGGCTTGGTGTATTTGTCGGGATCACCGAGCACCAGCGTCATGTAGGAGTCCCAAGCCTGCTCGGCGGTCATGCGCCGAAGCAACGGTCCCTGGAAGTAATAGGGTTCCCCCATGGCGATCTTCTCCGAGGTGGCCTCGGATTGATAGGCGCGGGTGTTGTAGATGATGCGCATGAAGGATTTGATGTCGAACTTCACACGTTTCATCTCCTCCGCCAGATGGACAAGCAGCTCCGGGTTCGCTGACTGCTTGGGGTCGTCGATGTTGGTGACCGGCTCTGAGATGCCCTGGCCGAAAGCGCGTTTCCACATGCGGTTGGCGATCGCCATGGCAAACCGGGGGTTGCTCGGCTCGGTGGTCCATTTGGCGAAGGCGGTGCGCAGCTCCGTCGGCTCCTTGACCTTCTGCTTGTAGGCGGGAAGGCTCTTGTCGCTCTTGCTCCACATGATGAACTTGGGTTCGACCATGTCGCCGGGCTTGGCGTCCGGGTACTTGTAATCATGCGGCAGCTTCAGGCTGTTTTTGTCCATGTCACCGACGATGGCGCGGTTGGCCCCCATGTAGTTCTGGATGCCATTGCGGATGCGCTTGATGTCCATGCCGCTCTTGGTGACCAGCTCCTCGATCTTTGGCATGAGATCGTTCATCGCGTTCATCATGCCCGGGGACTCCTTGCCCTTCTTGCGGGCCTGGGCGACGCGCATGTTGGTGGTCGTGGCGCCAAAGAAGGATGCCATTTCATAAAACTGGTGCTGGGTCCAGTCGGAGAAGGGGTGGTCATGGCACTGGGCGCAGGCCACGTCGGTGCCAAGGAAGACCGCGAGCGTGTTGGCCAGGTTGTCCAGAGGCATGCCGGCATCGCGCAGCAGGTAACCCGCGGCGCCATTGTGCCACATCTTCCCGGAGGCGGTCAGCATGTCATAGACCATCTCGTTCCAGGGGCGGTTCTTGGCGATCTGGTCCTGCATCCAGTTGATGTAGGGGACGCCGCGCAGGTTGTCCTGCTCAAGCCGGTCCTTCACACGAAGCATCTCGGCGAAGTAGTTGAACGTGTGGCTGTTGTAGCCGGGGCTGTCGATCAGCATGTCGATCAGCTTCGCGCGCTTGTTGGGATTGGAATCCTGGAGGAACTGCGTCGTTTCCGCGTGGTTCGGGATGCGCCCGACGATGTCGAGGTAAACGCGGCGCACAAACTGCTCGTCATTGGCCATCGGGTTGAAGCCGGTGATCGGTTTCTTGCCGCCTTTCACACGCTCTGGATTGGCGCGCACAAGACCGGCTGCCACCAGGCGGTCAACGGACTGGGCGGCCTGGGCGACAGTGGCATTCGCCAGCATCACCGGCTGTCCCGAGGGCTTCATGGTCTTGGCCAGCGCCTGGTCCTCCGCGGACAAATTCGTCAGCGGGAACTTGTGCGTGGCACCATCGGCGGTTTGCAGGATGATGTTCTCACCATCGAGACCGATGAATGAGGCGGTGACTTGGCGGCCCTTGCTGTCTGTCCAGGTGCGCGATTCCGCAAAGGCGGAACCGGCGAAAAGGACGGCAACGAAGAGGCTGCTGAGCAGTTTCGTGGTTTGTTTCATGGTTGTGTGAGATGAAGGAATGCGACTTCCAGTGTCGAAAACGGGTCAATGCGCCCTAAATTAGGCAAAAGTGGCTTTTTTTTGCGCTTCTGGCAGCCCCCCTGCCTGCCTCACTTCAGGGTCTTTGCGATGAAGGCCGCGATGTCCGCGTGCATTTTCTCCAGGTCCGGGCGGTTTGTGTACATCATGTGGCCGCTCTCGTATTCGGCGAACTCGATGTTGCCGCGCAGCTCGTCCGGCAGACGCATCTGGCGCACGCTCAGCAGCATGTTGTCCGGCGGAGTCACCAGATCGCGCCAGCCGGTCAGGGCCAGCACCTTCAGGTGCGGATTCTGCCGGATCGCGTCGGCCAGCATGCCGCTCACGCTCGTGTAGCTGTTGCCCTTGCCGTGATTCCAGTTCGGCTGCGGCGCCAGCACCTCGTAGGGCAGGTCTTTTTCATATTTCAGCTCCTCGCGCAGATACGCGTTCATGGAAGCCGCCGCGATGCTGCCCACCACGCGCATGAAGGGCTCGATCTGCGGGTGATTCTCCGATTCATCACCGTCCCTGCCAGTCACACGCGCATCGTAGGCTCCCAACACGAGTTTTTCCTTCCGCAGCAGCATTTCGCGGAAAACCCCGCTGTCGATGCGCAGCTCCTGCTCCTCAATGAGTTTCGTGGGCAGGCCCGTCAGCCGGGCCAGTTTTTTCACCACCGCCTCACGCGCGGTCTTCGTCATGTCAGCGCCCATGAGCAGCGCCGAGGCATACTCGCCGAACGCGAACTCCCGCGATTCCGCCACCGCCTTTTTGAAATCCGCCTGCAAATCCGCCGGTAGCTTCTGATGGTAATGCGCCGTCGCCGTCAGCGCGGGCAGTCCCACCAGATACGGCGTGTCATTGAGCGGCCCGGCGATCAGCGTTGCATAGTCCAGCAGGCCGGAGACGATAATGATGCCGTTCAAATACATGCGATGACGCTGCTGGAGGTGCTGCGCCAGCCCGCCGCCGCGAATGCCCCCGTAGCTCTCTCCCGCGATGAATTTGGGCGACTTCCACCGCTGCTCCCGCGTCACCCACAGCCGCATGAACTCACCCACGCTCTGGATGTCCTCCTGCACGCCGAGGAACTCGTTCAGATTCTTCGGATCCTCGACGCGGCTGAAGCCCGTGTTCACTGGATCGATGAAAACGAGGTCTGTCACATCCAGCAGCGAGAATTCATTGCTCACCAGTCCGCCCGGCGGTTTCGGCGGTGTCAGACCGTCCGGCGGCAGGTCCACGCGCTTCGGCCCGAACGCGCCGAGATGCAGCCACACGCTGCTGCTGCCCGGTCCGCCGTTGAAACAAAACGTCACCGGCCTTTTCGACACGTCCTCCACATGCTTCATCGTGTAGGCCGTGTAAAACACCTGCGCTGACGGTTTGCCGTCCGGTTTCAAAATGGGGAGCCTCCCTGCCTTCGCCTGATACGCGATCTCCTTTCCGCCGACCGTCACCTTGCCCTCTGTGACGACCGGTTTGTCACCCTCCGGCTTCTTCTCGTCCTGCTTTTCCTCTCTTTTTTCCTCCTTCTTCGGCTCCTCCGGCTTGTCCTGCTTTTTCTCCTCGGCAAAAAGGCTCACGGGCAGTGTGCAGGCACACAAAACGGCGAAGAAGGTCGGTCGGATCATCATGGCGACGTGAAACATGGCATGGGCGGCACGCGGTGGGAATGATTTTCTGCGGACGTGCCGCATGCCTGCGGCTTGAACACTCACCTGCGCACGAGCGCCGGCTCGGGGTACTCGAAGGTTTTGCCCTCGTAGTTGCGGATGAGCACGCGCTGCTCGTCACGCAGCAGGACGTAGTCCGGATTCAGGGGCACCTTCCCGCCGCCGCCCGGCGCGTCGATGACGAACTGCGGGACGGCGTAGCCGGTGGTGTGGCCGCGTAGCTGCTCGATGATCTCGATGCCATCGGCCACGCTGGTGCGAAGGTGCGAGGAACCCCGGATCAAATCGCACTGGTAGAGGTAATACGGGCGCACTCGACACATGAGCAGCTTGTGCACCAGGCTTTTCATCACCTCCGCGCTGTCATTCACCCCGCGCAACAGCACGCTCTGGTTGCCCAGCGGCACGCCATGGTCCGCCAGGAGGGAGAGGGCGTCGCGCACCTCCGCTGTCAGCTCCCGCGGATGATTGGTGTGGATGCTGAGCCAGAGCGGATGATGTTTCCGCAACACCCGGCACAACTCCGGGGTGACGCGCTGCGGCAGGAAAACGGGCACGCGGCTGCCGATGCGGATGAATTCGATGTGCCTGATGGCACGCAGGCGTGTGAGGATGCCGTCGAGCTTCGCATCGGAAAAGAGCAGCGGATCGCCGCCTGAGAGGAGCACATCGCGGACTTCCGTGTGGCGCTCCAGATAGCGAAAAGCCGCCTCGAACTCAGTGTGAAGCTCCTGCTCCCCGGCTCCGGACACCACGCGGCTGCGGGTGCAGTAGCGGCAGTAGCTGGCGCAGCGGTCGGTGACGAGGAAGAGGACGCGGTCCGGATAGCGATGCACGAGCCCTGGCACCGGCATGTGGCTGTCCTCCCCGCAGGGGTCGCTCATCTCATCGGGATCCTCCCAGGTTTCCTCGATGCGCGGGATGACCTGACGCCGGATGGGACAGCCGGGATCGGCGGCATCCATGAGATTGAAATAATGGGGTGTGACGGCCAGGGCCAGTTTGTTTCCGGAGAGCAGGACACCGGCACGCTCCTCCTCGGTCAGCGTGAGGTGTTCCTCCAGTTGCCGGAGGGTGGTGATCCGGTTTTTGAGCTGCCAGGCGGCGCTGCCCCAGTCTTCAGCGATGACATGCTTTTCGGACCAATAACCGGGGGCGTGGGAGCGGAACTCCTTCTCAGGCAGCGAGGGGGTGTCTTGCATGAACTGCGGAAACGGTGGGGCGGCGGTCAGGTTAGGTGCTGGGGAACCGGGATGTCAAACGTCCCCTACGGTTGTTTGGGCGCATCTACCTCCCATTTGAGAGGCGCGCCGCGTTCAGCGCTCCTCCACCCAGGCCGGGGCGGGGTAGCTGCCGAGCATTTTGACCTGCGCGGCATGTCCCTCGAGCGCGGCGACCGCCTGCTGGATCGCGGCATCTGAGTGATGGCCGCTGATTTCGAGGAAAAAGCGGGCCTGGGTGCCGCAAGGTGTGGGACGGTTCTCGATCTGGCGCACATTGATGTTTCGCGCGGCAAACGCCTGCAGCACCTCCATCAGCGCGCCGACACGGTCGTGTGAATGAATCATGAGCATCGTGTTATCATGACCGGACGGCGGCCCGGAGCGGCGGCCCAGGATGATGAAGCGCGTTTGTGTGGCGTGCTCGCTCGGCGAAGTCGCGACCACGCGCAGATCATGCAGCTCGGCGCTCAACGGAGTCCCCAGGGCGGCGATGCCGGCGTTTCGTTCCGCCAGGGCGGCGGCGGCGCTGGAACTGGCCTCCTCGACGAGTTTCGCGCCCGGGAAATTCCGCTCCAGCCACGGGCGGCACTGCGCCAGCATTTGTGCGCGGCCGTGAATTTCCGTGATCGCGGTGCCGCCGCCCTGCGCCATCACGGCGGCATCGGCCTTCCACAAAATCTCCGCGTAGATCTGCAACGCGCTGTCCGCGAGGTGGTCGAGCGTGTGATGCACCGCGCCCTCGGTCGAATGCTCGATGGGCAGCACGCCGTAATCGGCCGTTTGCGCCGCCACGCGGCCGAAAACGCCCTCGGTGCTGGCTTCGGGGAGGTATTCCACGCAGTGGCCGAACTTGTTCACCGCGGCCTGGTGCGTCCATGAGCCGGTGGGGCCGAGGTAGGCGATCTTGAGATTGTTCTCCAGCGCGAGGGCCGCGCTCATGATCTCACGGTAGATGGCGCGGATCGCACGCTCGGTGAGGCGGCCGTTTTGCGCGCGGTTGATCTCCACCAGCTTGCGCAGCAGCTTGTCCTCACGGCCAGGCACATAGATGTCGAGGTCGTCCTTGCGTTTGATCTCCCCGACAGCATGCACGAGCTCGGCCCGCTCGTTGAGAAGGCGCAGCAGGTGCTGATCGATGCTGTCGATCTTTATGCGGACTTCATCGAGGGACATGACCGCAGGAGAGATGGTTTAGGTTTCGGCTGAAACGGCCGCTTCTTCAGGTGCGGTGACTGGAGCCAGGGAAAGCTGCTGTTCCTGCGGCGGCCCGCCGTTCGCCACCGCGTGATCTTCCGCCGCTGGAAGCTTCACACGACGAAGCTCGGCTGAATTTGGCATGTCATCGAGGCTGCGCACGCCGAAATGGTCGAGGAAGGACTCCGTCGTGCCATAGAGCAGCGGACGCCCTGGCAGGTCGGCACGGCCTTCGATTTTCACCAGCCCGCGGTCGATGAGCATCTGCACCATCGCATCCACCGAGACGCCGCGCACCGCCTCGACTCCCGCCTTGGTGATGGGCTGGCGGTAGGCGATGATGGCGAGCGTTTCGAGCGCAGGCTGGCTCAGGCGCTGGATCTTCTTGCCCGGATACAAGGCACGGCACCACTCGGCATATTCGCCGCGCGCGGCGATCCGCCACCCGTTCGCGCGTTCGACGAGCGTGAAGGCATGTTTCTCCGACCCGTAACGGGAAATCAGCTCGTCCAAGATCGCGCGCACCTGCTCCTCGGTCGTCCCGGCCAGCGGAGCCACCCACTCCGGGACATGGCGTCCCTCCTCAGCCGCGCCATCAGCCACCGGCTCCGCCGCAGTCTGCAAAATGTCCTTCGCCGTTTCTTTCACAGCCGCGCACATCTGCGGCACGCCCAGCGGTTCCTGGGAGGCAAAAAGGAGGGCTTCGACGATCGAAATCAGTTCCATGGCGAGGGCGGGCAACCTCAAGCGAGCCAGCGTGGCGAGTCAAGCCGTGGAACTCGCTTCAAGCAACGCTGCGGCTGGGTGATATCCCGGCTGGCATGTGCCAGGCCTCATTTCAACCTCTTGATGTGCAAAAAGAGGCGCATGAACAAGTCCTCCGTCAAAAATGCGCCGCCCCCCTCTTTCCCAACAATCTTGCACAAAGAAGTGCGTGCCGGGCCGTTGTTCGTTAGATTCCGCACCTCACAACCCGCGCCCATCATGACCAGCCGCTCCGTTTTGCTCAGCGTCCTAGCCATCCTCAGCCTCTGCGCCGCCCAGGCGGCCAATCCATCTGCAAAGCCGGAACCGGCCAAACCGGAGCCGAAGCCGGCCCCCGCGAAGCCGGAGCCAAAACCAGAGCCCAAACCGGAACCGAAGCCCGCTCCTGACAAGCCGAAGCCCTCCCCTGCCCCGGCTCCATCAAATCCCCCGGCCCAGCCGGCTGCTCCAGCTTCCCAGGTGACAGTCCAGGCTCCCGCCTCCCAGCAATCGGTCGCCAAGCCTGCCGAGGACAACAAGCCGAAGAAAAAATCCGTCGCGGATTTCACCAAGGGGTTCAGCCGGGTGGACGGCCTCTTCCGCATGTATCTCGACACGGAAAAAGGCGCGCCGTGGCTCTACATCGCGAAGGCGCAGATCGGTACTGAGTTCATCTACTTCAATCACAGTGTGGACGGCCCCGTGGGCGCCGGACACAACCGCGGCCGCTACGGCGACTCCACCATCTTTGTCCTGCGCAAGGTCTTCGACCGCGTCGAGTTCATCGAAAAGAACACCTCGATCTATTTCGACCCGCAGAGTCCCCTGGTCCGCGCGCGCAACGCGAACATCAGCCAGGCCATCCTGGCCAGCGAGAACATCGCCGCCGAGGACGCGGACGGATTCCTCATCTCCGCCACGAACCTCTTCCTGCGCGAGACGCTGACGATGGTGAAATTCAGCGGCGGGGACAGATCGCTGCTCGGCCGTCTGTCCGAGCCGAAGACGAAGGTCATGCGCATCAACGGCTATCCCAAAAACACCGCCGTCATCGCCGAGTACGTTTTTGAAAACCCCACGCCCACCGGCAAGCACGACGAGGACATCACCGATGCGCGCTACATCACCGTGCAGGTGCAGCACACGCTCATCGCCCTGCCGGAGAACGACTTCAAGCCGCGCCTGGACGACCCGCGCATCGGCTATTTCACCCACCAGGTGACCGACATGACCAGTCTCGATGCCGCGCCTTACCGCGATGTCATCCACCGCTGGAATCTGGTGAAGCAGAAGCCCGGCACCGCCTTGAGCGAACCCGTGGAGCCCGTCGTCTTCTGGATCGAAAACACCACGCCCGTCGAATTCCGCGACACCATCCGTGCCGCCGTCCTCAAATGGAACGAGGCCTTTGAAACCGCCGGCTTCAGGGACGCCGTCGTCGTCAAGCAGCAGCCCGACGACGCGAAGTGGGATGCCGGTGACATCGAACACAACGTGCTGCGCTGGACCAGCAGTGTGAAGCCGCCCTTCGGTGGCTACGGCCCCAGCTTTGCCAATCCACGCACCGGCCAGATCCTCGGCGCGGACATCATGCTGGAGTACAGCTTTGTCACCAAGCGGCTGCTCACGCGCAAGCTCTTCGCCGACCTCGGCGACGGCATGCAGGCATCCACCGCCTTCAATCCCCACGCCTGCGAAGCCTGCGGTTCCGCACGCCAGGGCGTCCTTTTCGGCCAGACCATGCTGCGTCTGCAAAAGAGCGACCGCATCGAGATGTACCGCCTCATCAAAGAATCTCTCTACTACCTCGCCCTGCACGAAGTCGGCCACACGCTCGGCTTGAACCACAACTTCCGCTCCAGCCACCTCCACAGCCCGGAAAACATCCACAAGGCCGAGATCACGGAGAAAGCCGGCCTCACCGGCTCCGTCATGGACTACCCGCCCGTCAACATCGCGCCCAAAGGCGTGAAACAAGGCCAGTACTTCACCACCAAGCCCGGCCCCTATGACCACTGGGCCATCAATTTCGGTTACAGCGAATCCTTGGAGGATCCCGTCGAGGAGCAGAAGCGCCTCGAAGTCATCGCCAGCCAGTCGCACAAGCCGGAACTCGCCTTCGCCAACGACGCGGACGACATGCGCGCTCCTGGAAAGGCCATCGACCCCCGTGCCATGCTCTTTGACATGAGCAGTGATCCCATCGCCTACGGCACCCAGCGTTGCGAAATGGTGCAGGGCGAGCTGAAAAACATCCTCAAAGACGTCACCGATCCCGGCAAGAGCTGGCAGCAGGTCGGCCAGGCCTACATGGCCCTCATCAAGGATGCTGACAGCGCCCTCACCGCCATCTCCCGCTATGTCGGCGGCACCTATGTCGAGCGTGCCGTCCAGGGCCAGGCGGCCGGCATCACTCCGCTCAAACCGGTCGAGGCGGACAAGCAACGCCGCGCCCTCCTCGCCATGGCCAAGCATGCCTTCGCCCCGGATGCGCTCGCCGCACCGCCCGAGCTCTACGCACATCTCCAGCAGCAGCGCCGCGGCTTCGAGCACGGCGACGGCACCGAAGATCCGAAGATCCACGACATCATCTTTCGCATGCAGACCGGCCTCCTCTCCCACCTCCTGCATCCGCTCACGCTCCAGCGCATCCAGGACACCGCGCTCTATGGGAATGAGGTCAGCGTCGATGAAGTGCTGAACTCCCTCACCACCGCCATCTGCACCGGAGACGACCCTGCGCGGCCCATCAGCACCCTGCGGCAGAATCTCCAGCTCGATTACATCAACCGGCTGCTCGCCATCGCCCACACCGGCAGCTACCATCACGCCACCCAGAGCAGCGCCCTGCTCCAGATCGAGCGCATCCGCAACCAGCCCTTCGCCAACACCCCGGCACACCAGCTCGCCATCAAATACCGCATCCGTCGCGCCCTGGATGAGAAATAAATGAGGGCAGGCACCTCCCCGTCTTGTTCACATATTCACATTTGAATTGTGAAAATGTTTAACAAAGTTTAAATATATGGAGATCCTCATGGCCTCCGCAAACCTGAGACGACACCTCCAAGAAAACCGCCACCGCCCAGCCGGCATCAACAACCGCCGGGATGCGCGGCGGGATCGCACCCTGCTGATCTTCAAGCGCTGGATCGGCGGGCTTTTTCTCGCTCCGGCCTGCCTGGTGACCGCCATGACGCTCATCATCATGCTCTGGCGGGCAGTCACACGGATGGATTTTCTGCGCTCCGAAGAATTCATTTTTTTCAGCTTTGGCGGCGCGCTCTGGGGCATCGCTTATCTGAGCGGTCTGCGGCCGGTGACGGCCTATGTGTTTGGGCATGAACTCAGCCACCTGTTCACCGCGCGCATGTTTGGCGGACGCATCTTCGACTGGAAGGTCAGCGCGACGGGCGGCTACGTCGAGACAGACAAGTCGAACACCTGGATCACGCTCGCCCCCTATCTGGTCCCGTTTTACACGCTGATCATCTTGATCGTCTTTGGCGTCGCCGGGCTGGCTCTGGACATGCAGACGGCGCACGCGATCCCGCTCTGGAAGTGGACGGTAAGCCTGAAACCGCTGCGCATCCTCTACGCGCTGGTCGGCCTGACATGGTTCTTCCACGCCACCTACACGGTCAAAACGGTGCTCGCCGAGCAGGGCGACCTCAAACGCAACGGCGAGTTCTTCTCGATGATGCTCATCTTCCTCATCAACGCCTTCCTCCTCATCACGCTCTTTCTCGCCGCGTCGCCGTCACCGGGACTGGGCCTCGCGGAAGTGGGCCGCTGCTGGTGGTCGGTGGCCTCGGGCATCATCGGCTGGGCGTGGAATCTCGTGTTCTGACGCGGCTGGACTTTGCCCGCGACTGTGCCACATCGGACACCATGCCCGGCGAAGCCGACATCCTCTCCGTCACCCAGCTCACGCGTGAGATTCGCGACGTGCTGGAGGGCCACATCGGCAGCGTGTGGGTCGAGGGCGAGATCAGCAACCACCGCCTGCAAACCTCCGGCCACCAATACTTCACGCTGAAGGACGAAGGAGCGCAGCTCTCCTGCGTGTTCTTCCGCGGAGCCGCCGCCCGCGGCAATGTGCGGCTGCAAGACGGCGCGCTCGTGCAGGTGCATGGCGAGATCAGCGTCTATGAACCGCGCGGTCAGTATCAGATGGTCGTCAAACAAGTGCAGGCGAAAGGCAAAGGCTCGCTGCAGGAGCGATTCGAGGCGCTGAAACGCAAGCTGCATGCCGAGGGCCTGTTCGACGATGAAAACAAGCGGCCCATCCCGCGCTTTCCGCGTGTCGTGGCCCTCGTCACCTCGCCGACCGGTGCGGCGATCCAGGACATGCTGAACATCCTCACGCGCCGTGCGCCGTGGCTGCGCGTGCTCGTGTTTCCCGTGCGCGTGCAAGGGCAGGGGGCCGAGTTGGAGATCGTCCGCGCCCTCGAAGTGCTCGGCGATGCCGGGAACTTCGGCCTGCCCGTGCCGGACACGATCGTCGTCGGACGCGGCGGCGGCAGTCTGGAGGATCTGTGGTGCTTCAACGAGGAGGTGCTCGCCCGCGCCATCGCATCATGCCCGGTGCCGGTCATTTCCGCCGTCGGGCATGAAATCGACTTCACCATCGCTGATTTCGTCGCTGATTTGCGCGCTCCGACGCCCAGCGCCGCTGCTGAATTGCTCGCGCCCGATGTGGGCGAACTGCAACGTCACTTTGAAACGATTTCCCGCACGCTGCGCGCGCGTGTGGGCACCTTGCTCGATCATCACCAGCATGTGATCGACCTCACCGCGAAGGGACCGCTGCAGCATGCGCCGGAACATCTGCTGCGACAGGCCGAGCAAGGCGCCGACGAGGCCGAATCGCGTCTGCGTGAAGCCGTCCGCAGTCGATTGCAGGCGTGGGCGGATGATCTCACCGGGAAGCAGCACACCCTCGCCACGCATCATCCGCAGGTGCGGCTCGCCGATGCCGTCCATCGTGCCGAGACACTCTCCCAGCGCCTCCGGCATGGGCTGGCGCGCCGGCTCGACCGCCTCGCCGACCGCCTGGAGTCACGCGCGGAACTGGTGAGACATATCGATCCGGCCTCTGTCCTCGCGCGCGGATTTTCCTGCACTACGGACGCTTCCGGCCGCGTGCTCATGGATGCCGCGGTGATCACGGAGGGCCAGGAACTCGTCACGCGTCTGGCAAAGGGGGAAATCCGCAGCGTGGCGGGAAAACGCCCCGCGCCCGCGCCTGAACATGATCGTTGAGGGTTTGCAAACCCGGCTTAGCATCCAGCGCATCGCCCTCTCCTCCCCCAGTGTGAAATCCGGTCTCATCCTCGCCAGCATTCTCGTTGCAGCGGGCCTTGTCATGCCGGGCGCGGCAGCCGGGCCACGCACGGATGACCCTGGGGCGAGTCCCGAGATCGCGCTGCTGCGGCTGGGCTACGAGCGCAGCCTCATCGAGTCGGGCCTATCTCCTCTCAAACAACAGATCACGACGTTGACGGCGCTGGAGAAGCAATTCGCCGACGCGCGCGATTACGACGCGGCCATCACAGCGCGCGACGAGCGCAAGCGCCTGCAAAACGAACTCTCCCGCCTCGACAAGGAGTTGTTGCTGCTGCAAACGCGCGAGCTCTCGCTCCAGACCTCGCTGCTGCCGGAGCGCGTGAAACTGCCGTTGGAGGCCGCGACCTTGTCCGGCCTCCGGCTTGAAGGCGGCGCGATCACCGGCTGGTCGAAGGCCGGGGCTTCCGCCAGTTGGAAGCTGCCCGCGCTCCCGCCAGGCGGGTACGAGGTGATGCTGCGGTACCGCTGCGGCGTGGCGGAGGGCGGACGGCTGCTCATCAAAGAAGCCCGCTTCACGCTCACCACGGCCATCGAGACCACGCTGAAAGGCCCGGAGGAGCGCAGCGCGGGCATCCTGAAGATCACCGACGGCGCGGGCATGCTCACCCTGGCCGCGCAATCGCTCGTCACCAACAACCTCATGCAGTTACTGGGCGTGGAGCTGGCGCCCTCCTCCCGATGAAGCCCGCGCCGCCAGCCTGCCTGCTGCTGCTGCTCGCCATTCCGGCGCTGCACGGGCAGACACCGGAGCCGCCCGCGCTCACAAGCACACGCGCCGCGTTCCTGCGCCAGGTGATGACCGATTCGCAACTGCTCACCGGGCAATACGAGCGCGCCCTCGTCAAAGCGGAGGAGGAAGTCGCCGCGACGGGCGATTACGAGGAGGCGCGGGCCATCCGCCAGCGCCACGACCAGTTGAAGGCGCTTTACGCCGGCACCGTCTCCAGCCTCGCCACCCCCCTGCCCCTCGCCCTGGCACGGCTGACCGGCTCCGCGCAATCCTCCGGCGAGACGCTCAGCGGCTGGCGCTCCAAGGGCAGCGGAGCGGAGTGGCTGAACTTTCCCCTCCCCCCCGGCGCCTATCACCTGGAGTTCGAGGTGAACATGAGCGACGCGCCCGTGGCAGGCAGCATTTATGCCTCCTCGAAGCTCCAGCCGCAGCAGGGCGCGATGTTTGAGTTCAATGAAGTCACGCTGCTGGGAAACGCCCCTGAGAACAGCCGTTCCTTCGAGGTGCGGCGCAGCACGGACGAGACCACCTTCGCCGCCATGCGCGTCGGGCCGCTGCAATTCACACGCTCGCCCGTCACCCTGCGCTTCAGCGCCTCCGCAGGTTATCCCGCCAACATCATCCGCGTGCGCAATCTGCGCCTCGCTCCCGCCACCGCTGAAACGCCGGCCACAGCGTCGGCGGCCGCACCGGGCGGCGCCACCCTCACGATGCAGCAGGCTGCCGCCAGCCTGAAGTCCTCCCTGGCCGCCGCACGCGCCAATGCCACCTCTGCCTACCTCACCGCCCTGCGGGCGCTGGCCTCCTCAAAACCCGCCCTGAAAGGACAGACTGATGCCGAGACCAGGCGTTTGCAAAAGCTCGATGCCGCAGTCAAAGAAGGCGCCAGCCTGCGCGCCCTCATCGCCAGCAGCGGCGGACTCAACGGCTTCGAGAGCATCACGGACGCGCGGCTCGCTGACGAGCCGCCCCTCTCCGGCGAACGCTTCAAAATCCTCCACGAAGGCCACATCCTGCCGGTGCGCCTGCTGTGGATCGACTGCGCTCCTGCGGACGAAAAAGACGTCGGCCTGCGGCCTTTTGCGAAGCATTTCGGCATCGACGACGAGGACGCGGCCGCCATGGGCCGCATCGCGCGCGACTTCACCGCCGGCTATCTCAGCGGCAGGCCCTTGCGGCTGCTGGTGCGGCCTGACCGCGACAAGGACGGCACCCTCGCCGCGTTGCTGTTCCTGCCGGACGCCGGCCTGTATCAGAATGTGCTCGTGGATCACGGCTTCGCCGCCGCCGCGCCGCCATCACCCGACTCGCGTCGCAACGCCTCCGAAAAAGCCTTCATCAACGCGCTCGTGGCACGGGAGGACGCCGCCAGGCGGAACGCCGCCGGAGCCTGGGCGCTCGCAGCGCCTGAAAATGGAGCCCCCAAACCATGACACGCCTCGCTTTCATTCTGCTTCTTGCCACAGGCACAGGTGCCGCCCCGGCGCAGCAGCCCGCCCCGCCCGCCACGCGGCTGCGGCAGATGGAGGCCATTTATCAAAAGGAACTCAGCGCGCGCCACATCCCCCTGCTGGGCAAATACCTCCTCGAATTGCAGCGCCAGGCCGATAGCGCGGCGGACAAAGCCGCCTACCAGGCCGAAATCACCCGCATCCAGCAGATCATCAGCTCCGGCGGCGTGGTGGACCTCATCGCCGCCCAGCAGGCACCGTCCGGCGGGATGCCCATGCCGGTCCCCATGCCAGAAACGCCGCCCCTGGAGCGCAGGCAGGCCCTCATCGCCCTTTCCCCCGCCCTGGCCGGCAGATTCGATCCCACGCCGCCGCCTGATGCCACCGCCGCCGTCGTGGGAGAGGCGGAATGGCGGATCGAGGCCATCGCCGCCGGCACTTACGACGTGCTCGTGCAATACGCCTGCCCGGACATGTCCGCCGAGGTTCCGCTGCGCGTCGAATTCAACGACCAGACGCTCGCAAAGCCCCTGGGCGCCGCCCGCGCCACGAAGGACGCCCGCACCTTCCGCATCTTCCGCGTCGGCAGCCTTGTCTTGACCCGTGATCATCGCGGCGAAACACTGCGCCTCACCGCCGGGGACAAAAACAACCCCAGGCTGATCCTCAAGAGCCTCATCCTCACACGGCCGCGCCCCGCCGACTGACCCGCCATGCGCCTGCTCCACCTTCTGCTCCTTACCGTCCTCTCCCTCGGCGCACTGCCGTCCTGCAAACGCATCGAGGACAAACTGCGCCGTCTCGCCGAACAGAGCGGCGTCGCGCCGAAGCCGCCGCCCCCCCCGAAACCCGCCGAACCCGCGCTGACCGAGGAGGAGAAGGCCATCGAGAAAAAACTGCATGAGTCCGCCATGTCCGCCACCGCCGCGCCGGAACCCGAAATTCCCGCCGCGCCCGCCTTCGAACTCAACAAATCCTCCGTCGTCTCCATCCTCGGCTACCATGACTTCCGCGAACGCGGCGGCAGCCCCATGCTCATCTCCGCCGCAAAGTTCCGCGAGCAGATGCAGGCCGTCAAAGACTCCAAAATCCCCGTCATCCCCCTCAGCGACGTCATCGCCTGGAAACGCGGTGAGAAAAACATCCCCGAAGAGTCCATCGTCATCACCATGGATGACGGCTGGGAAGGCGTTTACTCCCACGCCTACCCCGTACTCAAGGAACTCGGCTTCCCCTTCACCATCTACCTTTACAAAAAGTACGTCGGCGGCGGCGGCCGCTCCATGAGCTGGGAGCAGATCAGGGAGATGATGCAAAACGGCTGCGAGGTCGGCAGCCACAGCGTCTCCCATGAAAGCCTCAAGAAACGCCCGCGCAACGCGAAGACCGACGCCGACGTGCAGCAGTGGATCGTGTCCGAGCTGAAGGACTCCCGCGACTTCCTGGAGCAGAACCTCAAAATCAAATGCACCTCCTTCGCCTATCCCTACGGCAGCTTCGATGACGCCATCATGGAGACCGGCCTCCAGATTGGCTACGAGTCCCTCGTCACCGTCAACGGCCAGAAAGTCACCTGGGACACGCCCAACGGCAAACTCGGCCGCTACATCATCCATGGGGACAGCGACACGAACTTCAAGCTCGCCACCAGCTTCCGCGGACGCGGCGACGTCGGCTCGAACAAATTCCTCGTCGCCGACGCGAAAAATGACAAGGGCGAGCAGCTCATCCAGCTCACACCGGGGCCCGACGCCATCGTCACCGACCGCATGCCGCTCATCGAGGCCGACCTCAAGAAACTCGGCTCCATCCTCCCGGAAAGCATCAAACTGCGCATCGCCGGCCTGGGCACCGTCCCGGCGGCCTATGATCCCGCCACCATGATCGTGCGCTACCAGATCCCCCACAGGCTGCGGCGTGAGGAATGCGCCCTCAGCCTCAGCTTCCAGCGCGACGCCGCCCAGCCTGCTGAAGTCGTGAGCTGGCGCTTCAAAATCGACCTTCCCGCGGCTTATCTGCCCGCGAAGTGACGACGGGCGGCGGCCTTGCCGCCACCCTGCTGCATTCACACACACAAACGCCCGGCCGCTCTCACAGCCGGGCGTTGCCTTGAATCGAATCCATCAGCCGGAACTCAGTTCGCGCGGCCCAGATAGGTGCCGTCCTCGGTCTTCACGCTGATCTTGTCGCCCGGGCCGATGAAGAGCGGTACCTGCACGCGCAGGCCGGTCTCCATGATGGCTTCCTTGTACACGTTGTTGGCGGAGTCGCCCTTCACGCCTTCGGGGGACTCGGCCACGCTCATCACCACGGAGGCGGGCAGCTCGATGCCGGCCACCACCTCGTCGGCGAGAAGGATCAGGTACTTCTGGCCTTCGATGAGATAATCTTTTTCCTTCTTCACCATGTCCTCTCCGAGGAGCACATCCTCAAAGGTGTCCGGGTGCATGAAGTGGTAGCCGTCCCCGTCCTTGTAGCTGTATTCATGCGCGTCACGGGCGAGGTTCACGGACTCCAGCGACTCGTTGGAGGTCATGCGCAGGTTGTACATCTTGCCGATGGTGATGCTGCGCACGGACATCTGCACGAACGAAGCCATGCGCGGCGGCGTCTTGAGTTCAAAGTCGGAGACGACGCAGATGTCGTTGTTGTAGCGGACGGCGTGTCCCTTGCGGAGGTTGATGACGGGGGTGGCGGGCATAAGAGCCGGAGTTCATGGCGAGTTTGGCGTGCTTTGCAAGCGCTGGTTCTGGGGGGGCGCGGGCTGGAAACCGGGGCACGGGATGTCGTCCTCGTCCTCCTACTCGAACTCGTCCTCGAACGGGTTGTGATCGATGAAACTTGGGGAGATGAAAGCAGTGAAGCCGATGGAGCATGGATTTCACCTGTCCTCACCTGGCGGTGCTCTTTCGAGGACGGGCAGGAACGCGAACGCCGTTCTTCACCGCACCACCACCGTCGCCACCGGACTCGGAGCCGCTTCGTCAAGCTGGTTCGCGGCGATCACGCGGACTTCGACCAACTCGCCCGACGCCAGATGTTGCAGCAGCGTTTCGCGCGAGGGTTCTTTGGCCTGCGAAGGCTCCCCAAACCCGGCCGGATAGTTCGGCGAACTTGCCTTTCGTGTTTACGGGGCTTTACGCGCCGGACACATCCGGCCTACGGGCCTGCGCTCACTTCACCACATACCCTTCCGCCTCTTCCCGCGCGCGGCCCATGAGGACGAGGGTGTCCAGTATCTCCTCCACCTCGGCGGCTTTGGCGGCTTTGAAGCGGGTGGTGACCTGCGCGGCGGTCTGCGGCGTGGTGGTGAGGGCGTCGGCCACGGCGCGCACGCGCTCCGGCAGCGGTTTGGGCCAGGGCTGTTTGGATTTCGGAGTGGGGAGCGCGGAATGGGGAGTGTCGGATGCCTCGGGCATGTCGAGCGCGGCCTGCTGCGCACTCCGCATTCCCCCTTCCGCATTCCGCGTTTGAAATGCCGGCCGCAGCCAGCGCACGCGGCCCTGCTGCTCCTCGGCGGCGCGTTGCGCGTTCAAGGCGCAGAGGTGCGTGAGGATGGCGTCGTCGGTTGCCTCCGGCGGCAGGGCGTAAGTTTCCGCCACGGCGGCGTCCAGCTCATCATGGAGCTGGCGCAGGACGGAGACGAGGCCCTGCTCGTGGATTTCACGTTCCTTCGCGGAAAGTGGTCCGCACAGTCCTCTGTGCGGTTCCGGCGCGGGGTCTTCAGCACCCTGACCGCACAGAGGACTGTGCGGACCACCTTGCTGCCGCAGCTTCTCCAACACGTTGTAGCAATCAGTCAGCGTGAGCTTCGGGTGCAGGCTCTGCTGCCGTTTGCGGTGCGCTTCGGTGGCTTCGGGGAAGGGGAACGGGTCGAAGCAAAGCGACTTGTTGTAGCGCGGGCGGTCTTCGAGCGTTCCGCCGGTGGCGAGCGCCCATACGACGTGGATGCGGCTGGAAAGCACGCCGAGGTGAGAAGCGTCGTCCGTCCCGACGACAATCAAAACGTGCTCTGGACGAATTCCGGCTTCGAGGAAAGTGAAGATGCGATGCTTCGCGGTTTCGACTGTGATGATGAAGCGAGATAAGCCAGCCATCGCCGCGCGAACTTGTTCGTTGGAGCGGCGAAACAACCACCAGTTTGCGCGCAAACGCGGGTCACGGTTTTGCTGTCGTTCGGGATAAACGCGGTCGAAGAGCCGTTGGTAAATTGCAGGCGCTTCGCTAATCAGGCGCTCTGCCGTCCAACCATCGGTGTCGATGACGAAGACGTTCCGCGATTCATCAAGGATGTCGCGCCCGTTGCGTAGGGGATAGATGAGTGAGCTCGCTGCTGGCGACGATGCACAAAGCGCATTGGCTTCCTCAGCCTCCAAGACAAATCCGCGGCTGCCGAGGATGACGCCAGTGCTCGCAAGCAGGTCATTCGATTGCAAGGGCAGCGCAGCAGTCACGTTCGCGCCAACTGTGAGGTCGGCGTGGATTAGTCCGTCGCTCACGCTCAATTCGACTTCGCTGTAGTCGCCTTTCGTTTCGCGTTCGCACGTGACAGTAGCGAGCACTCCAGACCCGGCACCGCGAGAAAGAACCGTCATCGCAATGCGAACTGCCGCACCGTCGTTGCTGCTCACCCACGGATGGTCGGGCACTGCGAAGATGAGCGATGCCGTTTCATCGCCGAGCGCTGCGCCCACAACGCGACGATTGAATGCCTGCGTGATGCTGTTCGTTGTGATGAATCCGCTCCGCGAGACAGCGCCAGCGCGAACCAAATCAGCAGCTTTTTTCCACCAATACATCACGAAGTCTGAGCCGTCTGGAACGCTGCCTTCGTAGGCTTTTCGCAACGCCTCAACGTAGCCCTCGCCCAAGTCCGAGAGCATGTGAACTTTTCCAATGAACGGCGGATTGCCGACGATGAAGTCCGCCTGCGGCCAGTCGGCGGGGCGCGGGTTTTGATAGGAGAGGAGCGGGAGGCGGGCGGTTTCGTCGGGGACTGCCTCCCCGGTGACGGGGTGCGGCTTCGTGGTGCGGCCATCCCAGCGGGTGACGGGTGCGCCGCTCTCATCGAGCACGGGCGCGGTGCCGTCACAGGCCAGCACGGCGTCGCGGCACTCGATGTTGTGGAAGGCTTTGATGATGGGCTCCGGCGGGGCCACGCGGCCACGCGTGCGGAAGTGCCATTGGAGGTAGCCGATCCACAAGACGAGCTCGGCGATGGCGGCGGCACGCGGGTTCACCTCGATGCCGAGGAGCTGGTGCGGGTCCACGGTGAAGCCGGCCATTTCGAGGGCGGCCTGGCCGTGGCCGAGGGCGTCGAGGGCGTTGAGCACCTCCCCTTCGATGCGCTTGAGGTGCTCGAGGGTGACGTAGAGGAAATTGCCGGAGCCGCAGGCGGGGTCGAGCACGCGCACCTCGCAGAGGCGGCGGTGGAAGTGCTGCACCTCGGCGGCGGCGTCCTTCGTTTTCCCGGCACGGTCGAGCGTGACGGCGGCGGCCTTCGCGGCGTCCCACTCGGCGCGCAGCGGCTCGACGACGGTGGGGACGACGAGGCGCTCCACATAGGCGCGGGGCGTGTAGTGCGCGCCGAGCTTGTGGCGCTCGTGCGCATCCAGCGCGCGCTCCAGCAGGGTGCCGAAGATGGCGGGTTCCACGTCGCGCCAATCTGCGCGCGAGGCTTCCAGCAGGAGGGCGAACTGGTCTGCGGTGAGCGGGAGTGCGGTGGCGTTCTCAAAGAGGCCGCCGTTGAAGTGGCGCACCTTTTCCCGCAGCACGGTGGAGAAGCCGCCGGTCTTCATGCGGCCCCAGAGCTCCTCGATCATGGGGGCGAAGTGCTCAGCGCGGCCTTCCAGGCTGCGCAGCAGGCCGATGAAGCTGTCCTTCGGCAGCAGCTCCACATCCTCCGCGAACATGGTGAAGAGCGCACGCATGAGGAAGGCGGCCACGGCTTCCGCACTGTGGCCGCTCTTTTCCAGGGAGGCGGCGAGGCGGCCGAGCTTCCCCGCGATGTCCCGCGTGACGCGGGCGCTGCGGCGGGTGGGGTCGAGCGCCTGCGGGTCCACCCACGCGAGGCGCAGCGTCTCGCGCACGGCGGGGTCTGCGAGCTGCGCGAGGAGGATGCGGTGGCTGCGCGGATCAGGGAACGGGATGTAGGCGCCGCCCGTGCGGGTGAACTCGGAGTAGAGCTCGATGCTGTGGCCGACATCCACGACGATGAGCAGCGGCGGGCGCCCCTCGCTGGCGGGCAGGGCGCGGGCGTAGCCCTCTGCCTGGGCGAAGGCGCGCAGCAGCATCTCATCCCACGCGGCGCTGCCACGCTGGCCGTGGCCTTTTTTGCCCGCCTTGGCCTGCGCCTTGGTGGCTGCGGAGAGGGCGGCCTCAGCAGCGCGCTTTTCCACGCCTTGCTTCGCCTCCAGGATGAAGCAGCCGCGCTTGTAGAGGTCGATGCGGCCGGTGGAGGTGCTGCCGTCGGCGTGGTGGAAGATCACGTTGCGCTCGAAGACGTAGGCGTTGTCCACGTCGTCGGGCTTCGTCGGCTCCGGGCGCGGCACGCCGAGCAGATCACACAACTCGGAGAGGAAG
The DNA here is from genome assembly GCA_016795375.1 of Verrucomicrobiaceae bacterium. Lineage (GTDB taxonomy): Bacteria > Verrucomicrobiota > Verrucomicrobiia > Verrucomicrobiales > Verrucomicrobiaceae > Prosthecobacter. The sequence continues at coordinate 23,657 of JAEUHJ010000086.1, forward strand.
AGCACATAGTTCGCACGCTCGGAGGCGCCGGAGGCGGCCCAGCGGGCGATGAAGGCGGCGGGATCAGACATGCGCGGGTGATATGGCGGGGGCAGGAGCACCGCGCAAGGAGGGAGCGGCGGTCGCGGTGAAGTGGCGGCGCGGCGCATTCGCTGTTGCCGGTTTTGCAGGAAATCGCTAGCCTCGCGGTCCATGGAACGTCTCATCTGCCTGCTTGGCCTGATCGTGTTCGTGGCGGTGGCCTGGGCGCTGTCGGAAAAGCGCCGTCTGTTTCCGTGGCGCGTGGTTTTGACCGGACTGGCGCTCCAGTTCGCCTTTGGCCTGCTCATTCTGCGCACGGAAGCTGGGAGCGGCTTCTTTGTGTTTCTCGACAAGGTGTTCCGGCGGCTGCTGGGCTTCGCGGACGAGGGGATGGGCTTTGTCTTCGGGGCGATCAGCAAGCCTGCGCTGATGTCGCCGGTGTTCGGTGAAAACAACGCCGCCAATGTCGCGCTCATCATCACCGGCAGCATCATCCTGGTGTCCGCGCTCTCCGCGCTGCTCTACCATTACGGCGTCTTGCAGCAGATCGTCAAAGCAGCGGCCTGGGTCATGCGCCGCGTCATGCGCACCAGTGGCAGCGAGACGCTGGCCGCCGCGGCGAACATCTTCATGGGCCAGACCGAGGCGCCGCTGGTGATCAAGCCCTACCTGGCCCGCATGACGCGCAGCGAGCTGATGTGCCTGATGGTCGGCGGCATGGCGACCATCGCCGGCGGCGTGCTGGCGGCCTATGTGTCCTTCGGCGTGTCGGCGGGCCACCTTTTGACCGCCTCCGTCATGAGCGCGCCCGCGGCGATGATGATGGCGAAAATCCTCCTGCCTGAGACGGAGGAGAGCGAGACGGCGCACGGCGCACACCGTCCCATCGAGCGCGAGACGGTCAACGGCATCGACGCGCTCTGCCACGGTGCGGGCGACGGGATGAAGCTGGCCATCAACGTGCTCGCCATGCTCATCGCCTTCGTGGCCGTGGTGGCTCTGGCGAATCATCTGTTGTCGCTGGGGCTGCGTGCGTTCGGGCAAGACATTGCGCAGCCGTTGCAGCTCGCGCTCGGCTGGCTCAATGCGCCGTGCGCCTGGCTCATGGGGGTGCCGTGGGAAGATTGCGGGAAGGTCGGCGCGCTGCTGGGGGAGCGGGTGGTGCTCAATGAATTCATCGCCTACCTCGGTCTGGGCGCGGAGATCAAGTCCGGCGGTATCGCACCGCGCAGCGCGGAGATCGCCACCTACGCACTGTGCGGCTTCGCGAACTTCTCCAGCATCGCCATCCAGATCGGCGGCATCGGCGCGCTGGCACCGGAGCGGCGGGGGGAGCTGGCCCGGCTCGGACTGAAGGCCATGCTGGGCGGGCTGCTGGCCTGTTATTGCACCGCTTGTGTTGCCGGAATGCTGCTGTGATTCCCCCCCTCAGATCAGAGCCTGTGCTGGCAGCACGGGAATGCGGATGCGGACTTGACCCGCCTCGCGCCGCTGCCCACACTCGCGCTCCTCCCTCACTCCAACCCACAAGCCCAGCACAGTTGATTTTATGAGCCGGAAAATTCGTTATGGCATGATCGGCGGCGGACGCGGCGCCTTCATCGGCGGCGTTCACCGCATCGCGGCGGCGATCGACCAGCAGATCGAGCTCGTCTGCGGCGCGTTCTCGTCGAATCCGGAAAAGTCGAAGGCCAGCGGCGCGGATTTCTTCCTGCCTGCGGAGCGCTGCTATGGCACCTTTGAGGAAATGCTCCAGGCGGAGGCCGCGCTGCCTGCGGACAAGCGGATGGATTTTGTCTCCATCGTGACACCGAACCACCTGCACTTTCCGGCCGCGAAGGCGGCGCTGGAGGCCGGCTTCCACGTGCTCTCCGACAAGCCCGCCACCTTCAACCTCGCGCAGGCGAAGGTGCTGGCGCAGATCGTGAAGAAATCCGGCAAGCTCTACGGCGTCACTTACAACTACACCGGCTATCCGCTGATCCGTCAGGCGCGCCAGATGATCGAACAGGGCAGGCTGGGCGAGATCCGCAAAGTCGTCGTCGAATATCCGCAGGGCTGGCTGGCGACGATGCTGGAGAACACCGGCCAGAAGCAGGCATCCTGGCGCGTCGATCCCGCGATCTGCGGTGCCGCAGGCTGCATGGGTGACATCGGCACGCACGCGATCAACCTCGCGGAATACGTCACCGGCCTGCACATCAAGGAGCTCGCCGCCGACCTCACGCACTTCCTCGGCAAAGAGGGCCGCAAGTTGGAGGATGACGGCAACGTGCTGCTGCGTTTCACCAACGGCGCGAAGGGTGTGCTGCACTCCAGCCAGATCAGCGTCGGCTGTGAGAACAACCTCAGCCTCCGCGTCTATGGCGAGCTGGGCGGCCTTGAATGGAGCCAGCTCGATCCGAACACGCTCATCGCCACCTGGCTGGACCAGCCAAAGCAGATTCTGCGCACGAGCATGGGCTATCTGGGCAGCGCCGCCGCCGCCGCCACGCGCACGCCCGCCGGCCACCCGGAAGGCTACCTGGAAGGCTTCGCGAACATCTACAAAAATTTCACCAACCACATCCGCGCCCTCGAGGCCGGCACCACGCCGAACCCGCTCGACATGGATTACCCCACGATCGAGGAAGGCGTCGCCGGCATGGCCTTCATCGAAGCCGTCGTGGCCTCCTCGGCCAACAACGCCGCCTGGACGTCGCTGGATTACACGCCGTCCATCCGCGCCAAATATGGCGCTGCGAGCCTCGCCAATGACCGCGGCGGGCTGAGCTGAAGAACCGCACGGTGATCTTCAAAGCAGATTGTGATGGAGCGCCTGGATTCAGGACTCCATCACTCCTGGAACACCCGCCCACCCAGCAGTCATCTCCAACTGCTGCTGATAACCCAGCCTCGTCACAAAAAGGCTCGTCACATGCCCCCGCCGCTTTTGGCGAGGAAGTTGAGGGCCAGAGTGGCGGCGGCGAGGAGGAAAACTAACCAGGCGAGGGGCATGACGATAAAAGCGGGCTGAGTTGCGAACTTTGAACGACTTCAGACGATCAAGGAATTGGCAGCAAGGTTTTCTTGAAGTCGTTTGTCCAGACGCCAGTCACGGCGCTCCGGCTTTCCCAACCTTGCCTGCCATCCGCAGGCACCATGATGGGCGACTCCCCAGTGGGGTCGGATTTGACGGCATCCGCGCCAAACATCTGCACCACCATCAAGACGGCGGAGAGCACAAAACAGATGACCGAAAGAGGCACCAAGCCTGCTTCAGGGTCTTTTTCTTCATAAAACTGCTCGGCATCGGCTGCGGCGCTGCGCTTCACCGGCGCACTTGGGGGCGCGGAGATGGACGGCCGCTGCATCGCCTGCGTGGGGGCCAGTTTGACAGTGGCCTTGGGCAACGGAGCTGTCCCACCACCTGTCATGGGGCCGGTACCCGCTCCCGGCGGGCGTGGTGCACCCGGTTTTTGGAGAGGAACCGTGGGTGCGCCTGTTTCTGTGCGCGGTGCGGGGGCTGCCGGATTCTGAGCAAGCGGGCGGGTGGCGGCGGGCAGACCGGCCACGGAAGGAGCCGATGGACGCGGCGCGGTGGGCGCCCCTGGAGGCTTCGGCGCGGAAGGCGGCGCTGTCGGACGGGCGACAGGCGGCGGCATCGCTGCCGAAGGTGCGGGCGCGGAAGGCGGGGGCGAAGAAGCCACCGGAATGGCCGAAGTGGTTTTCCGCGAAGGCGGCGCCATCGGCGGCGCAGGCAGCTTCACAGGCGAGGTGCTGGCCTTCGGAGCCGGGGGCGGCAGTGGCGCGGATGGAAGCTGGATGGGGGCCGTGGCCTTCTTGGCCATCGTTGGCACCACAGAGGTCGTGTTCAGCGAGGCAGGAACGCCTCCCGTGGCAGGTGTGACAGGGGCAGTGGCTTCACGCGGCTGTGTCGTTCCCGCGCCAGGGCGGCCGCGCAGGGTGATGCGCACCGTTTCTTTTTTCAAAGGCACGGCGGCTGTCTTGGGCGTCGATCCTGGGGGTGGCGTGTTTTCGGGTTCGCTCATGAGAATAGGGACGGAATTGGCAGAATTCGTCCCATTTAGCGAAAACCACACCCTGGCGTCAATCCCTTTCTCCTCACGTCTTGCTTTTGTCAGCGGACTGCCCGTAAATCCGGCCATCATGAACATTCTCGTCACCGGGGGAGCGGGTTTCATCGGCTCCCACACCATCGAACGCCTCCTGCGCGACGATGCTGGCCAGGTCACCATCATCGACAACATCAACGACTTCTACAACCCCGCCATCAAGCGCGAAAACCTCAAGGCGCTCGGTTCGAGGGTGAAATTTCGCGAGGGAGACATCACCGATCCGCTGTTCGTGGCCGAAGCCTTTGACGCAGGGCGTTTTGACGCCGTCATCCATCTCGCCGCCCGCGCCGGGGTGCGCCCTTCCATCGAGCAGCCGGAACTCTACATCGACACGAACATCAAAGGCACCTTCAACCTCCTCGAAGCCTCCCGCCGCACCGGCGTGAAGCACTTCGTCTGCGCCAGCAGCTCCTCCGTCTATGGCGTGAACAAAAAAGTGCCGTTCGCGGAGACCGACCCCATCCTGCAAACCATCAGTCCCTACGCCATGACGAAAATGGCCGGGGAGCAGATGTGTTCGAACTACGGCCACCTCTACGGCATCAAGACGGTGAACCTGCGCTTCTTCACCGTCTATGGCCCGCGCCAGCGCCCCGACCTGGCCATCTCCAAATTCACCCGTCTCATCGAGGACGGCAAACCCATCGACAAATACGGTGATGGCACCACCCGCCGCGACTACACCTACATCAACGACATCGTCGATGGCATCATCGGCGCGCTGAACTACCGCTCCGGCCCCATCAATGACATCTTCAATCTCGGCGGCTCGCAGAACGTCTCGCTCAACGAGCTCATCGCCACCATCGAACAGGCCGTCGGCAAAAAAGCCGCCATCAACCAGCTCCCCGAGCAACCCGGCGACGTGCCCGTCACCTCCGCAGACGTCAGCAAGGCGAGCGCATTAATCGGCTTCAAACCAACCACCACCATCGCCCAAGGCGTGCCTAGATACGTCGAATGGTTCCGCGACATGCGCTCACGCGGTGTCGCGGTGTGCTGATGTCTGAGCTGTGGCGCTGAGCCGGCACGGCGCTGTGCGCTGCTGTTGGATCTGGAGAAAGGCGGCCGGTCAGGCGGCTCCCATGACACGAGAGGGAGGGCGTTATGACAAAAGGCAGCAGCAGAACAGCCTGAAAGAGGCTTAGCATAATTTATTTGTAAAATTATGATTATTATATATAATGCTTGTTTGTTAACTCGTATTTATGAACTCGCCCGCTGCCGCCACCCACGCCTCCCGTTCACAAATAACTCAATTCACCTTGGCCTTGATCCTCTTTTTGTCGGGTTTCTGCTCGCTGATTTACCAGACAGTCTGGCTGCGGGAATTTCGATTGGTCTTCGGCGGGGCGGCTCCGGCGGCAGCAGCGGTGGTAGCGGTGTTCATGGCGGGCCTGGGTTTTGGCGGGAAGCTGTTCGGAGGCTGGGTGGAGCGTGTGGGGCGGCCGTTTCGCTTCTACGCACGGCTGGAGGTGGGAATTGCCCTCGCGGCGGCGGTTTCACCAGCGATGCTGGGCCTGGCACGTGCGCTTTATCTGAAAACGGGCGGCACGGCGGGCATGGGGCTCGGTCTCGCGACCTGCCTGCAACTGCTCATGACTGCCCTCGTGCTCGGGCTGCCGTGTTTTCTGATGGGCGGCACGCTGCCGGCGGCGATGAAGTTCGCGCAGCGCGATGACGACCCGCGCCGCTCGATCACGGCGTTCTTTTACGGCATCAACATCGCTGGCGCGGTGACTGGAGCGACGCTCAGCACGTTCTGGCTGCTGCCGGCGTTTGGAAACAAAGGCGCGCTCACCATCGCGGTGCTGGCGAATCTGGGAATCGCCTTCGCGGCAGGCGCGATTTCGATGTTCCAGGAGAAGGAACCGCGCAAACCGCCGGCCGAAAGCGAGCCTGCCGGGGAGGATCGCGTCGCGGCGAAAGCGCCTGCATCGTTCGTGCTCGCGGCGGCGTTCATGAGCGGGTTCACCTTCTTCGTGGCGGAACTGGTGTGGTATCGCGTCTCCACGCCGCTGCTCGGTGGTTCAGTTTATGGTTTTGGCCTCGTGTTGTGTGTCGTGCTTGCCGGCATGGGCGTCGGCGGGCTGTTGTATTCGCTGATTTTGAAAAAAGCGGAGCCTAGCATCGCCGGTTTCACACTGGTCTCCGCCTTGCAGGCACTGGCCGTGCTGCTACCCTTTGCGGCGGGCGACCGCATCGCGCATCTGGCGCTGATCTTGAACGACAGCCTGCGCGGCATCGGTCTCACACAGATGGCCCTGGGCTGGGCGGTGGTGATGAGCACGCTGGCTTTCTTCCCCTCGTTGCTCAGCGGCATTCAATTCCCTCTGCTCGTGTCGCTGCTCGGACGCGGCAATGCAGGAGTGGGACAGCAACTCGGCCGCGCTTATCTTTGGAACACGTTTGGTTCGATCACCGGCTCGTTGCTCGGCGGGTTCGTGCTGGTGCCGCTGCTCGGTTTGAAGGGCTGCTGGGTGCTGGCGGCGGTTTTGATCGCCACGATGTCGGCGGCATCACTGAGGCTGCAGCTCCGCCGCAAGGCGGGGGACGCCTTCGCGTTCTCGTGGAGCGGGCGTTGTGCGCTCGCCTCGCTGGTGGTGTGCGGCTTCTTTGCGTTCGGCGTCACCGGGCCGACGGCGGCATGGATGCACACGCCGATCGGTTATGGCCGCGTGAAGGACAACTACCGCACCGCCATGGGCCTGGAAATCTGGCGGCGTGATGCGCGGCGCTCCCTCGTGCAGGCTTACGACGGACGCGAGACCAGCGTCGCGGTGGTGGGCGGCTCGCAGTATTCCTTTTTGACCAACGGCAAGAGCGACGGCTCCGCCGTGGGCGATGCGGGCACGCAGGTCATGCTCGGCATCACCGGGGCCATTCTGCATCCGAACCCAAAGAACGCCTGCGTCGTCGGCCTCGGCACCGGCACCACGGCGGGATGGCTCGCCGACGTGCCGGGAATGCAGCGCGTCGATGTGCTCGAACTCGAGGAGGAAATCCGCAAGGTGGCCGTGTTCTTCGATCCCGTGAGCCGCGGCGCGATGCGACATCCGCGAGTGAACAACATCACCGGCGACGCCCGCGAATTCCTGCTCACGAAAGGCGGAAATTACGATCTGATCGTCTCCGAGCCGTCCAATCCCTGCCGCGCCGGCGTGGCGAACCTCTACACGCGAGAGTTCTACACGAATGCGAGCCAGCGCCTGACCAAGAACGGCATCTTCTGCCAGTGGCTGCAAGGTTATGAAGTCGAACCGGCCACCATCAGCACCGTCATCACCACGCTGCGCCAGGTATTCCCGAAAGTCGAAGTCTGGGCCACGCAGAGCGTGGACATGCTGCTCGTCTGCTCGAACGAGGACACCCCCTGGCCGTTCGAATCATTGAGCAAACGCGTCAAAATGGAACCCATGGCCGAGGCGCTGCGTCGTTTCTGGAAAACCGACACTGCGGAAGGCTTCCTCACCGGCTGCGTGGCGAACAGCGACTACTGCACGGCGATTGCCGCGGCGACAAAGACGGTCAACACCGACGACATGAACCGCCTGGAGTTCAGCTTCGCTCGCAGCGTGGCGAAACACTCGAACTGCTCGCTCGGCCTCGCCCGCGCCGCCATCCGCGCCGGCTGTCACCTGCCCAAAGTCGATGCCTCCATCGACACAAATCTCTACCTGGCCGAGCGCCTGCACATGCCCGGACGCCTGTGGGAATCCGCCTCCGACGAGGTATTGCCAGCGGACGCACCCGCCGCTGTACACGAGCGCGTGAATCACCTGCGCTCCTTCTGGAAACAGCGCTACGCCGACCACCTCGCCGCGCCGGCTCCCGCCCAGCCAGTGCTGGCGGACCGAGTGCTGCTCGCGCATGCGAAGGCACGCATGGGCGCACATGACGCCTTCGCGGCGATTGCCGCCATCGAGCCGGTCTCCACCGTGGACGCGCATTTCCTCCGCGCCATCACCTGCCATGTGCAGAACAAGCCCTCCGACACGCTCATGCACATCGAGCGCGGTCTCGACCAGCTCATGGAGGTGCCTTGGTGCCGTGTCCAGTTGGTCAGCGAGGCGCTCGACCTCCTCAGTGAGTATGCGAAAACGAGGAAAGCCGTCGTGCAGGATCCCCGCTTCATCACGATCTTTGAGAAGCTCGGCCGCGACTACCCCGTGCAGGTCGCGCACAACGTCCGCCTCGGCTTGCGCTGCGAGATGGCCATGGTCCTGAAGGTGCCGCAACAGCTCGCCGCCGTCGAAAGCCTCGGCCAGCCATGCCCGTGGAATGCCCGTGCGCTGACCCTGCGTGCCGCCGCCTTCATGCAGTCGGGTGATCCGCGCTTCAAGGCCGCTGTCGCCGATCTCAACCGCTTCATCGACCAGGGCGGCAAAATCGGCGGCGAATCGCCTCCGTTCATCGTGCAAGTGGTGAAACCGGCGGCGAAAAACGCCACCGCGCAAGAAATGGTGCTCAGCGCGCCGGCCGGAAGGTGACTTGTCATTCCAAGCACTCTTTCCCGATTGGAATCCCGCAACCCCTGCTCCCGGACCGACACCGACCTTTTCCCGTGATTTTTCGGGCAGCCTTGGTTAAAGGGCCGCCATGAATCCCGTCCAACACCTCGATCGGCTGCTCGCCCGACCGGAGCCACTGCTGGCGCTGGCGCCGATGCAGGACGTGACCGATCTCGGTTTCTGGCGGCTGATGGCACGGCATGGCGGGGCTGATGTCTATTACACGGAGTATTTCCGGGTGCATCCCGACTCGCATCTGGAGAAGGACATCCTGGCCTCGATCACGCACAATCCGACCGGCAGGCCGGTGGTGGCGCAGATGATCGGCAATGACATCCCTTCGCTTGTGCGCAACGCGAATGAGCTCCAGCAGCATGCCGTGGCGGCCATCGACCTGAATCTCGGCTGCCCGGCGCCCATTGTTTACAAAAAATGCGCCGGCGGCGGCCTGCTGCGCGATGTGCCGCGCATCGAGGGCATCCTCGGTGCGCTGAGGGAGGCAGTGCGTGTGAAGTTCACGGTGAAGACGCGGCTCGGCTTCGATGACACGGAGGCCATCGACGCGCTGGTGCCGCTGTTTGTGAAACATGGCGTCGATCTGGTCACAATCCACGGCCGCACAGTGACGCAGATGTACCGCGACGGCGTGCGTTATGATTTGATCGCGAAAGCGCGGGCGGGCATCCCCTGCCCAGTGCTGGCGAACGGCAACATCGGGTCACATGACGACGCGGCGTCAGTCGTGAGGCAGACAGGCGTGCAGGGTCTCATGCTCGGGCGCGGCGCGATCCGCAATCCGTGGATCTTTGACCAGATCCGCCAGCACTTCCGCGGCGAAACTGCGAGGCAGCCCTCCGCCGGCGAGAGACTGGCCTATGTGGAGGAGTTGTATGAGGCCGTGACGACGCCCGGCACGCGTGAACTCGACCAGGTGAACCGCATCAAGAAGCACCTGAACTTTTTCGGAGAGGGCATGGACGATCCGCAAGACTTCCTCAACGAGATGCGCCGCTGCACGACACGGGCGGGGCTGATGGAGGTTTGTGAGAGGCACTTGAAAGTCTGAAAGGCGGCGCAAAAAAAAGCAGGCGTTTCCCCGTATTGGACATCCCCCGAAGCCTATGCTATCCGCACGCCCCATGTCCCCCGCCAAATCCCTCGCCTCCATGCTGCTTCTGTCTCCCGCGCTGCTGTGCGCCGCGGAGAAAATTGATTTCATCAAACAAGTCAAGCCGCTGCTCGAAGGCGCCTGCACGCACTGCCACGGCGTGAAGGAGGACAAGGGCGACTTCCGCATGCACACGCTGGCGGACATCAAGAAGGGCAACGAAAACGGGCCCGGCCTCGTCCCCGGCGATTTGAAGAAGAGCGCGATCTACACGACGCTGCTGCTGGACGCGGAGGAGGACCTGGTCATGCCGCCGAAGAAGGAAGGGCTGCTGGAAAAGAGCCAGATCGAAGTCATCAAGTCCTGGATCGAACAAGGCGCCAACTGGCCCGCCGACGTGGTGCTGGAGCAGACGCCGCGCATCCGCTTCGAAAAGCACATCCAGCCGATCCTGGAGGAAAACTGCGTGTCCTGCCACAACGAGAAGAAGGCGAAGGGCGACTGGATCATCACGACGAAGAAGCAAGCCTTCGGGAGCGGGGAGAACGCGCCGAACATCGTACCCTTCGACCTCAAGCAGAGCGCGATCTACCATCTGACCGCGCTCGCAGCCGACGAGGACGACCTGATGCCGCCGAAGAAAAGCGGCGGCCCTTTGCGCAAAGAGGACATCAACCAACTCAAGCTGTGGATCGAGCAGGGCGCTCCCTGGCCGGACACCGTGAAGCTGACAGCGAAGGAAAAGAAAGGGCCGGCCTCGAACAACCCGGACAACCTGGAGCTGGTGAAGAAGATCCACGCCTTCATCGTGCAGACCTCAAAGGAGAAGAAGGAGGCCGACATGAAGCCCTACGACACGAAGGTGCCGAAAACGGGCGCGCCGTTCAGCATGGTGACGATCAAAGGCGGCGAATTCACGATGGGCAGCCCGGAGAGCGAGGCGAACCGCGGAGACGACGAAGGCCCGCAGGTGAAGAAGACGCTCAAGCCCTTCTGGATGGGCAAATATGAGGTGACCTGGGATGAGTACGAACCCTTCCAGCTCACCAGTGAAGGCCGCAACAAGGACGGCTCCCGCCAGGTGTGGAAAGCCACCGACAAGCCGGAAGATCTGATCTCGCAGCCGACCCCGCCTTATCAGCCGATGGATTTCGGCATGGGCCGCGAACGCTTCCCGGCCATCTGCATGACCCAGCACGCGGCGAACAAATACTGCCAGTGGCTGAGCGCACAGACCGGCCACTTTTACCGCCTGCCGACGGAGGCGGAGTGGGAATACGCCGCCCGCGCCGGAACGAAGACCGCGTATTTCTTCGGCGACGACGCCGCGCAGCTCAAAGACTACGCATGGTTCTTCGAGAACGCGCCGAACTTCCAATACGCGAAGGTCGGTGGCAAGAAGCCAAACCCCTGGGGCCTGCACGACATCTACGGCAACGTGTGCGAGTGGTGCCTGGACCAGTACACACCGACGACGCCCGCCGCCTCAATCCTCGGCGACGACTGGGTGCGCTCAAAGACGCCCTACCCGCACGTCGCCCGCGGCGGCACCTATGACGACGATGCGGAGCTCTGCCGCAGCGCCGCGCGAAAGTTCTCCGATCCGCTTTGGAAACAGCAGGATCCGCAGCTCCCGAAGAGCATCTGGTATCTGACGGATGCGACATGGCTGGGCTTCCGCATCGTGCGCCCGCTGGAGATTCCGACGGTGGAGGAAATGTTCGCCGCCTGGAACAACGGCGTGGCGAAGGAGTGATCCGTGACCGTCCGTTTTTTTGCTCGCCATGACTGCGGATGTGCGCTCAATCTGCGGCTTCTTCCGCCACAACCATGACCACATCCAGCACCCCAGCCCCCGCCCCAAAGGGCGCCGTCGCCGCCCTGATCGCCGCCTTCCTAGGCTGGCTTTTTGATGGATTTGAGATGGGATTGTTCCCGCTGATCGGCAAACCGGCGCTGCAGGATTTGCTGCCAGAAGAGTCGGCCATCGTGCAAGGACAATGGTTCACGGTGATCATCGCGGTGTTCCTCGTCGGCGCGGCGACTGGCGGCGTGTTGTTTGGCTGGCTGGGCGACAAATTGGGCCGCGTGAAAGCGATGACGCTGGCCATCTTCACCTACGCGATCTTCAGCGGGCTGTGCGCCTTTGTCACGGAGGCGTGGCACTTCGCCGGACTGCGCTTCATCGCGTCACTCGGCATGGGTGGCGAATGGGCGCTGGGCGTGGCGCTGGTGAACGAGATCTGGGGCGGGAAAAACCGCGCCTGGATCGCGGGAATGATCGGCGCGGCGTCGAACATCGGCTTCCTGCTGACCGGACTCATCAGCTGGCAGCTCAATGCCAGCCTGGACATCGTCACGGGCTGGATTCACGCGATGGGCCTGTCGCCGGAGAACACGGATTATCTGCTGCACAACCGCGCCTGGCGTTTCATCGCCGTCAGCAGCGCCCTGCCGGCGCTCATCAATTTTTTCATCCTGGTGTTCGTGCCGGAATCCCACAAGTGGGAGGCGGAGAAAAAATCCGGCGGGACATCGCACTGGGCCACGATGGACCTGCTGGGGGTGCTGATCGCCTGCGTGGCGGCATTGTGCATCACTTATGCATGGTCGCCGATGTGCGCATGGGGGAACACGATGGCGGCCGTCGTGACTGTCGTCGGCCTGGGGGTGGCCTTGTGGGGCTATCTGCACCCGGTTCGCAAGTACATGGGCCGGTCGGTGGCGGCAGGCAGCACGAATTCAGCGGAGCATGGCACCATCATGCGGAACCTCCTGGTTGGAGCAGGCCTGGCCGCAGTGGCGCTGCTGGGCACCTGGGGATCGGCACAACAGGCGGCGCGCTGGGCTTCCGACCTGGCTCCGAAAGGCAGCACGCTGCCGGTCATTGACTACGTCGTCATCGCCACCGCGCTGGGGGCCATCCTGGTGACGCTCATCACGCCGCTGGTGGCCGACAAGCTCGGGCGCCGCGTCACCTACACCCTGCTCTGCGTGGCAAGTCTGGCCACCTCCGTGGGCTTTTTCAGAGTCAATGCCCCCTTTGTGAGCGACAGCATTCCATCGTTGCTGTTGATCAGCGCCTTTCTGCTGGGTGGCATCACCGCCTCCTTCTATGGCTTTTTTCCGCTCTATTTCCCCGAACTCTTCCCCACCAGTGTCCGCGCCACCGGCCAGGGATTTTGCTTCAATTTCGGCCGCCTGATCGCGGCCATCGGAGCGCTGCAGCTCGGAAACTTGATGAGCCTTTTCACCTCGAATAAAGCAAGCGCGGTGGAGGCGGCGGCCAACGCTTACTCAATCTTGTCATGCGTCTATCTTGTTGGAATGGTTTTAATCTGGTTCGCGCCAGAAACCAAAGGACGGGCGTTGCAATAAGACGCCCGCGCAGGCCAGCGAACTGGAAACTTTTCTTGCCTTGAGCTCCTTCATGGATAATAATTCATCCATATTAACCTCTCAGATATAAGAAATTCCTTTGGTGAGCGATAAAAATTTATGGATTCTATGAAATTATCTTGAACCTACCTTTGGAACTCGTTACATTACCCACAATTCGAGATTTTCTCGAAACCCATAGCTCTAAGGAACCAACTCCATGATCACCGGCACCAAACAACCCGCCAAAGACCACGCCAAACTGGCAGATTTCATTCTGTTCAGCCAGCGCGAGTTCTTGCTGAATCTCTCCCGCGAGCTGAACAGGGATAACATCTCCTTTGCCCAGTTCTTCCTCCTCAGCTACCTCGCCACCTCCAAGGAGCTGACCATGACCGACATCGCCCGCAAAATGGGCCACTCCACCGCCGCCGCCACCGGTCTCGTGGATCGTCTCGAAAAGCTCGGCTACATGGAACGCACCCATGCCATCGACGACCGCCGCAAGGTGCTCGTCCGCATCACCTCCCGCGGGTTGGAGCTTGTCAGCCGCCTGCGTGACGAGCTGCAAAACCAGGTGGCCTCCGCCATGAGTGAAACCTCCTCTGAAGACGCCGCCAGCTTCATGACATCCTACCGCACGCTGGATACGGCTCTGACACGCTGAAACCCGCCGGACATTTTCAGAAGGCGCACGGTTTGTCCGTGCGCCTTTTTGTTTTCATGGCAAACAAGCATGATGGATTCCGTTCCCTGGATGACCTTTCCCGCGCTCGCGAACCTGACGGGCTTCGTACATCGTTTCACCCTCCGGCATCCCGGGATCGATGTGAATGCCGAGCGCGCCGTCGTGGTGGAGAGGCTGTGGGCCTGGCATCGTGGTCAGACGGAGGAAATGGGCTTCCGCAACGGCTCTTTGTGCATCGCCGAACAAGTGCATGGCCGGGAAGTCGCGGTTCTTGACACCCCGTCAAGCGGGGCCATCCCCGGCGTCGATGGCATCATCTCCAATGCCCCGGACCTCGTGATCGGCATTTATGTGGCGGACTGCTGCGCTGTTTATCTCGCCGATCCGCGCACCGGAGCCTTTGGAGTGGTGCATTCCGGCAAAAAAGGATCGGAAGCCGGCATCACTTCCCATGCGATCGCGAAAATGTCCCGGCACTACGGCACCGATCCGGCCGACCTGCATGTGCAACTCAGTCCGTGCATCCGCCCGCCGGCTTATGAAATCGATTTTGCCGCGCAGATTCGTCAGCAGACGCTCGACTCTGGCGTTCCCGCCGCGCAGGTGCATGACACAGGTATCTGCACGTCTTCGGATTTGCACCGCTTTTATTCCTACCGCATGGAAAAGGGCCGCACCGGGCGCATGCTGGCCCTGCTCGGACGCCCAAGCTGATCACGCGATGACCTTTCACTCCCCCGCTAAAATCAACCTCTGGCTGCGCATCCTCGGCAAGCGCAGCGACGGCTTCCACGAGGTGCAGACACGTCTCTGCCAGCTCGCCTTGGGTGACACGGTGGATGTCGAGCATCTAGGCCCGGGCAAAAACGTCGCGCTGACCTGCTCTGATCCCACGGTGCCTATGGACGAGTCCAATCTCGCCATGAAAGCCCTGCGTGCTTTTGAGAACCGTACCGGCAGGCAGTCTTCCTGGCGCGTTCATCTGGAGAAAAAAATCCCCGCCGGCGCCGGACTCGGCGGGGGCAGCAGCAATGCGGCCACGGTGCTCAAGGCATGCAACACGCTCGTCGGCTCCCCCCTCTCCCTGGCGCAGTTGATCGAGCTAGGGGCGCAAATCGGCTCCGACGTGCCTTGCTTTCTGCTACAGACTCCAGCTGCTGACGGCGCAGGTCGTGGCGAACAGGTCGCACCGGCTGAGTTCGCCTGGAAACTCCCGCTCGTCCTCATCAAACCCCCGTTCCCCATTCCCACGCCATGGGCATACAAGCACTGGGCCAGTTCAAAGGAAATCCCGAGCGTTCCATACGCCCCGCAGCTCTGCCCTTGGGGTGCGATGGTCAACGATCTGGAGCGGCCTGTGTTCGAGAAGCATCTCCTCCTCCCCTCCCTCAAAAACTGGCTGCTTGATCAAGGCGAAGTCCGCGCCGCTCTCATGTCCGGTTCAGGCAGCACCATGTTCGCCATCACCGACACCACGGTACAAGCCGCCGAACTGGCGGAAAAAGCCCGCGAGTGGTGCGGCGGGACGGCCTGGGTGTGTCCGACAGTGACCGCAGGTTGAAAACGCACCTCGCCTCAGGATCCGATAAAGTTTGGGGCCGGGCGGCTCCCGATTCCGCCCGGCCCCTGGTATGATCAACCTCAACTTAATCCCGCCGCGAGGCAGGGTTTCAGTCAACAACCAATCACTCTCAAGACTCAGTTCATGGAGGGCTGATAACCTCGCACAAACTGTTGTCTGGTTAGTGACACGGCGGCCTGAAGTGTTGAAAATAGTTGAGAAAAAATTAACCGCCTCGTTCTCATGCCCGCCTCCATGTCCGCCCACCCCGCGCTCACCCTTGAAGAACAAGCCATCTACGAATGGCAGATGTCGGTGCCCGGCGTGGGCGAAGAAGGCCAGCGCAAGCTCAAATCCGCCTCCGTGCTCATCTCCCGCGTCGGAGGTTTGGGCGGACTGGTGGCACTCGAGCTGGCTGCGGCGGGCGTGGGAAAACTGGTGCTGGCACACAGCGGCAGCCTGCGGGCATCTGATCTGAACCGCCAGCTCCTGCAAACCCACGATCACGTCGGCAAACCGCGCATGGAGTCGATCGTGCGTCGGTTGAAGGAGCTTAACCCGCGCTGCGAAATTGCAGGCGTGGCTGAAAACGTGACAGAGGAAAATGCTGAACAGCTCGTCGCCCAGGCGGACATCGTGGTGGATGCGGCACCGCTGTTTCAAGAGCGGCTCGCACTGAATGCAGCGGCCGCCCGTGCGCACAAGCCCATGGTCGAATGCGCCATGCACACGCTTGAGGCGAGCGTGACTACTTTTGTGCCTGGGAAATCGGGATGCCTCGCCTGCTATGTGCCTGAAGTTCCATCTTCGTGGACACGTCAGTTCCCTGTCTTCGGCGCCGTCTCCGGAACTGCCGCATGCATCGGCGCGGTGGAGGTCATCAAGCTCATCACTGGCATCGGCGAGCCGCTTGCGGGCGTCTTGCTCTCAATGAATCTCTCAACAATGCAGTTCCGCCGACTCAAGCTGCCGAGGCGTGCTGATTGCCCTGTATGCGCGTGTTAAGCATATCGCAAGGTGCCACACAAAATGCGCAAGTCTCAGCCATCCTTCATACCGGAACTCTATTCACATCTGCATCGCTTATTCACAGAAATCCGATCCCTTAAAATCCCACATATTGTTTCATTTATATTAATGAACCACAAGATATGGTGAAAAAACAGGTTCTCTGTTGCGACCACCGGCTGCAGAATGGTTCAATCCACCT
The DNA here is from genome assembly GCA_016795375.1 of Verrucomicrobiaceae bacterium. Lineage (GTDB taxonomy): Bacteria > Verrucomicrobiota > Verrucomicrobiia > Verrucomicrobiales > Verrucomicrobiaceae > Prosthecobacter. Next base: position 40,252 of record JAEUHJ010000086.1, read on the forward strand.
CAGCAGCATTTTCGCACGCTTCAACCTTCTGCCTTTCCACCCGCCATGTATTTGAAAAGCCTCACCCTTCACGGCTTCAAGTCCTTCGCCGACAAGACGCATTTTGAATTTCACAAAGGTGTGACCGGCATCGTCGGCCCCAATGGCTGCGGCAAGTCGAACGTCGTCGATGCCATCCGCTGGGTGCTCGGCGAAACCTCCGCGAAAGCTCTCCGCGGCGATGAAATGGCGGACGTCATCTTCAACGGCACCGACAAGCGCAAACCTGTCGGCCTTGCCGAAGTCACGCTGACCATGGCCGACTGCGAGCAGGCGCTGAATGTCGATTTCAACGAAGTCTCGCTCACCCGTCGTGTGTACCGTGACGGTAAAAGCGAATACCGTCTCAACAACACCGTCTGCCGCCTCAAGGACATCCACGACCTCATCGCCGGCACCGGCATCGGCCGCGCGGCCTACTCCATCATGGCGCAGGGGCAGATCGACATGCTCCTCAGCTCGAAGCCAGAGGACCGCCGCACGGTGTTCGAGGAGGCCGCCGGCATCACCAAGTTCAAATCGCAGAAAAAAGAAGCGCTGCGCAAACTCGAATACACCGAGGCCAATCTCCTCCGCGTCGCCGACATCATCGCCGAGGTGAAGCGCCAGATGGGCAGCCTCCAGCGCCAGGCCGCGAAGGCACGCCGCTACCAGGCATTGCTCGAAGACACGCGTCTTCTGGACACTCATCTGGCGCACAAGCAATACACCGAGTTCTCCGGTGAGAAATCCGAGATCGAAAACCAGGCGCGCATGCTCACCACGCAGCTCGACGAGGTGCGGCGCAATCTCCACACCAGCGAGGCGGAGGCCGCGCAGACGCGCGAGGCCTATCACGCCATCGAATCTCAAATCAGCCAGCTCCGCCAGCAGATGCAGGAGCTGCGTTCGCAGATGCAGAGCGCCGAGGGCCGCATCGGCTTCAACAAGGAACGCAACGAGGAGCTCGAAGGCCGCATCAAGCAGAACGACGAGCAGATCGCCTCCAGCCAGCAGCTCATCGACGAGGCGCGCCGTGACATGGCCATCGCCGACGAGCAGGTGCTCGCGATCCGGGCGAACATCGGGACACGCCAGCAGGCGGTGAACGAGCACTCCAGCCAGCATCAGAGCATCCTCCCCGAACGTGGACGGCTCGAAGGCGACCGCCGCACCGTGCGTGAGTCCATCCGCCAGTTTGAAGGCCGGATCGCCGCCTCCGAGGCGCGCGCGCAAAGCCTGACGAATCAAATCAGCGCCGACCGCCAGCGCCATGAGACGCTGGGCCGTGAACATCAGGCCGCCGCGCAGGCAAAGGAGGCCAGCCAGATCGAATACGACGAATTGCAGCGTCAGATCCACGAGATCGAGGAGACGCGCAACGAACTCGACGAGAAGGCCAAGGAATGCGCCCGTCAGATCATCGAAAAGCGCCGCCAGCGCGACGCGATCCATCAGGAATTGAACGAACTCCAGCGCAGCGCCACGCAGCGCAAGTCGCGCCTTGAGGTGATCGAGCAGCTCCTGCAAAAGGGCGAAGGGCTGCCCGAAGGCACGCAGAGCGTGCTGCGCGGCCTCGACAATCCCGAAGTCTATTCCACCGGCGTGCGCGGCCTCCTCGCCTCCAGCATCGAGGTGACGGAAGCCGCCTTCATTCCCGCCGTCGAAGCCGCCTTGCGCGATCACTTGCAGGCCGTGCTGCTCACCGAAAGCGAGCTCGCCGCGCAGATTGTTGACCGCCTCAACGATCACAAGATGGGCCGGGCGACGCTGTTCCCGCAGGACTTCTGCAACCTGCACCGCAACGGCGACCGCGAGCTGATGCCCGCAGGCGCCATCGCCTGGGCCACGGACAAGGTGCGCGTCAAAACCGGCGTGCAGAGCCTCATCGACCACCTGCTGCACAATGTGCTCGTTGTGGATGACATGCACACCGCGCTGCGCCTGAAGCGCGAGATGCCGCACCTCGCCATCGCCACCATGCGGGGTGAATTCATCTCCACCGACGGCATCATCTACGGCGGCGTGTCAAAGCAGGAGGAATCCTCCACACTGCGCCGAGAGGCCGAGGTGCGCCAGCTCCGCGCCGAGGTCGAGTCGCTCGATTCCCGGCTCCTGGAGAAAGAAGAGACGCTCACGCAGATCAGCGCGCAGCTCGATGACCAGCAGCGCGAGGAAATCACCCTGCGCGAACAGAGCCAGCGCGCCCGCGAAGGCTTCTCCCAGCTCCAGGGCAAGACCTCCGTCATCCAGCGTGCCCTCCAGCAGGCCGTGGCGAAGCTGGAAAGCGTCGAATGGGACCGCGCGCAGATCGACGGCCGCATCGGCGGCTCCGAAAGCCAGATCACCCAGATGCGCGAGGCCGCCGCCATCGCGCTGGAGCAGCTCGAAAGCTCGCGCGTCCGTGAGGGCGAGCTGGAGGTCGAGATGGAGTCATTCCTCCGCCGCGAACTCGAGTCCAGCGAACGTCTCAACGAGCTGCGCACCTCGCTCGCCCTTGAGCAGAGCGCCCTCCAGTCCCTCGAACGCCAGAAAGCGCCGATGGCCTCGCGTTTGCACGAGCTGCAGACCGGCCTGGACCGCTACGACCAGGAGATCAACACCTGGCGCATGCGCATCAGCCAGAGCGAGGCCGAAAACTCCCGCCTCAACGAGCAGATCGAGTCCCAGCGTGGCGCGGTCGGCTCCATCGAGGATCACCTCAACTCGAAGAGCGACGAACGCGCCGCCTTCTTTGAAAAAGTCTCCGAACTGGAGACCCGCCTCGTCAGCCTGCGCCAGAGCTACAACGGGCTCAATGAATCCCGCAACCGCGCCGAGGTGCAGCTCACGCGTGTCGATCTGCGCCTCGAAAACCTCATCAACCAGGTGCAGGAGCGTTACAGCTTCCACATTGATGCTTTCGAGCCGGACTACCATGTGCTCATGGTCACCATCGAGGAGCAGAAAAAAGCCCGCAGCCGTGGCAAACGCGGGGTGGCCAATGCCGCCGAGTCCGATGGCAGCGACACCAGCGAACAGCCGGCCGTGTCTGAGTGTGAACCGCCCGCCGAAGCATCTGAGACTGCCGAAACGGAGGAGAAACCGGAAGTCCGCGCCATCTCCAACCGCGACGACGACGAGGTTGACATCGACGATGTCGTCGTACCCGGCCAGGAGGCCGAGCCGGACTGGGCCTTCGTCATGGAGGTCGTCTATGAGCTGCGTCAGAAGCTCGAAGGCATCGGCCCCGTGAACCTCGACGCCATTCAAGAATTTGAAGAGCTCGAAGAACGTCACAACTTCCTCGAAACGCAGCACGGCGACCTCGTGAAGTCGAAGGAGGAGCTGCTGCAGGTCATCGCCAAGATCAACGAGACCACCAAGACGATGTTCAGCGAGACCTTCCAGCTCGTGCGGAACTACTTCCAGAACAACTTCAAGGAGCTCTTCGGCCCGCAGGCCAAGGCCGACCTCATGCTCATCGACGAGGGGGATCCGCTGGAGTCGGGCATCGAGATCATCGCCAAGCCGCCGGGCAAGAAATTGCAGACCATCAGCCTGCTTTCCGGCGGCGAACGCAGCATGACCGCCGTGGCGCTGCTGTTCTCCATCTATCAGGTGAAGCCCAGCCCGTTCTGCGTGCTCGACGAGCTGGACGCCCCGCTCGACGAGACGAACATCGGCCGCTTCCTCAAGATGCTGGACAATTTCATCGACAACTCGCAGTTCATCATCGTCACGCACAACAAGCGCACCATGAGCCGCGCGGACGTGATCTACGGCGTGACGATGCAGGAGTTCGGCGTCAGCAAGCCTGTCGGCGTCCGCATGACGACCGAGGACACCCGCACGCTGAAGAAGTCCGACCAGGAACTCGCCCTCGATGCACCGGTCACGCCCAAACGCGATGTCAGCGACGAGGAGGATCCCGCCAACGAACTCGACGCCGAGCAGCAGCGCCTGACCGCCATCGAGGAGCGGGAGGAGCAGACACCCGCCGCGCTGGTGTGATCGTTTTGAGGCGAAAGCGCCCCCAGCCGCTCTCCCGGAACTGAAAGCCTTGTTGTCGAACGGGCGTCGGAGCGTGAGAAACGCATTTCCCCGTCCCACACAGTCCTTGCGTGAGTGGCCGCACGCCCTACACTCGGCGCTTCTCAAAAAGCCCCACGCATGAGCAACCACGTCAAACTTTACATTCCCGGCCCCATCGAAGTCAGCCCTGACACCTACGCGGCGATGTCCTCGCCGATGATGGGGCACCGCGGCAAGGGATTCCAGGATCTGTATGCCGAAATCCAGCCGATGCTGCAGACGCTGTTCGGCACGAAGGGACTGGTGTTCCTGAGCACATCCTCGGCCTTTGGCATCATGGAGGGCTGCATCCGCAACCTGGTGGCCAAAAAGGTGCTCAACTGCTGCAACGGCGCGTTCGCGGACAAGTGGCACGACGTGTCGAAGCGCTGCGGCAAGCAGGCCGAAGCCTACACCGTGGACTGGGGCAAGCCCGTCATGGCCGACGAGATCGACAAGCGTCTCGCCACCGGCGAGTTCGACGCGGTGACCTTCATCCACAACGAGACCTCCACCGGCGTGCTCAGCCCGATCACGGAGATCGCCGCGCTCAAGAAGAAGTATCCGGACGTGATGTTCATCACGGACTCGGTGTCCGGTTTCACCACCGTGCCGGTGAATTTCAACGAACTCGGCCTCGATGTCCTGCTCACGGGCAGCCAGAAGGCCTTCGCGCTGCCTCCGGGACTGGCGCTGTTCACCGCTTCGGACGCAGCCTTTGCCCGCGCGGCGACGATCGCCGACCGCGGCTACTACTTCGACTTCCTGGAGTTCAAAGCGAACGGCGAGAAGAGCATGACGCCCTCCACGCCGTGCATCTCGCTGATCTACGGCCTGCGTCATCAGCTCAGGAAGATGATGGCCGAGGGCCTCGACAACCGCTACGCGCGTCACGCCAAGCTCAACGGCATGGTGCATGACTGGGTGATCCGCCACGGCTTCGAGTTCTTCGCGCCGGAAGGTTATCGCTCGAAGGCGTTGACCTGCGTGTCGAACAACAAGGGCATCGACGTCGCGGCGCTGATCGCGTTGTTGAAGAAGAATCACTCGCTCATCATCGACGGCGGCTACGGCAAGCTGAAGGGCAAGACCTTCCGCATCTCGAACATGGGCGACGAGACTGAGGCCAGCATCGGCGCGGTCATCGCCGCGCTGGACGACAGCCTCGCGAAGCTGTGATCCGGCCGCTTTTCGCGGATTAATTCGAGCAGGTTTGAATCCAGGCACACTTTCAGGCGTTCTACCTCCCATCATGGTCCAGACCATCCGCGCCCTGCTTCCCCTCATCATCCTGGCCGCCTGTGGCTGGGGCATGTGGTGGCTGGTCACGCACAAACCGGAGATGGCGGTGATGGAAACGAAGCCGGTGCTGGTGACGGTGGAGGGAGTGACCTTGAAAAAAACGAACTTCCCGGTGCGCGTGTCCTCCCAGGGAACGGTGCAGCCGCGCACCCGCAGCACCTTGGTGCCGGAAGTGGCGGGCATGATCGTGGAGGTGGGGCCGTCGTTCAGGCCTGGCGGCTTTTTTGATAAAGGCGAGGTGCTGGTAAAGCTGGATCCTGTGGATTACGAGACCGCCGTGACGACCGCGAAGGCAGACGTGGCATTGGCGAAAGTGACCCTCGCCGAGGAAAATGCGAAGGCCGAGCAGGCGCTGGAAAACTGGAAGGCGCTGGGACGGCAGGGAACGCCTGGTGAACTCGTCTCCCGCGCGCCGCAGGTCGCTCGCGCCAAGGCCGACGTGGCCTCCGCCGAGGCGCGCGTGGTCAAAGCCGGGCGCGACACTCAGCGCACGATCATCCGTGCGCCCTACGCCGGGCAGGTGCTGGAACAGGCCGTCGATGTCGGCCAGTATGTGAGCCAGGGCACCACTTTGGGCCGCATTTTTGCCACCGATTTCGTCGAAGTGCGCCTGCCGCTGCCAGAGCGCGAAAGCCAGCATGTGCAACTGCCGGAGCATTACCGCGATGTCGGCGGGGCAGCGCCCGCCGCGAAAGTCCGCCTGCGCAGCACCACCGCCGGCAGGACGGTGAGCTGGGAAGGGCGCCTCGTGCGTGTGGAGAGCGCGCTGGACACCGAGACACGCCAGAGCACCGCCGTGGCGCAAATCGACAATCCCTTCTCAAAACGTGCGGATGGCGCGCCGCCGCTGAAAATCGGCCAGTTCATCGAGGCCGAGATCGAAGGCGACGCGCTGGAGGATGTTTTCATCATTCCACGAGCCGCCGTGCGGGCGGGCGATGAGATCATCCTCATCACGGCGCAGAAAACGCTCCGGCGCATGTTTGTGGAGCCCGTCTTCGGCACGGAGAAGCAGATCGTCGTCTCCGCGAAATCCGCCAAGGCTCCGAAGGAGGGCGACGTGCTCTGCCTCACCCCCATCCCCTTCCCCGCCGACGGTGCCCGCGTGAACGCGGTGATCGACGGCGTGCCTCCTTCCGAAAACATGGCCGACCGGAAGAAGCCGGAAAAAAAAGCGGCGATGGTGATGCCTGCGACAAAGCCCCTGCCGTGACATGGCGGCAAGCAAGGTCATGCCTTGCGCAAGATCGGCGGGGAATCAGAAGCGGGCTTGTGCGTTGATCCGGCGTCATGATCAATCTCACCCGCCTTTACTGTGATGTCGCCCAGCCCATGGATCACCTGCGCTATGGCCGCGGTCACGGATCGCCCGCGTCCGCCGCTGAACGCCGTCCGATTGTCGTCTGGAACATCACCCGCCGCTGCAATTTGAAATGCGTGCACTGCTACCAGGATTCGGACTCGAAATTCTATCCCGGCGAGCTCTCCTGGGAGCAGTGTCAGGCGGTCGTGGACGACCTCGCGGACTACAAGGTGCCCGCACTGCTGCTCTCCGGCGGCGAACCAACGATTCATCCAAAGTTTTTTGAACTGGCCGAATACGCCACCGGCAAGGGACTGCGCCTCACACTTTCCACCAATGGCACGCTGATCAATCCCGAATGGGCACGGCGCATCAAGGACATCGGCTTTTCCTACGTCGGCATCTCGCTCGATGGCATGGGCGCGACGCATGACCACTTCCGCGGCAAAGTGGGCGCTTTCGACAAGGCGGTGGCCGCCTTCCGCAACTGCAAGGCCGTCGGCCAGAAGGTCGGCCTGCGCCTCACGCTCTCGCGTCACACGATCGCCGATCTCGACGGCATCCTCAGCTTCATCGAGCGCGAGGACATCGACCGCGTGTGCTTCTACCACCTCGTTTACAGCGGTCGCGGCGCCGGGCTGATGGAGGTGCCTCATGAGGAAACACGCGGAGCCATTGACAAGATCCTCGACCGCACGGCCGCATGGGCCGCGAGCGGCAAGCCGCGCGAGGTTTTGACCGTCGATCAGCCCGTGGACGGCCCCTACCTCTACATGCGCCTGAAACGCGAGAATCCCGAACGCGCCGAGCGTGCGATGGAGCTGCTCAACTGGAACGGCGGCGGCACCCACGGCAGCGGCACCGGCCTGAGCAACATCGACACCCAGGGCAATGTGCATCCCGACCAGTTCTGGCACGAGCTCACGCTCGGAAACGTGAAGGAACGCAAGTTCAGCGACATCTGGAGCAACCGCGACAACACCACACTCAACGCGCTGCGCGAACGCAACGGTCACCTCACCGGCAAGTGCGCGAGCTGCCGTTTTCTCAATGTCTGCGGCGGCGGTTTTCGAGTGCGTGCCTTGCAAATGACCGGCGACCTGTGGGCCCCTGACCCTTCCTGCTATCTCAACGAGCAGGAGAGAAGCCAGTTGCTGGCCGCGTGAGCGGCTACTCAGTCTGGTCGATATGATAATTCGCCTGATGATAGGCTGAGCAAAGATTTTGCCCATCGGAAGCCTTGCTCCAGGAGAACAATCCTGACAGCATGGGCTGCATCTGCATGATGCCGGTGCATCGTGCCAACGTCACCACCTTCATCTGCCCTCACCATGAATGCCTCACGTTGCCTTTCTCTCCGGATCATCGGCATGTGCCTGCCGCTGGTGACTCCGCTGCTCCTGACCCAATGCTCCATGCCCCCGCGACAGGCATGGCACTACATCCAGACTCGCGGACTGCTGAACTACTGGCAATACGCCTCACAGCATGCCTCCCCGCCCTTCCGCTCCGGCCTTTCGCACAGTGTGCCGCGTTATGCGACGACGAATCGCAGTCTCAACGTGCCGCGCCACGACTACCGCCCATCCAGCACTTGGTCCCCGCTCCAGGACTATGGCCGGGCTCCCTACAGCTACTCACAAAACCGTTACTATGAGCAGGGGCCTGCCCCCATGCGCTCCAGCAACACATACGCTTCACCTCCATCTCGCCCGCAATCCGACGACAGGCCGCCGCGCATCACCATGCCAG
>JAEUHJ010000103.1 GCA_016795375.1 Verrucomicrobiaceae bacterium
ATGGCCGCCGTCCAGCTCATGACTGGTGGCCTCACGCTGGTAGGTCTGCGTGTTGTAAAGCAGGCGCATGAACTGCCTCATGTCGAATTTCAGGCGCACCATCTCGGCGGCCAGATGGCGGAGCAACGGCGGATTCACCGAAGCCTCGGGATCGTCGAGGTCGGTGACCGGCTCGCGCACACCGAGGCCGAAGGCGCGCTTCCACAGGCGGTTCGCGATGGTCATGGCAAAACGTGGATTGTCCGGCGAGGTCATCCAGCGGGCGAACTGCGACCGCAGATCCTCCTCGTTCTTGGTCTGCACGTTCTGGTAGGCTTTCTTGTTCTTGTCGTCGCTCCAGGTGACGAGTTTGGGCTTCACCATGTCCCCCGGCTTGCCATCAGGATATTTGTAATCATGCGGCAGTTTCAGATCGTTCTCATGGCCGTCCTCGACCGCCATGGCGTTCACACGCAGAAGGTTCCGCGCCTGCTGCTGCATGCGCCGGTCGTCCAGCGATGCGAGAACCCTGCGCATCTCCTGCATGCCGTACCCCTTGGAGCCGCGCGTGCCGAAAGTTTCCGTGGCCCCGAAGAACGCGGCCATCTCGTAAAACTGGCGCTGCGTCCAGTCGGCAAAGGGATGGTCGTGGCACTGGGCGCAGGAAACATTCGCGCCAAGGAAGGTGCTGAGCGTCAGGCTGAGGTTGTCGAGCCGCATCCCGGCATCCCGCAGGAGGTAGCCGGTGGCCCCGTTATCGAGCAGGCGTCCGTCTGCCGTCATCATCGAGAAAACCATCTTGTCCCACGGCACGTTGCCGGCGATCTGGCTCTTCAACCAGTCCTGGTAGGTGTAAAAGCGCGCCTTCTGGGCCACGTCGGCCACGCGCATCATGTCGGCGAAGTAATTGAAGAGATGACTGGTGTAGCCGTCGGAGTTCAGCAGCTTGTCGATGACTTTCGCACGCTTGGAGAGGCTGGTGTCATTGATGAACTCCAACGCCTCCTCACGGGTGGGAATGCGGCCGGCGATGTCGAGGTACACACGACGCACGAACTGCTCGTCGGAGGCGAGCGGGTTGGGCTTCTGCCCCGCCTTGGCCAGACCGGCCACCACCAGCATGTCGATGCGGGCCGCCGCCTGGGCGAGGTTCGGATCGGCGGGGATGCCGAGTCCTTCGGGTTTCAGCGTCTTCGCGGCCTCCTGGTCGGCGGCGCAGAGCTTGTCGAGCGGAAGACGATAAACGTAACCGTTGCGCACCTGCAGGAAGACATTGCCGTTCTCGATGCCGCGAAAAGTCGCGTCCAGTTTGCGGCCCTGGGAGTCCGTCCAGGTGCGGTAAACCTCGTTTTCAGCCGGAAGGCCGGTGGTGAGCAATGCACAGACGAAAGGAAAGATCAGGCGCGTTTTCATGACATGTCACCCGGTGCATCCGGGAGGATGCGCGGTGAAACGACGGACGGCAGGAGAAGTTGCAGGGCGATTTCACCAAAGCAGGCTCAACACTGCCCGATCACGCTGAAATCGAGGTCGCCCCTGCCCGACTCCACACCTTTGCGCATCGCGGTGGCAGTGCATTCGAGCGCGGGTGTGTCCAGCTTCGCCCCGGCGGCCAGCTCACGGGCGAAGTCGGCGTCCTTGAGCATGTTGCGCAGGCTGAAGTGCGGTTCGAAGTCTCCCTTGATGATGGCGGGCAGCTTCATGCCGATGAGCGCGGAGTAGTTCGCGTTGCCTTCCAGCGCCTCGTGCAGCCGTTCCAGCGGGATGTCGTTCGCCTTCGTGATCGCGACGGCCTCGGCCACGGCTTCGACAATGACAGCGGAGACGAGGTTGGTGACGATCTTGATCACCATCGCATCGCCAACACCGCCGAGGGGCAGGATTTTCGCCGCGCTGGCCTCCAGCACCGGCCGGGCACGTTCGAGCATCAGATCGCTGCCGCCGGTGTAGTAGCAGAGCTTGCCGTTTTGCGCGGCCATCTTGCTGCCGGTGAAGGGCGCGTCGAGGAAGGAGGCTCCCGTCGCCTCGACGAGCTTCGCGGCCTCCAGCGTGGCTTTTTTGCTCACGGTGGCGTGGTTCATGACGAGATGACCGGCCTTGAGCACGGGTTTCATGTCCGTGATGGACTCCAGCAGCGCGGCGCTGTCCCGCACGAAAATTTGAATGATGCCCGCAGCCTCCGCCACCTCACGCGGAGAGGCGAGGAAGTTCGGCACCGCACGCGCGCTTCGACTCCACACAAAGACCTCGTGCCCCGCCTTGCGGAGATTATCCGCGACACGACTGCCAATGATGCCAAGACCGAGAACGCCGACGTTTTGCTTCATGCGCGGCATTTAGGGCGCAGGTTCGGCGCGGTCAATGACCTCGGGATGATAAATCACGGTTTTCGCCGGCTGCCGCGAACGCTCCCGCAGCCCGGCGATGAGGCTGCGCACCGCATCCTCACGCCGCCGGCCCGTCAGCATGGCCGAAATCTCATCCCTGCATTCCGCAAAGACCGGCAGGCGTGATTCCCGGCGCTCTTTCACGAGCAGGATATGCCAGCCGAGCCTGGTGAGCACCGGCTTGCTGAACTGACCGGGTGCTAGCGCCTCCACCGCCGTCATGAAGTCCGCAGGCATGCGCTTTCGGGTGAACCAGCCGAGATCCCCGCCGGTTTTTTTTGTGCGCTCGTCCTCCGAATGTTCGGAAACGAGGGCGGCAAAGGATTTCTCCCCGGCCATGAGCCGGTGGTGAATCCCGCGCATCTCCGCCGCACGATCCGGTTTGGTCTTGTCATGTCGCGTGAGAAAAAGATGCGCCACATGACACGCCTGCGGGATGCGCAGCGTATCCCCGAACTCGTCATACCAGCCCTGCGCGTCGGCCACGGTCACTTCCGCCACGCGTCGGGCAGTTTTTTCACGGAGCCACTCCTCGTCGAGCTGCGAGTCACGAATTGACTCATCGAGTGATTTTTGCGTGTGCTGCTGCGCGGTGAGACGCGTTGAAAATGACGCGACATCCGCAAACTGGCGGCGCATCTGGTCCGACTCGCGCCGGACGTCTGCCATCGGCGGCGGCGTGCCGATGCCATCCATGACACGGAAGGAGCGCAAAAGGCGGGCATGGACGAGATTTTCGAGCACGATCCGCCGCGTCTGCTTCCGCGCCTCGCCGCCGAGCGCGGCCCACGCCTCGTTCCGCCGCCACAAATGCTCGCGCATGGCCTGCTGCAGCTCCAGCCGCGTGACCGGCCTGCCATGCACCTCCGCCACATGCCCGCCGCCTTTCCCCAGGAGGGCTGAGCCTCTGTCCGCCATCAAGTCCACAAGCTGGCCCGCGAGCAGCCAGCACGCGGCGATGAAACAGACGGCAGGGCGCCAGGGGAAGCCATGAATGGGAGAAGGCATGACGTTGGCCGTAGATCTGGCCGCAACTCTGCGGGCGGTCAATGAAGCATGAGGACGGGCATGCTCGCAGTTGCCTTGCGGTCCCCGTGGTGTCTAGATGCTCGCCTTCGCCCGAATCACCACCCCAGATGAAAAACCTCCCCACCCTCCTCCTGCTGCTGGCCACGCTGACACTGACGAATTGCGCGCACCGCGCCAAACTGGAGCGCATCCCGACGCAGGATGGCATGGCAGTGCGTGTTCCGGCACATCGCGTGGCTTTCGCCCTGCCGCAGGAGTGGCGTGAACTGGCCTCCGCGCCGGACAAGACGCTGTTCGCCGCCGCAGCCGATGGCGGCCACCTTCGTCTGGTGATCGCAGGGCCGCTAGGCGCGAAGGACGGGGGGCGGAAGGCGGACCTCGTGGCAAACACCTCCTATCAGCAGGGCATTCAACGGACTTTGCAGGAGGGCGGCTACACGCGGATCGAACACAGCGGTCTGGTGCCTGTTTCAGGCGTGAAGGCGTTCCAATGCGAGGCAGTGAGCGGCGACAAATCGCAGTCGATCCTGCAGGTGCATGTGCCGCAAGGACAACAACTGTGGGTGCTGACCTTTCACTGGAACCGTCGCGGAGTCTCAAAAAGCACCGCCGTGCAGAAGGTGCTCGCCTCATTGCAGGTCGTACCATGACCCTGAACGCGGGCGTTCCGGCGGTTTTTCTTGCCGGGCGTTGAAGCGCTGCATAGCATTCGCGCCTCCAACCCAGCCGCTCAACCAACCATGCCCCATCCCCTGCTGAAACACGCCGGGAGCGGAGCCTTGCGGAATTGTTCCGTGATGGCCACGCTCATTCTCGCCACCACCTCCGCCCACGCCGCCGACGGCTCCACCATCAACAGCGGGGACACCGCCTGGCTGCTGGCATCCACCGCGCTCGTCCTCTTCATGATGATCCCCGGCCTGGCGCTTTTTTACGCCGGCCTGGTGCGGGCGAAGAACATCCTCTCCATCCTGATGCAATGCTTCGCGCTGACGGCCGTGCTGAGCCTCGTCTGGCTGGCCTGCGGCTACTCGCTGGCCTTTTCCGACGGCTGCGCGGTGATCGGCCGCCTTGGCAAGGCCTTTCTCAGCGGCGTGACGCCCGCATCGGTGCGCAGCGACTGCCCGACGATCCCGGAACTGCTTCACTTCGCCTACCAGATGATGTTCTTCCTGATCACACCCGGCCTGTTCATCGGCGCGTTCGCGGAACGCATGAAATTCAAGGCCATCCTGGTCTTCAGCATCGTGTGGAGCCTGGTGGTCTATGTGCCGTGCTGCTACGGCGTGTGGCACAAGGCGGGCGCGTTCTTCGGCCTGACGGGTGTGATTGACCTCGCAGGCGGCATCGTCGTCCACATCACCGCCGGGGTGGCCGCGCTGGTGGCCTGTGTGTTAGTGGGGCCGCGCAAGGGCTTCCCAAGCGCCCAGCTCATGCCGCACAACCTGGCTCTGACAATCACCGGCGCGGGCATGCTCTGGGTGGGCTGGTTCGGCTTCAACGCAGGCAGCCAGCTCGCCGCGAACGGCGCTGCGGCGATGACGCTCGTCGTGACCCACCTGTCCGCCTGCGCCGCCTCGCTTGTTTGGATGCTCATCGAGTGGTTCCGCAACGGCAAGCCGAGCGCATTGGGCATCGCCACCGGCTCCATCGCCGGCCTGGCGGCGATCACCCCCGCCTCCGGCAAAGTGGGTCCGGTGGGAGCGATCTGCATCGGGGGCATTTCCGCGCTGCTCTGCTGGATGGCCTGCACGAAGTTGAAGAAACGCTTCAACTACGACGACTCGCTCGACGTCTTCGGCGTTCACGGCGTGGGCGGCTTTGTCGGCACAGTGCTCGTCGCCGTCTTCGGCTCCACC
>JAEUHJ010000137.1 GCA_016795375.1 Verrucomicrobiaceae bacterium
GTTCATCTGCGTGATGCTGCTGGCGCTGCTGGAGACGAAACTGATCCTGCCGAGTCATCTCGCGCACCGTTTTCCGGTCCTGAGCACCGCCGCCGACGCGCTCGATCCCGTGCATCGTTTCTCGGAGAGGCAGCTCGCGAGGTTTGTCGTCGGCGTTTACCGGCCCGCGCTGCGCTTCTGCCTGCATTTCCGTTACAGCGTGCTCGCCGTCATGTTCGGCGGCCTCGGCGTGCTCTTCGCCTTTTTTTTCAGCGACCGCATCGCGGTCTCATTCTTCCCGCGCGTGGCATCCGAGCGGATCGTGTGCCGCCTCATCATGCTCGACGGCACCCCGTTCGAGGTCACGGACGACCACATCGCGAAGATCTACGCGCTGGCCGAGCAGATGCGCAAAAAATACGTCGGTCCTGACGGGCGTCCGGTCATCCGCAGCATCATTTCCAGCTCCGGCATGACCGGCAGCTCCCGCGGCTCCTTTGGCGGCACCGGCAGCCATCGCGGTGAGGTCACCATCGAAACCTACGGCCCCGAGGAGCGCAGCCTGCAGGTCAACACCGTCGATATGGCCGCTGAATGGCGCAAAATGATCGAGGATGCCTACGGTTCGAAAAACATCCCCGGCGCCGAGGAACTCAGTTTCCGTGCCGAGATCATGCGCAGCGGCGATCCCATCGACATCCAGCTAGCAGGAACAGACCCTGACGAGCTGCTCGCACTTTCCGACCAGATCAAAACAAGGCTCGGTGCCATCACCGGCGTCTTTGACGTGTCCGACAGCCTCGACTCCGGCCGCAATGAGATCCAGCTTCGCTTGAAACCCGAGGCGCAGCAGTTCGGCTTCACGGTGAACGACCTCGCCCGCCAGGTGCGTGGTGTCTTCTTTGGTGACGAGGTCCAGCGCATCCAGCGCGGACGCAACGAGGTCAAAGTCATGCTCCGCTATCCGAAGGAGGACCGCAAATCCCTCGCCACGCTCGACACGCTGCGCGTGCGCGCCGCCAACGGCCTGGAAATCCCCTTTGCCCGCGTCGCCGAGGCGAAGGTCGGCAAAGGTTTCACCTCCATCAAGCGCGTGGACCGCCGCCGCGCCCTGAACATCACCGCTGATGTCAACAAGACCACGACGAACCCCGTCGTCGTGCGTGAATCCCTCATCCCCTACCTCGATGAGCTCATGTCCAGGCACCCGCACGTCGGCTGGAGCTTCGAGGGGGAGGCGCGCAGCGAAAAGGAAAGCCAGACCGCGCTCACCGTCTCATCCCTGCTCGTTCTGTTCAGCCTCTACGCCCTCATCGCCGTTCCGTTGAAGAGCTATCTGCAACCCCTCATCGTGCTCATCCTCATCCCCTTCGGTGTCGTCGGCGCCACGCTTGGCCACGTCTTCCACGGCATGCCGCTGAGCCTCATGAGCCTCTGCGGCATCCTGGCCGTCTCCGGCGTCATCGTGAACGACACGCTCGTGCTCGTCGATCGCATCAACGAGCTGCGTGACAACGGCGGCGGCATGGCTGACGCGGTCACAGAGGGCGGCGCGTCGCGCTTCCGCGCCATCTTCCTCACGCAGATCACGACCTTCGTCGGCCTCGTGCCGCTCATCTTCAACCTGGGGCCCATGATCGACGGGGCCCCCGCCGGACTGCGGCATGTGCTGGAATGGATCTTCGGCGACAACCGCAGCGCACAGGCCACCAGCGCGCAATTTCTCACGCCCATGTCCGTCGCCATGGGCTACGGCAGCCTGTTTGCCACCGTCATCACCCTCTTCCTCGTCCCCATGTGCTACATGGTGCTCGATGACGTGACTAAACTGGCCGGTGTCATGTTCAAAGCTCTCCGCCCCAAACAAGCCGCCGCAACCGTGGAGACTGCATGAGGCAGTTGGCAACGCGCCAGCCCCCCCCCCCAGCCAGGAACACGCATCCACCTCCCGTCATGAACGCAATTCTTGTGGCGCTTCGCGTCAAATCCGGCGCGGGCATGACGGCGTGCCATCAACATCGTTGCAGCAGTTCGAGAAGTTTCCGCTCCAGCTTGTGTCCTTCGAAGTCCTCGTGGCTCACATCTGACCGCCCGCTGTCGAGGATTCCGAAACCGCCACGGAGATTCCAGAGCGCCCATCCCCATCCGGCTTCCCGCCAGTTGCGCAGGCAGTCCTCCGCCCAACGCAAAGTCACTTCGCGCGGAGTTTGATCAAACGCGTCCCACTCGCCCACCATCACACCGCCGCCTCGGGCTTTTCTTCACCTGCGCGGATTCCCAGCAGTCCGAGCGTGAGCCAACCGCCCTCCGTCGCACGGCACCAGCCGCCCGGCGTCCTCGGCACGGATCGCGGCCACCACCTCCCTGACCACCGCCAGATAGTTCTCCTCCGAAACGCCCGCCGGCTCGTTGAACAGATTGAAACTGAGGTTCATGCTTGGGATGCCACGATACTCCGGGCAAACATCGCCCAATGCCGCGCAGTGGCCTGCCGCGTGTCCGCATCGGCCCACAGACCTCTCGCCTCCGGCGGCTTCGCCACCGTCCAACCGGGCGCGCGGTGAAGATTGAGGCAGACATGGACGCTATGTTTCTTTCCCCACGCCAGCGAGGAAGCCTCCCGGCCTCCGACACTGGCAGCGGCGCGGCGGAAGGCAGAACGGGAAAAACACAAAAAGCAAAATCAGCGGCCGCATGTCTGCCAATACTGAGCTGGCCGGTCTGTTTTGACTCCAAGCTGTTGCGGCAGCCCGATTGGTCTGGACAGAGGCGGCACCTGGGCGGACTCCGATACCACCATTTCATTGTTTCCAGGCATCCAGCTTGAGACAAGACTCCGGCGGCAACCGCCGTTTACTTGGCATGAAGCCGTTCACCCTTTGCCTCTGCCTCGTGGCCGCCGTCTCGCAAGCCTGGTCTGCCGAAGGCTGGTCCGTCTGGTCGCCCCGTGATGAAGCCAGGCCTGAAGCCGTTGCCAGCCATTCCGGCGGTCATGACGGCAAGGAATCCCTCATTCTCGAAACCGGCAAAGGCGAGCATTGGATCGGCTGCTGGACGCGAACCCTGCCGGTGGAAGGCGGGAAACATCATCAATTCAGCGCATGGAAAAAAGCCAGCGCCATGCCCGCCGAACGGCGCAGCGTGTATGCGCGGGTCATCTGGCAGGATGCGGACGGAAAGCCTGTCTCATGGGAGGAACCGGCAAAGCAGGGCTATGCCAAGGGCTCCATTCCACGCGCCGAACCCGAGTATCCGCACGTCCCGGTCGGGAAAGCGGACCAGTGGGAGCATTGCGAAGCCAGCCTGCGCGCGCCGGTGAAGGCAAGGCAGGCGCGTATCGAGCTCTACCTTCAATGGGCTGCCAATGCGCGCGTCGAATGGAGCGATGTGACGCTCAAACAGGCCGCCGCGCCCGCTCCGCGCAAGGTCAGGCTCGCCACGATCCATCTCCAGCCGAAGGAAGGCAGAAATCCGTCCGACAAACCGCCGCAGTTCGCCCCGCTCATTGCCGAGGCCGCGAAGCAGAAGTGCGATCTCGTCGTGCTGCCCGAAACCCTCACATACTACGGCACCGGCAAGACGATGGAGGAATGCGCCGAGAGCATTCCCGGTCCCAGCACCAGATACTTCGGCGGTCTCGCGAAGAAACACGACATCCACATCGTCGCCGGCCTCGTCGAACGCGACGGCAAGACCCTCTACAACACCGCCGCGCTCCTCGGCCCTGACGGCCGTCTCATCGGCAAGTATCGCAAAGTCACCCTGCCCCGCAGTGAGATCGAATCCGGCATCACGCCCGGCCACGACTATCCTGTGTTCGACACGCGCTTCGGCAAGGTCGGCATGATGATCTGCTATGACGGTTTCTTCCCCGAAGTCGCGCGTGCCCTCGCCATCAACGGCGCCGAGGTCATCGCCTGGCCCGTCTGGGGCTGCAATCCGATGCTCGCCGCCGCCCGTGCATGCGAAAATCATGTCTATGTCGTCAGCAGCACCTACACGGATGAACGTCAGCACCAGTGGATGATCTCCGGCATCTTCGATCATTACGGCGACGTGCTCGCCAAAGCCACCGAGTGGGGAACCCTCGCCATCGCCGAGGTCGATCTCGGCGAGCACGCCCGCTGGAACAGCCTCGGAGACTTCAAGGCGCAAATTCCCAGCCACCGCCCGCCAGCGTTGAAGGAGTAAGGCCGCTTTCTTCTCGCGCCTTTCGCGGGCGCGTGCTAAACGCCGCGCATGTCCTCCCCGCTTTTCGATCTCTCCGGCAGATGCGCGCTCGTCACCGGCGGCAGCAAGGGCCTCGGCAAGGCCATGTCACGCGGTTTTGCCGAAGCAGGCGCCGATGTCTTCATCTCCAGCCGCAACGCGGATGAATTGCAGGCCGCAGCCGCGGAGATCGGCGATGGATTGAAGGCAAAGGTCGAATGGATGGTGGCCGACATGGCCGACCGTGCGCAGGTCAAAGCGCTTGCTGCCGAAGCTGAAAAGCGGCTCGGCAAAGTGGACATTCTCGTCAACAACGCCGGCATCAACAACCCGCAGGCCATCGACGAGATCACCGACGAGGTCTGGGACCGCAATGTCGAGGTCGATCTCACCGCCGTGATGGCGCTCACCCGCGCCCTGGTGCCAGGCATGAAGGAGCGGAGGTGGGGACGCGTCATCCACATCTCCAGCGTGCTCGGCGTGGGCGGGCGTTTGAAGCGAAACGTGTATTGCGCGTGCAAGGCGGCGCTCATCGGCCTGGCGCGTGCCAGCGCGCTCGATCTCGGCCCTTTCGGCATCACGGTGAACTGCCTCTGCCCCGGCCCGTTCCTCACCGACATGCCCGGCAAGCTGCTCAATGACGAGGAGAAGAAATACTTCGCCGGTCGCACCGCCGTGAAACGCTGGGCCGCGCCGCGTGAGCTGGCCGGCCCCGCCTTGATGCTCGCGAGCGAGGCGGGCAGCTACATCACCGGCCAGGGCATCGTGGTGGATGGCGGCGCGGCGGTGAACATCCTGTGAGGCATCATTTCACCCCGTTTTTACCGAAGAACATCAAATGCTGCCACGGCAGGCCGTCAAACTCGCGCTTCAGCGTGAAGCCGTTCGCGTCCATCTCCTTGTTGATCTGCGCCTTGCTCATCTTGTGCTCCGGCCGGATCGGCACGGTGTCGTCCTCGGCGCGGAATTCGACGAGCACGAGCAGGCCGTCTTTTTTCAGCGCGGCGCGCATCGACATGAGCATCTGTACCGGATGCGAGAACTCGTGATACACATCCACGAGCAGGATCATGTCGCACGAGTCCGGCGGCAGCTTCGGATCATGGCATAGGCCGGTGATGGGCTCGATGTTCTTCAGCTTTTTCCGCTCGATGTTCTGCTTCAGCATCACGATCATCTCCGGCTGCACATCCACGGCATAGACTTTGCCTTTCTCACCGACCATCTCCGCCAGCGGCAGCGTGTGATAGCCGTTTCCGCAACCCATGTCACACACGGTCATGCCCGGCTTCACCTGGAGCTGCTCGCGCATCCTCACCGGCCCCTCCTCCTGCTCGCGCACGCGGCGGATGAGCCACTCCGCGCCCTTCCAGTGCATCGTCCTGGCGATCTCACGCCCCATGTACTCATTGAGTCCCGGCGCCTCCTGGGCGCGCAGACACGGAACGACAAGGATGATCAGGAAAGTGAGCAGGCGCATGGTGATGGCATGAAACGCCGGAAGGCGCCGGAATGTAGCGAATTGCCTGCTGGCGAGACTTTTCCAGACTCGCGCTGGAAATCATGAAGTGACTCCGTATCATCGCGGCCATGAACCGCCTCATCCTCGTCCGCCTCCTGCTGCCCCTGCTCGGAGCCGCCGGGGCAGCCGTGCTCAGCGCCCAGGACGCGCCAGAGCGCACGCCGCAGAAAAATCCCATCCCCGAGGATGTCGTGGGCGACGAGCATGTGCGCGAGGAATTCGGCGTGAACGAGTTCACCACACCCTCCATCCGCAAGCTCTTCGACATGCTCAACAAGGTGGGGAAGCTCAGCTACGACAACCTCAAGCGCCCCTTCACCGACAAGACGCCCGCTGACCGCGTGCTGGTCTCCCTCGGTCTCGGCACGCTCATCGCCGACGGCTTCCTCATCGTGCAATGCGAGAAGCTGGAGGAAATGGAAGGCGTCGGCCGCGCCATGATCAAATACGGCAAGGCGCTCGGCGCGGGCGGCCGTCTCGCCAAGCACCAGCAGAGCCTCTTTGACTACAGCTTGAAGGGCAACTGGCAGGATCTGCGCGTCGAGCTGGCCAAGACGCAGGCCGATGTGGAGGCGGAGATGGTGCAGCTCCGCGACGTGGACATCGCCCATCTCATCAGCCTCGGCGGCTGGCTGCGCGCGCTGGAGATTTCCACGCAAAGCATCAACGACAACTACACTGAGGAAAAAACCCGCCAGCTCACCCGCCGGGACATCGCCGAGTACTATCTCATGAGCCTCGACAGCCTGCACCCGGGCATCACAAAGAATCCCAACCTGCAAACGCTGCGCAAAGGGCTGGAGGAGATGATTCCGCTCTTCGACGTGCCGGAAGGCAAGGCCCTGAGCCGCGACGAGGTGAAAACGATGCATCAGAAAGCCTCCATGCTGGCCCACGTCATCACGGACAAGATGAACGACTGACGCATCCCTTTTCCGCAACATCCTCCACATGGCCGATCTTTCCCCGCAACAACGTCAGTCCGTCGAGCAATGGGCCGCCGAAGGCGCCAACCTCAATCAAATCCAGGACCGCCTCCGCACCGAGTGCTCCATCACGCTGACTTACATGGAGACACGCCTGCTCATCATGGAGCTGGGTGTCAGAATCCAGGACAAGCCGCGCGAGCAACCGCCGGAGGAAAAACCCGCGTCACCGGCGCCCGAAGCGGCCGACGATCAAGAGACTGCCGTCGCTGATGAAGCCGTCGCCCCGGAGACACCCGCAGGCGGGGAACTAAAAGTCACCGTCGATGAAATCCCGCCGGCTGGAGCGCTCATCAGCGGCAAAGCCACCTTCAGCGACGGCAACACTGTGCAATGGTTCATGGACCAGATGGGCCGCTTCGGCATGCGCGGCCCCGCGCCCGGCTATCAACCGCCCGCCGCCGACATTCCCGCCTTCCAGCGGGAGCTCGACACCCTGCTCAGCGTCCGCGGCTTCTGATGCGCGGAAATACCAACTTCCACAACGAACACCGGCTCCGTGCTTCTGATCATCGACAACTACGACTCCTTCACCTACAACCTCGTCCAGTACTTCGGCGAGATGGGAGCCGTCATGGAAATCCGCCGCAACGACCAGGTCACGCTCGAAGAGATCGGAAAACTCAAACCGGACCACATCTGCATCTCCCCCGGCCCCTGCACTCCGAAGGAGGCAGGCATCAGTTGCGCCGTGATCGAGCGCTTTGGCAAAACCACTCCCCTGCTCGGTGTCTGCCTCGGCCATCAAGCCATCGGCCACGTCTTCGGCGGCGATGTTGTACGCGCCGGCCGCCTCATGCATGGCAAGACCTCGATGATCCTCCACAGCGGCCAGTCCGTGTTCAAAAACATGCCGGAACCCTTCGAGGCCACACGCTATCACTCGCTCCTCGTCAAACGCGCCACCTTGCCGGCCTGCCTTGAAATCACCGCCACCGCCTGTGATGATGACTCCGAGATCATGGGACTCCGCCACAAGGAACTTCCCGTCCATGGCGTCCAGTTCCATCCCGAATCCATCCTCACCCAGGATGGAAAAAAACTGCTGAGAAACTTCCTGGAGATGTGAGAGGATGGATTCGCGCCAGCAGGAATGCTCAGCCCGGTGCGCGACGTCCGAATTTGCGCTCCAGCTCGGCCACAGAAATCTGCACCAGCGTGGGACGGCCATGCGGGCAGCAGTAAGGCATTTCACAGGCGAAAAGATCCTTCAAAAGCGCCTGCAACTCAGGAATGGAAAGCACGTCATTGCTTTTGACGGACGCCCTGCATGCCGTGGTGGCGATGGCATCCTCGCTGAGACGCAGCGACGACGTTTTGGCACTGAGGCTGCCGAGTTCCTCAATGACATGGTCGAGCCACGCCGCAGGATCATCCGCCCTCAAGAAAGCAGGCACGGCCTCGACTTTGAAAATGTTCGGCCCGAAGGGTTCGATCTCGATGCCCAGGCGGTTGAGCGCATCCTGGTTCTGCCTGAGCAGGTCGGAGTCGCGCGGCGTTGTTTGCAACGTGATCGGCATGAGCAGCCGCTGACAGGGGACGCCGCCTGCCTCCAGCGCACGGCGGAATTTTTCGAAATTCACGCGCTCGTGCGCCGCATGCTGGTCCATGAGCACGAGTCCCTCCGCGCCCTCCATCAGCACATAGAGCTTCCTCAGCACGCCAATGATGCGAAAATCAGAAGCAGCAGGCGCGGGAGGAGCTGGTGGTCCGCCTGGCTCCGGAACCGGGGCGATGACCTCCTGCGGTTTGGTTGCCGCGCCAGAAAACGCGGCGGGAACTGCTGGCAACTGCCTCAAAGGCGCGGCGGAGGTGGGGGCTTGAATCGGGAGCACCTCCTGATGCTCTTCAGACATCAATATCTCCGGACGCGCAGGAGTTTGTGCGGCGGAAGATGCCATCCGGCCCGCCGGAACATGTCCTGAAGGCAGTTTGGCGGCGTTTTCGAGAGTGCGGCTGACACCACGTGCGATGGCCTCCCGGACACCGTTTCCATCATGAAAGCGCACTTCTTTCTTCGCCGGATGCACATTCACGTCGAATGCCTGCGGCTCCATCTGGATGAAGAGGAAGGTCACCGGATGCTGCCCTTTCATGAGCGCGGTGTGGTAGCCTTCGCGCAGGCCGTAGGAGATGCTGGCGCTTTCAATCGGGCGTCCGTTCAAGTAGGTGGTCTGCATCTGACGGTTTGAGCGGCTCATGCCCGGACCGCCGATGTAGCCCGAAACAGTGACGCCGCGGAACGTCTGCTCCTCGACCTTGAGCAGACGCGAGGCCAGCTCGTCCCCCACGAGGCCGCGGATGCGCTCCAGCATGTCGCGCGTGGCCGGCAGATGCAGCACCAGCTCGCCGTTGTGCGTGAGGGTGAAGGCCACTTGCGGATTGGCGATGGCGTGCAGCCTCAACTGCTGCTCCACATGCGCAAACTCCGTGTTTTCCGCGCGCAAGAACTTGCGGCGCGCAGGAACATTGAAGAACAGCGATCTTGCCTCGATGACCGTGCCCGACGCCCCGCCATGGTCCCGCACGGCGGAGAGCTTGCCGCCGTTCACCTCGATCTCCGTACCCACGAGCGCGTCTTTTTCCCGTGTCGCCAGCCTGAACCGCGACACGCTGGCGATGCTGGGCAGGGCCTCGCCACGAAAACCAAAGGTGCGGATCGCGCCGAGATCCTCCTTCGTCCGAATCTTGCTCGTCGCATGCCTCTCCAGACAAAGCATGGCATCCTCCCGGTCCATGCCGGTTCCGTCATCCACGATCCTGATCAACGCGGAACCGCCGCGCTGTGCATGTACTTCGATGTGACGCGCGCCGGCGTCGAGGCTGTTTTCCACCAGCTCTCGCACCAGGGCCGCAGGACGCTCCACCACCTCGCCCGCAGCCACCTGGCTGGCGAGCGCGTCTGGAAGAATGCGGATTTTGGACATGATTCACGATAAACAACACGCCAGGAAGCGTAAACCTCCCGCTGTGTGGAACGCCACTTTGGACGCCGCATGAAGATTTGCAATCGCAGCGCGCCCTTGCCCGCCCCGTCCCGCCACAGCATCTGGTTCGCATGATCTCCCTCACCTCCAGCGCCGTGGCGCACCTCAAATCACTCATCGCCGCAAAGAGCGCCGGTGACGGAACCGGACTCCGCCTGCGTGTCGAAAAAGGCGGATGCGCCGGCTTGCAGTATGTGATGGGCCTGGATGAGCCGCAGGAAGGAGATGCCGTCCAGACTCAAGAGGGCGTCTCGCTCATCGTCGATCAAGAAAGCCTGGGATATCTGCGGGGCTGCCAGATCGATTACCTGGATTCGCTCTCAGACTCCGGCTTCAAGCTGAACAATCCCAACGCGGCACGAAGTTGCGGATGCGGAACCTCCTTTGAGCCGCAAACAGCCTGACATTGGCATGACAATTGAAGCAAACTTGTTGCCAACTTATTCACAAAATTTCCTTTTCAATTTCAGCAATTCTTGTAGAATTTGAACAATTCCATTTCATAAAAATTAAAATTTTCGCAATTCTGCCATGCAAATTCGATTCCTAAGCGACGGCAATGAGTTCCGTTCTTACGGAGGTGGGAGTTTTTCAAAGAAGAAAGACTCTGGCGGCATCTTTTGGTGGACCATTCTGATCACGCTGCTGATGGGGTTTGCCACGTTCTGCTGGTTCTTCAGCATCATGGTGTTCGCACATCCGGAGAAGCCCTTCAACTACCGCGTGCTCGCGCGCTTCGACAAGCTCGACCCTCTTCGCAAATTCACCAACTACACCGTCCCCCAGGGCAAATTCCTGCCCGCCCGTGATTTGCTGGCGGAATTTTATCCCTTCTCCCGCGAGCAGCTCGCAGTGAAGAACGATCTTTTGAAGCGCTCTTACATCCGCAACTACAAGCAGGACCAGCCGCTTTATGTCAAAGGCAGTTTTCAAGTAGTGAACGCGCGCCCCCTGGCCGCAGGTGATGTCATCTCCGAAGGCTGGGTCGTCCGCGCCCGTTCGACGGATATCGAGGACGTGGACATTGAGATTGTGCTCCCGGGCAACACAGGGACGGCGGATCCCTACCAGGCGGGTGACACGCTCGTCCTCGATCAGAAGAATACTTTTGCAGCCGCCCTGCATGTGCAGAAATTTGACCAGGAACGTGTGTGCATCACACTCATGCCGCTCTCCTATCAAGGTTTTTCAACCAAAGACGGCAAGCCTTTTGAGATGAAGCCGCCGCGCAAGCTCAACATGGATGCCTACTGGCCGCTCACTCGTGATCCAGGCGCCGCCGTGCTTGAGGATGCGGCGGACAAAGTGGTGAGCAAGGAAGGGTGAGCATCGGCGGACCTTTGAAATCGTCAGGAAGCGGAGGGTGGCCTCCGCTTTTTTTGCCTCCGTCTGCACGTCGGAATTTTCGACACGCTCGCCCCTTGCATCCGCGTGCCTTCGAGCCAATAGCAACTCATGTCCGCAGATTATTCCCCCGCCACAGCCGCCGATGTCAGGCGCTTGCGTGACACCCTGGATGCCCGTGGAAAAAAACTGGTCTTCACCAATGGTTGTTTCGATCTCCTGCACGCGGGACATGTGCGCTATCTGGAGCAGGCGCGCGCGCTGGGGGACGCGCTGGTCGTCGCATTGAATTCGGACGCCTCCGTGCGCCTCCTGAAAGGAGCCGGCCGCCCGCTCAACAATCAGAACGATCGCGCCGAGGTCCTCGCCGCCCTGCGGGCCGTGGATGCCGTCTTGGTCTTTGAAGACCAGCGTGCCACCGGTTTGATCGACGCGATCCACCCGCATGTTTACGCGAAAGGTGGTGATTACACGGTGGAGTCGCTGAATGCCGGGGAGCGTGCCGCCTTGAATCGTGCCGGCAGCGAGGTTCGCATCCTCCCGCTCGTGCCCGGCCGCTCCACCACAAGCACCATCAACAGGATGAACGCCGGCCATGGCGTTGGACGCCTTCGCATTGCCGTCCTCGGGTCCGGCGCGGGTTCCAATCTCCGCGCCATCATCTCCGCGGTGCAAAATGGCAGGCTTGAAGCCGAGATCGCGGCCGTCATCAGCGACCAGCCGGATTCAAACTTTCTCAAACTCGCCTGTGAAGCCGGTTTTCCCGCCCACTTTGTCGATCCAGGCTCAAATCCACGCAAACTTGGCGACGCGGCGCAAAAAGAGATTTTCGAGCATCTGGAGCGCGCGCGTGTGGATGTCGTCGTGCTCGCCGGATTCATGCGCATCCTCAAGGAGCCTGTCATCAGCGGCTATTCGGGCCGCATTGTGAACGTCCACCCCTCGCTGCTGCCGAGACACAAGGGCGCGGGTGCCACGCAGCTCGCCATTGACGCAGGTGACAGTGAAACAGGCTGCACGGTGCATCTCGTCACGGCGGAGATCGATGCCGGGCGGACGCTGGCGCAGGCCAGGGTCCCTGTGCTCCCCGGCGACACCGCCGAGACACTGCATGCGCGGATCAAGACGGAGGAGCACAAACTTCTGCCGCAAGTGCTCAACGAATGGCGTGAGCGTGGACTGCCAGTGCGGGATGCGGGGGCGTCATGAGCGGCTTCACCGGCACCCTCAATCCCCAGCAACGCGAGGCCGCCACGCACATCCACGGCCCGCTGCTCATTCTCGCCGGCGCAGGCACGGGAAAGACGCGTGTGCTCACCGCGCGCATCAGCCACATGGTCAATGAGGGCATTGATCCACGGAACATTCTTGCCGTCACCTTCACCAACAAGGCCGCCTCCGAGATGCGCGAGCGCGTCAAAGGCATGGTGAGCGGAGGCAAGGGGGCGAAAATCGTGCTCGGCACCTTCCACGCCTTCTGCGCGCGCCTGCTGCGCGAGTTCGCCTCCCATGTCGGCTACAAGAACAACTTCGTCATCTACAGCCAGGGCGAGCAGGAAAGCCTCATCAAGCGCGTGCTGCAGGGACTGCTCGTCAAAGACGAGACCTGCGATCCATCAGCGATGCTCTCACGCATCAGCAGGGCGAAGAATGACGGCTCAAGCCTCGGCGATCCGCAGAAAAGCCTCGACGCCGCCGTGATGGAGAAATATGCGGACGAGATGCGCGGGCTGAACGTCATGGATTTCGACGACCTGCTCGTGCTCGGCGTCAGGCTGCTCGAAGACAACACCGAGGTGCGCGCCACGGTGCAGAGCCGCCATCATTATGTGATGGTCGATGAGTTCCAGGACACGAACTCGCTGCAGATGCGCCTCTTGCGCGCGCTCGTGCCGGCGCCCCACAACGTCTGCGTCGTCGGCGATGACGATCAATCCATCTACGGCTGGCGTGGCGCGGAGATCACGAACATCACGCAGTTCGAGGATTTTTTCCCCAACCCTCATGTGGTGAAGCTGGAGGAGAACTATCGAAGCACCACCCCGATCCTGCACACCGCGAACAGCCTCATCAAAAACAACGCCGGGCGCCGTCCGAAATCCCTCTGGAGCCGCAACAATGGCGCGGAGCCCGTCCGCCTCATCGCCACCCAGGATGAGAAGGAGGAATCCGACATGATCGCGAAGGAGGTCGAGGGCGCACGATTCGCCAGCAACCAGCCGTGGGAGGATTTT
>JAEUHJ010000149.1 GCA_016795375.1 Verrucomicrobiaceae bacterium
AAACGGCCTTCCTTCGGGAAACGCTTGTCGGCGGCGACAATGCGGAACACCGGGCGGTGCTTGGCACCTTCTTTGCGGAGACGGAGGACAACGGCCATGATTCTTCGGATACGGGGTGGGGTCAGGAATTGGGGACGCGCATGGTGGAGACTTCGGGCCGGAAAGCAAACGGAATTTTCAAACCGGGAAAGCCCATGACGAGGGGCTACTTCGCCGTGTAGCCGCCATCCACTGGCAGGTTCACGCCGGTGATGTAACGCGAGGCGTCGCTGAGGAGGAAAATCACCGCGCCGCCGAGGTCGGTGTCGTCGGCCATGCGGCCGAGCATGGTGTGCTCGCAGTAGCGTTGCAGGAACGGCTCCGGCTGGTGGTTGAAGAAGCCGCCCGGGGCCAGGTTGTTCACGCGGACATTTCGCGGGCCGTACAGCGCGGCGTAGAAGCGCGTGAGATTTTCCATCCCGCCTTTGTGGAAGAAATAGTCAGGCGGCGAGTCCCCCATGTCAGTGCCTCGGTACAATTCGTAACTGGGGCCGATCATGCCCTGGATGCTGCCGATGTTCACGATGCTGCCGCGCCCGGCGCCGGCCATCGTCTTGCCAAAGTGGCGGTGCATGAGCATGACTCCGGTGGCGTTCACGCGCATGGATTCGGCGAACTGCTCCGCCGCGCCGTTCGCCCCCTTCATCGGTCGCAGCACGGCGTTGTTCACGAGGCCGTCAAGAGCGCCGAATTTCGCGGTGACACGCTCATGCAAGGCGGAAATGGACGACTCATCGCCTTGATCGAGAGATTCGGCGAAGACGCGATGGCCTTTCGCGGTCTCCTCATCGGCCACGGCTCGCAGTTTCACCACGTCCCGCGCGGCGAGGATGAGCGTCGCGCCGCTTTGGGCCAGCATCGCGGCCAGTCCACGGCCGTAAAGGCCTGCGCCGCCGGTGAGGAGGATGGTCTTGCCCT
The DNA here is from genome assembly GCA_016795375.1 of Verrucomicrobiaceae bacterium. Lineage (GTDB taxonomy): Bacteria > Verrucomicrobiota > Verrucomicrobiia > Verrucomicrobiales > Verrucomicrobiaceae > Prosthecobacter. The sequence goes on from JAEUHJ010000149.1 coordinate 958, forward strand.
GGAGGGAGAAGAGATCGGGAGGCATGAGGGTTACTTGGATTGGTAAACTGAGTCGCTGGCAGGTGCCGCTCCGCCGCCATGGAAGTCTTTGACCAGCCTGTGAAAAGCACCGCCGAGCTCCAGCACATCAGCGCCGAGGGTGAAGACGCGCGCGCCTTCGGCGATGAGATCGTCCTTCTGGCCGAAAAGGGAGGCGGCAGCGGGATATTTGCCGTGTTTGATGGCGGCGGCATGCACCCGCTTCCGCGCGGCGACGACTTCCGGGTGCGTGGCCTGGCCGAGTTTGCCGATGCGGTGGCTGAAATCACCGGCGCCGAAGAGCAGCATGTCGAACCCTGGCACGGCGGCGATTTCATCGACCTTATCGAGCGCCTCGGGACTCTCGATCTGGAGGATGACGAACTTCTCGGTGTTGCAATGATGCACATAGTCGGCCAGCGGAGCCTGGCAGTAGAGGCCATCCATGTTGCCGGCGTCCAGCGCCTTGCTGCCGAGCGGGCGCGCGCGCACCATGTCCACCACGTTGCGTGCCTCGTCGGCGTTGGTGACATGCGGCACCATGATGCCGGTGGCGTCGCACTCGAAGGGCTTGATGTAGTCGCTGTAAGGCCCTTTGCTGACGCGCACGATGGTGTCCATGTCGAACAGCTTCGCGGCGCGGACTTGGTGCTCGATGTTCGTCCAGTCGTTCGGCACATGTTCGTTGCAGAGCCACACGGCGCTGGCCCCGGCGATTCCGGCGAGCTCGACGACGCGCGGATCGTTCAGGTTCAGCTTCAACACGGTGCTATTTTGACCGGCGCGGAGTTCGCGGAGGATGCGGGAGGGGCGGAGTTTCATGAGAGAATTTCGGCGAGGATGTCTGCGACGTGGATGAGCGCTCCATTTTGCTCGCGACTGCGGCGGCCGGCGATGATGACGGCCATGAGTTCGACGGTTTCATCAAAGGGCAGCGGGCGCACGCCGGTTTTCAGCATGTCGATGAAGGCGACAAGCTGGCAGCGGAAGGCGTTGTAGGTGTCTGTGAGGCGCAGCGAGAGATGCCCTTTCGTCCCGTAAAGATGCACGGCGCCAAAGCTGCCGTACGCGTCGTGGATCGCTCCGATGGTCATGCGCGCGCCGCTGCGATGCGTGAGATGCATCACATCGCCACCCGCGTCGCTGTGAGCCTGAACGGTGACGAAACCGGGACCGAGGAGCGGTTCGACGGCCTCAAGGGCATGAATGCCGTAACGCTCCCAGGTCTTGCAGGTGAAGCTGGTGATCCAGCGTAGATCGCCGATTTGCGTGCGCTGCTCGTCATTCAAATGCATCTCGGGCGCGTAGCGCATGCCGCTGGTCGATAGAATCACGGCTCCTGCCTTGTGCCATCGGACAAACTGCCGCAGGTCGGCGGCATTCGTGGCCAACGGTTTGTCCACGAAGACAGGCAGGCCGGCTTCAATGAAGGGTCTGACGCGGCGGACGTGGTCGTCGCCGTCGTCAGTCGAGATGATCGCGGCATCGACATGACCGATCACATCCTCCGGCCTGGCGACGATGTTTGGGATCAGGCTGGCGGCGGCCACTTTCGGCGCGTCGGCTGGATCATCGGTCCAGAGATGCGTGACGCGCGCGCCGGGGATGCGCACGGTTTCGAGCGGCTGCCGGTCCATGTAGGAGGAAATGCCCGGATAGGGACTCTTCGCCATCTCGGCGGGATTGTAGCCGTTGACGATGCCGCTCCATGAATACGGATGGCCGTTGCCCTCGATCATGCCGAGCATCGCCAGACGCAGTTCCTTGCCTTCGTGGCTCATGGGATGGTGACGGGCAGGCCGGTGGCGGCGGAGCGCAGCGCGGCGAGGTTGAAGCGGAGTGTCTGCACGGCCTCGTCGAAGGTGCTGAGGGCGCAGGGTTTGCCCTCCATGCCATCGAGAAAGGCATTGGCCTGGGCGGTGAACAGATCGTCGCGTTCCAGCGGCGGCGTGGTATGCCAGGTCCAGTCCTTTTCGCCGAGTCTCATCGAACCCCAGCGCTGCATGTGGTTTTCGATCTTCACGCTGCCGTTTTCACAATGAATGAGCATCGTGATCTCGTTGGGGGCCTGGAACTGCGTCATTGCATAGCTGACCAGCATGCCGCCATGTCGTGCGCTGATGTTGACCGTGTCCTCGACGGTCACGCCTTCGAGCTGTTGATGCGCCGCGTCGCAAAACACGCGCGTCAGCGGCCCGACGAGCCACTCCATGGCGTTCACGAGATGCGTGAGGGCGTCCTGCACGGCCCCGCCTCCGGTCTCATGCCGGTTGTAATAGATTTCGCGATACGCCGGGCGGAAGGTGGGGAAATGCTGGCCGGCGACGACGCTGGCGTGCAACGGGCGCCCGAGCGCGCCGCCGCGTACAAACTCACGCGCGGCGGCGATCCACGGGAAGCAATGCAGCACATAGGCGACGGCGGTGAAACACCCGCCGCTGTTGATCGAGGCATGGGTTTCAGCCACCTCGTCGAGCGAAACGGCGAGCGGTTTTTCGATCAGCAGCGCCGCGCCGTGCCGTGCTCCTTCGCGGGCGATGGCGAGGTGCGTCTGCGCGGGCGT
>JAEUHJ010000152.1 GCA_016795375.1 Verrucomicrobiaceae bacterium
AACGGAGTGAGACAGACAAAGGCGCGGCCTTTGCCCGCAGGTAGCCAGCCGCAGGCTGCTCGTAGGGCGAGCACAGCGAGGCAATTCGGCGCCAAAGCCGTGCGCGAGTGGATCGCGCAGCGTGGGTTCGAAACGCCCTACGTCGAGCCGGGAAGCCCATGGCAGAACGCCTGCAGCGAATCGTTCAACGCACGTCTGCGCGATGAACTGCTCAACATCGAATGCTTTGGCACGCTCGCGGAAGCGAAAGTGCTGGGCAAAGAATACCGGCACGGCTACGATGAACATCGTCCTCATTCATCCTTGAATTGCCAGACTCCCCACGGAGTTCGCGCGGCGTTGTTTTTTTGGCTGATTCCGCTCCGCTCCATCAGCCAAAAGGCAACGCATCTCCCCCAAGCCAACCCAACACCCAAACAAAGCCGCCAGCCACCGCAGGACTCTCATAGAAAGTGGATCAAGTTCCGGGGGCATCTCAGAAGCGAGTCCTGCCTCAAGGCGCAGGAACCGGCCGCGCACGAAGCCGCAAGCAAGGGCTGACAACGCGATGAAAGAGGGGGACGACGGGCGGCTTTATCACTGTGGCCGCTACAAATCCACAACCATGGCCGCGCCTTCTTCCAAAACCCTTCTCCTTCCGCTTTCCGCCCTGTGGCTGTCTGCCGCAGGTTCGTTGGCCGCGCCAGCGGAGCATCAGGGCAAGGCGTTGTATCAGAAACTCTGCGCGGAATGCCACGGCAGCCGCGGGCAGGGGGTGGAGGATGAGTACGACGAGCCGCTGACCGGCGAGAAGGGCATCGAGGTGTTGGCACGGCAGATCGACCGCACGATGCCGGACGATGATCCTGACAAGACGACGGCGACGGATTCCAAACTCATCGCCGAATACATCCATGACGCCTTTTATTCCCCCGCCGCGCAGGCACGGCTGAATCCGCCGCGCCAAGACCTGGCGCGGCTGACGACGGAGCAGTTCCGCAACAGCGTGATGGATTTGCTCGGTCGCTTCCGCATGGGGCCGGGTTTTGACCGGCCCATCGGGAACGAGCGGGGGCTGAAGGCATTCTATCGCGGCGTGGCGTTGCCGAAGCCCGGCGAGAAGGCCGTGGACACCACACCGAAGCAGGGCATCAAGAAGAAGCGTCCGAACAAAACCCTCGAAAAGGTGGAGCCGGTGATTGCCTTCCACTGGGGCACGGAGAGCCCGGACAAGAACGTGCTGGAGGCGGAGCAGTTCGAGAATCGCTTCGAGGGCTGCATCGTGGCGCGTGAGACAGGCGTGTATGAGTTCGCCGTGAAGTCGGAGAACGGCTTCCGCCTGTGGATCAACGACGCGAGCGAGGGGAACGCCCTCATCGACGGCTGGGTGAGCGCCGGACCGCAGGTGCGGGAGGAGAAAAAGACGATCTTCCTCGTCGGCGGGCGCGCCTACCGGCTGCTGCTGGAGCATTTCAAGTTCAAGGAGAAGTCCGCCTCCATCGAACTGTGGTGGAAGCCGCCGCACGGCGTGAAGGAGCTGCTGCCCGCGCACGCCACGCGCACGGACAGGCCGCGCGAGCTGACCGTCGTGAGCACCGAATTCCCGGCGGATGACAGCAGCGGCGGCTACCCGCGCGGCACCACGATCTCCAAAGGCTGGGATCTCGCCGTCACCGACGCGGCCATCGCCACCGCCGAGCATGTGGTCGCAAAGCTCGACGAGCTGGCACAGACAAAGGCCGGCGCGCCGGATCGTGGCGAAAAGCTGCGCACATTCGCCCACGCGTTCGTGGAGGCCGCGTTCCGCCGGCCCTTGAGCAATGATTTGAAGCGGCTCTTTGTCGAGGCGCGCTTCCAAACCGCCAAAACACCCGAGACCGCGGTGAAGCGCGTCGTGCTGCTGGCGCTCAAATCCCCGCAATTCCTCTACCCGAACCTGCCGACGGGCGGGAAGGCCGATGACTTCGACGCCGCGTCGCGTCTGGCGCTGACGCTGTGGGATTCGATCCCGGACAAGAAGCTCCTGCAGGCCGCCGCCGCCGGGAAACTGCGCACGCGTGGCGAGATCGAGGCCGAGGCGCGGCGCATGACCGCCGATCCGCGCACGAAGGCGAAGCTGCACGGCTTCTTCCACCACTGGCTGGAGCTGGAGCGCGCGGAGGCCGCCAGCAAAGATGCGAAGACCTTCCCCGGCTTCACTCCCGAGGTGATGGCCGACCTGCGCGAGTCGTTGTTCCAGTTCATCGACGGCGTCGTGTGGAGCGCGCAGTCCGACTACCGCGAGCTGCTCAAGGCGGATTACATCCTCATGAACCAGCGCCTGGGCAGCTATTACGGCCGCCCCGTCAGCGGCGGCGAGTTCCAGCGCGTCAGCTTTGACCCGAAGCAGCGCGCCGGCGTCGTCACGCATCCCTACCTGCTCGCCTCGCTCGCCTACACCAAACAATCCTCGCCGATCCACCGCGGCGTGTTCCTCACGCGCAACATCGTCGGCATGTCTCTGAAACCGCCGCGGAAGGCCACGGTGTTCGAGGACAGCCATTTCAATCCCAAGTTCACCATGCGCGAGAAAGTCGTCGAGCTGACCCGCAGCGGCGAGTGCATGGCCTGCCACAGCATGATCAACCCGCTCGGCTTCAGCCTGGAGGGCTTCGACGCCGTGGGCCGCTGGCGCACGAAGGACAACAACAGGCCCGTGGACACCGTGAGCGAGTTCACCACGCACGAGGGCGCCCTCATCCGCCTCACGGGCGCGCGTGACATCGTGAACTACGTCGCGGACAATCCCGGCGGGCACCGTGCCTTCATCCGCCATCTCTTCCATCACCTCGTCAAGCAGGACCCCGCCGCCTACGGCCCCGCCACGCTCGACCACCTTCAGAAAACATTCGCCGCGAACGGGTGCAATGTTCAGAAGCTCCTCACGGACATCGCCCTGGTGACCGCCGCCCTGGAATAGCCACCGCGTCTGGATGACGCGGCACACAGGATCGAACCAGATACGTCCCGGCTCAGGCAACGCCACGCCGCCTGCTGAACAGGCCGTATTTCGGACTGAAGGTGTAGGCGATCAGGAAAAAGGCGCCGAGGACGATGATGATCGTGGCGCTGACGCTCCAGCCGAGCGGGTAGGAGAGGAAAAAGGCGGTCACCGAACCCAGCGCTCCGAGGATGCCACCGCCCCAGAACAGGGCGCGGGCATTGTCCGTCAGCAGATAAATCGTCGCGGCAGGCGCGACCATGAGGCCGACACTGAGGATGCAGCCGACGGCTTGCAGCGAGGACACGAGCACGAGAATCGTGACGGCGAAGGTGGTGTAGTTCAGCAGCCGCACAGGCACGCCGAGGCTTGCGGCGATGTTTGGCTCGAAGAGGTAGATGAGCAGCGGCCGCTGCAACGCGGTGAGCGTGATGACGGCGATGGCGCTGATCCCGAAGGCGATCCACAGATCCGAGTCCGCCATGCCGATAATGCTGCCGAAGAGCCATTCATCGAGCTTCTGGCGCACGTCGAGATTTTTCAAAATGAGAAGGCCGGCGGCGAAGGCGGTGGTGTAAAGCACGCCCATCGACGTGTCCTGGTCGAGACGCGAAGTGCGGGAGAGGAAGATGGAACCGAGGCCGACGATGAGCGCGGCGAACACCGCGCCGGTGAGGGCGCTCCATTGCGAAAGGCCGGCGATGAGCACCGCGACGGCAAGCCCGGGCAGCAACGAGTGCGAGATGGTGCCGATCTTGAGCGCGTCTTTCCGCAACACGACGAAGGCGCTGACGAACCCGTTGGCAAATCCGATCATCAAACACGCGAGCAGGGCGCGTCTGGCGATAGGCTCGGCGAGGAAGTCGGTGATCGTGGGCATGACGGGTTCTCAGTTCGCGGCCCGCAGCTCGCTGTTGTAGGCGGCGGCGATGTTCGCAGGCGTGAAGGCGCCGGAAACGGGGCCGAAGGCGACTTGATGCCGGCGGATGAGGATGACGTCGTCGAAGTTGCCTTCGACGGTCTGCAAATCATGGTGGCTGGCGATGAGCAGGCGTCCTTCGACGGCGAGCTCTTTGAAAAGGCGGGCGAGATTTTCCTGCGCGGGCTTGTCGAGGCCGGTGAACGGCTCGTCCAGCAGCAGGACATGCGCCTCCTGCGCGAGCGCACGGGCGATGAAGGCGCGCTGCTGCTGGCCGCCGGAAAGCGCGCTGATCTGGCGGTTTTGCAAAGCGCCGAGATCCATGCTGGCGAGCGCACGTTCGACGATCTCGGCGTCATGACGCGAATACTGACGCCACCAGCCCAGGTTCGGATAACGGCCCATTTCGACGAGGCCGCGCACGGTGATGGGAAAGTTCCAGTCGATGTCACCGCGCTGCGGCAGATAGGCGATCTCATGGCTGCTGCGGGTGAGCGGCCTGCCGCGCCACAGGATTTTCCCGCCGCCGGACGGGATGAGCCCGGCCAGGGATTTGAGCAGCGTGCTCTTGCCCGCGCCGTTCGGGCCGATGAGCGCCATGCTGCGGCCGCATTCGGTGGCAAAATTGATTTTTTCGAGCGCCAGCACCTCCTGGTACCGCACGCTGAGACCGACGACCTCGAGCCGGTGATGGTGCGTGTGCTCACAACCGCCGCCCCAGCAGACGTGTTCCTTGGTTTTGTCATGCGCGGCCGCCATGCTCATTGCCAGATGAATGTGATGACCTCATCGAGGCTGCACGCGGCGGACCAGCGGGTCTCACTGCGTGATTCGAGCCCGTCAGGCTCGATTTCGACCGTGACGGCGGTGTCGGGTGTGTTTTCCGGCCAGGTGGCTGTCACGAGCACATCGACGCCGTCCTGGGGCGTGGGGAGCATGGCATCGACCTCGACGGGAGACTCCTGCGCGGAAGTGATGAGTTCCCTGCCGCCGATCTTGAGGCTGAGGGCGGCCGGTTTGTGCGCGTAGCGCAGGCGCAGAAGCGATCGCACAGCCTGCTCTTCCCCCCCCTCCACATCCACCACAGGTTTCGCCTGCGCGTCGCCAGTGAGCCGGCCCAACGGAATGGCCAGCACGATGAACGCGAGGACGAGCAGAAAAATCTGGATGGGAGGAAAGCCGCGCATGGTCAGTTCGCGGGAGCGGGAGCCAGCGCGGCGACGATGGCGCGGACATTGTGCGCGAGCATCGCCTCAAAGGTGTGCGCGTTTCTCGCTGTGCCGTCAGCCACCAGCACGCCGCCGATCTTCACGCCGGTGCCCCGGGCGATTTCGGCGAGCACCTTGGGATTCGCCTGATCCTCGGGAAAGACGGCCTTGATGCCGTGCTCGCGGATTTCAGTGATGGTTTCGGCGACATGCCTGGAATCAGCATCATCGTTGCGGCCGACACCGAGCAGCGAGAGCGGCTCGAAGCCGTATTCCTTGCAGAAATAGCCGAAGGCGGAGTGCGCGGTGACGAGTTTGCGGTCCTTGCGGGAGATTTTGGCGATCTCCTTCTGCGCCCACCTTTTCAACTCGTCAAAACGCTTCGCGGCGGCCTTCGCGCCGGATTCATAGGCCGGGGCATTCGCCGGATCAACGGCGCTGAGCTCGTCAGAAACGATGCGGGCGGCGCGCTTCATGTTTTCCGCGCTGTGCCACCAGTGCGGGTCGAACTGACCATGATGATGGTCGTGTTCCTCGCCATGCTCATGGTCATGATCGCAGATGTAGGGGATGGAGGGTGTTTTCTCACCGACCTCGACGAGCTTGATGCCCGCGCCGAGGCTGTCGCGCAGCTTGTCCAGATAAGGTTCGAGCTCTTTGCCGGAGGCAAGCAGCAGCTTCGCCCCGCGCATCGCGGCAATGTCCTTCGGCGCCGGTTCGAAGTGATGGATGTCACCGCCCGGCTTGAGGATTTCGATGACCTCCACATTCGCGCCGCCGACTTGTTTCGCGAGGTCTGAAACGATGGGATGCAGCGAGGCCACCTTGAGCGGTGCGGCCTGTCCCAAGGTGAGTGACAGCACAAAAGCGGCGAGGAGAATTTTCATGGCGGGCGGCGTGTCGCTAGGACGAGTAGCCTTGTTCAAAGCTGTTGCAACTTAATTGTATATGCAATTATATTGCATTTAATTTCTGTGCCATCTCCCATCAAACTCGCGCCCCTCCCTGCCTTGTTCTTCCTGATCCTGACGCCCTGCATCCGCGCCGATCATCACACTCTGCAGCAACCTCAAGAGTACGAAGCAATCTTGCTGAATGAAATCGTTATTTCCTCCCCGCCAGAGCGGATTCGGCAGCAGGCACAGGCGACGTCGGTCATGACTGCCGAGCAGTTGAACCTGGCGCTGGAGCCTTCGCTGGGACAGACGCTGGCGCGCGTGCCGGGTGTCAGCAGTTCGTTCTTCGGTCCGGCAGCCAGCAGGCCGGTGATGCGCGGCCTGGAGGGCGACCGGGTGCGTGTTTTGCAAAACGGCCTGAACACCACGGATGCGTCCGCCTTGAGTCCTGACCATGCGTTGAGCTTTGATCCGTCGAATCTGAAGTCAGTGGAGGTGATTCGCGGGCCGGCGACGCTGCTTTATGGTTCGGGGGCCATTGGAGGCATCGTGAATGCGATCGACGGCCGCATCGTGGAAGAAAAGCTCGACGGGACGATCCGCGGCTCGCTGGGCGGGCGTTTCTCCAGCGTGTACCAGGGCTATCAAAGCAACATGATGCTGGAGGGGGGCTTGGCGGGGCTGGCCTTTCATGTGGAGGCGTTCACACGGGCGGCGGAGGACTATCACATTCCCGGAAACACGCGCACCGTGGGCGAGCAGGAGCGGAACCCGCCGGTTTTTGATCAAAGCGGGCTCGCCTTGAACTCTCGGCTGCGCAATGAAGGGTTTTCCGCCGGGCTGAGCCACGTCTGGGACAAGGGATTCCTGGGATTTTCGTGGACGGAGTTTCACAACATCTACGGCTCGCCGGCGGAGAGCGCGATGTTCATCGACCTCTATCAGACGCGTCTGGATGTGCGCGGGGCGTTTGAACAGCCACTGCCGTTGATCAAAAAAATCGACTGGCGTTTCGCGTGGTCGGACTACGAGCACACGGAGTATGACAATGGCGCGAACAACACGGCCTTCAAAAATGAGGGATACGATCTCCGCGTGGAGATGAAGCATGAGAAAATCGCCGGGATGGAGGGCGTGGTCGGCATCCAGTCGGAGCGCAGCGATTTCCTCGTGGCCGGGGCCGAGGCGTTTCTGCCGCCTTCAGTGACAGAATCAAACTCCCTGTTCTTCTTTGAGGACATCACCCGCGGGCCGCTGAGCTTTCAATTCGGCGGGCGCCACGACCACATCGAGACACGCTCGCGTGACAGCAATGCGTTCAGCACATCACGCCGCCGAGACTTTGACAATCTCAGTGGCGCGGCCGGCGTGGTGTTCAGTCCGAACGACGAGTATTCCAGCGCTTTCACGATCACATATTCCGAACGTGCGCCGAAGGCGCAGGAATTGTTCTCCAATGGAGATCATGCGGCGACCGGCACCTTCGAGACCGGTGATTTCGGACTGGGGGTCGAGCACGCGTTGAACTTCGACCTGAACTTGCGCAAGCGTACCGGCCGGGTCACCGGCGGTGTGAGCGGCTACCACAGCCGCTATGACGGCTTCATCGGCCTGTTTCCCACCAGCGCCCTTGGGCCGGCGCCAGATTTCAATCCCGTGTTCGCCTACCGGTCCGTGGCCGCCGAGTTCACGGGCGGGGAACTGGAGGCCACACTGCATCTGCTGCACCCTGTCACCAGCCAGCCTGACAAGCCGGCCATGAACCTGCATTGGGAATTCAAGGCCGATGTCGTGCGCGCCCGCGATGCCAGCACGGGGTTGTCGCTGCCGCGCATCCCTCCGTTTCATCTGGCGAGCGCCCTCATCCTCGAACACGGAAATTTCGGAGCGCGGCTGGAGGGTGTTTACGCCGCCCCTCAGCACCGGATCGCCGCAAATGAGTCCGGCACACCGGGTTATTTCCTTGTGAACCTCTCCCTCACCTACCGGCTGGCACGAGGACCAAACACGTTCGACCTGTATGTCAAAGGCATGAATCTGACAGATGCGGAAGCACGTGAACACACTTCTTTCCTCAAAGAAAGACTGCCACTTCCGGGACGTGGCATCGTGGCAGGAATGAAATGGAGTTTTTGAAGATCCCTGTGGAAAGCAATTCCGTCGCCCTCATAGCCAGGAACACTGAACAATTCATCAACCGCAGAGGCACGATGAGCGCAGAGCTTGATTCCCAACAGTTCCTCTCTGCGTCCATCGTGCCTCTGTGATTTTATTCAGCGCTCCCCCAGCACAATCTCTCAAGTTTAAATCAATAATTTGAAAAGGTATTCATAATTGAAATATGGTAAATAACAAACTCTTGATTAATTGAGTAATCAGTTATAATTTTTACAACTGATCCAATTTAACTCAAGTGAACGCATCCAACGCCAGACCTGACCTCCTCAACTCTGGATCTGTCTTCCAAGCCCTGGAAGCCCGGCGTGCTTGGCGGGAGAAAGAGCAGGTTTCTCCACACTTCTGGGTTTTGGTCAGCATTTTGGGAGACTTGGTGATGGCGCTGCTGGCCGCCTATTCGGCCTACTGGCTCAGATTTCACACCGTGCTGCGTGATTTCGGGAATTTCGACGCGATGACCCTGCGCCAGTACAGCGGCCACACCGCGCTGGGAAGCCTCACGCTGCTCCTCGTCATGAGCTGGCAGGGCATATACCACCAGAACGTCCTGCTGCGCAGCCGCTGGGTGTCCTCCAAAATCGCAAAAGGCATCCTCATCTGGACGGCAGGCTTCCTGGCGCTCACCCTGGCGCTGAAACTGCAGCCGCCGATCTCCCGCGTTTTTGTGCTGCTCAACGGCGCCACCGCGTTGTTGCTCGTCCTGGGCTGGCGCTCCGTCTTTTTGAACTACCTCCGCTCCCCCGGCCGCATCGAGTCGCTGCAACAACGCGCCTTGTTCGTCGGCTGGAATGCCGAGGCCCAGGGGCTTTGGAGGACCCTGAAACGCGACCAGGCTCGTGCACACGACATCCTCGGCTGGGTGAGAACAGACAGCGCTGAAGACGGGCATCCGGGAGATGACAGCCTGCCCTGCCTGGGCGGTTTGCACGAGGTCGAGCATCTCGTCTCGGCCCACGCGGTGGACATGGTCATGGTGGCCGACCTGCACGGCCCCCGTGAGCAGATGATCGCCCTCGCCAACCTCTGTGAACGCGAGATGATCCAGTTCAAGGTCATCCCCTCGTGCTTTCGCGTTTTTGTCTCCGGCCTCACACTGGAGACCATCGCCGGCACGCCGGTGCTCGGAGTCACGAGGCTGCCGCTGGATGACACGTTCAATGTCATGATCAAGCGCGTCATAGATGTCATCGGAGCCGTGGCGGGCCTTGTGTTGAGCGCCCCGGTCATCGCGGTTTTCAGCGCCATCGTGTGGCTGGAATCACGCGGGCCGGTGTTTTACCGCCAGCGTCGCTGGGGAGTGAACGGCGTGCCATTTGAGATCATCAAAATCCGCTCCATGCGACCCGACGCCGAGAAAGGCAACGGTGCCCAATGGTGCTCGAAGGACGACCCGCGCCGTCTGCACGTCGGCGCCTTCATGCGCAGATGGAACATCGACGAGCTGCCGCAGTTCTGGAATGTGCTCAAGGGCGAGATGAGCCTCGTCGGGCCGCGCCCGGAGCGCCCCGAACTCATCGCCGGGTTCAAACACCAGGTCCCGCACTACAACGCCCGTCATCACTCCAAACCCGGCATGACCGGCTGGGCGCAGATCAACGGCCTGCGCGGTGACACCGACCTCGGCGAACGCATCCAGTGCGACCTCTGGTACCTGGAGAACTGGAGCCTCTGGCTCGACCTCCAGATCATGCTGCTGACATTCTTCAAGCGCGACAACGCCTACTGACCCGGCCCCCGCATGTGTCCTTTCACCGTCTTCACCCCCACCTACAACCGCGCCCACACGCTACACCGCGTCTTCGGGAGCCTGCAGGCGCAGACTTGCCGTGACTTCGAATGGCTGGTCATTGATGACGGCTCCACCGACGGCACGGCTGACCTCATGGCGCGTTATCAAGCCAAGGCCGGCTTCCCGGTGCGCTACCTTCAGGAGCCGCACCGCGGCGCTCATCATGCGCACAACCTTTCCCTGCGTGAATCACGCGGGGAACTTTGGATCAAGCTCGATTCTGACGACAGTTGCAGCCCCGACGCGCTCGAGCAGCTCCGCCATCACTGGCTGGGCATTCCTCAGGAACAGCGTGCCGGATTCTCCGGCGTCACGGGACTCTGCCAGGATCAAAACGGCGCGTTGGTCGGCACGCGCTTCCCTTCCGATCCTCTCGACTGCACCACCGCCGAGCTGGAATACTTCCACAAAGTCCGCGGTGAAAAATGGGGCTGCCTGCGCCTCGACGTGCTGCGCCAGTTTCCGTATCCTGCGGACGTTCCCGGCCATTTCATCCCCGAATCCTACATCTGGTGCCAGGTTTCCCGGCGCTACAAAACCCGTCACATCAACAGCGTGCTGCGCACCTACTGGACGGACGCCCCCTCCCTCGTGCACGGCCGCGCCGACCCGCGCACCAACGCCGCCGGCCACCGGCTCATGTTCCAGATGGTGCTGGATCTCGAAAGCATGTGGTTCTTCGCCGCGCCGCTCCGCCTCCTGCGCGCGGCCATGCAGTACAGCCGTTTCGCCTGGCTCAGCGGCCACTCCAGCATGTCCGGCCAGTATCACAGCCTGCGATCCACCGGCGGGCGTCTGCTCTGGCTGGTCACGCTGCCTTTGGGGATGCTGCTCTTCCAGCGCGACCGCTGCCACTTTCCGCTGGAGTGATCACACGCGCACGCCGTCCTTTTCGACCGGCACTTTCCCCTTTTCGATTTCCACAAAGGCGCTACCATCCGCGCCCCATGATCAAAGTCGGCCTCGTCTCCCTCGGTTGCGCGAAAAACCTCATCGACTCGGAAATCATGATCGGCCACCTCCAGCAGGCGGGCATGGTCATGACACCCGAGCCGGAGCTTGCCGACGTGCTCATCGTCAACACCTGCTCCTTCATCGACATGGCGAAAAAGGAAAGCGTCGGCGCCGTGCATGACGCTGTGGATGGCCGCGCCGGCTCGAAAAAACGCGCGAAGCAGAAGATCATCGTCGCCGGCTGCCTCTCCCAGCGCTTTTCGCAGGAGCTGCCCGGGCTGATGCCTGATGTCGATGCCTTCATCGGCCTCGACCAGATCACACAGGTCGCCCCCATCATCCAGAACCTCGTCGGCGTGAAGGAGCACGGGCAGGAGAACCTCGTCACCAAGCAGCCGCAGTACATCCCAGACTACGACACGCCGCGCTTCCGCCTCACGCCGCAGCACATGGCCTACATCAAGATCGCCGAAGGCTGCAATCATCCCTGCTCCTTCTGCATCATCCCGCGCATCCGCGGCCGTCATCGCAGCCGCACGCAGGAGAGCATCATCAAGGAGGCGCGCCAGCTCGTGAAGAGCGGCGTGAAGGAGATCAACCTCATCTCCCAGGACACCACCTACTTCGGCATGGACAAATGGGAGGGCGAGCGTCCGAAACCGCGCAGCGGCGTTGATTCCAGCAAGGGCGAGTCGCTTTCCACCCTCATTCGCGAGCTGAACAAGATCGAGGGCGAATTCTGGATACGCCTGCTCTACACGCATCCCGCCCACTGGAGCGACGACCTCATCCAGGCCATCGCCGAGTCGCCCAAAGTGGCCCGCTACATCGACATGCCGTTGCAGCACATCAGCGACAACATGCTCAACCTCATGAAGCGTGAGACCGATGGCGCTTACATCCGCGACCTCATCAAGCGCATCCGCGCCGGCATCCCCGGCATCGCCATCCGCACCACCTTCATCGTCGGCTTCCCTGGAGAGACCGAGGCCGATTTCAACGAACTGCTCCAGTTCATCGAGGACAGCAAGTTCGAGCGCGCCGGCGTCTTCAACTACTCCCGCGAGGAAGGCACCCGCGCCGCGCAGATGGAGGATCAAATCCACCACATGACCCGCAAGGCCCGCTGGAACGAGGCCATGCGCGCCATCCAGCGCGGTGTGGAGAACTACAACCAGTCACAGAAGGGCAAAACCGTCCGCGTCCTCGTCGAGGAACCCGGTGTCGCCCGCAGTGAGATCGACGCGCCGGACATCGACACCACAGTCTTCGTGAACAAGAAGCTCCCTGTCGGCTCCTTTGCTGAAGTCACCATCAAGGACTGGCGCGGTTACGACCTCGTGGCGGCGTGAGGTAAGCGTGTCACCTGGACTGCCAGGACAAGCGGAGCAGGCGCGGATGACCAGGCTGATCTCCGCCGGCTCTTTGCACGCCGGGCAGAAGTGACTCCAAAAAAGAAGCAGCCCCTGCGGCGGCAAGGCGAGATCAGCCGTGACGTGGTGTCGTTCTTTCGGGAGGCGCTCAAAAAGGCTTCAAGCCGCCATCTCCTCGCGCTGCTGCCAGCGCTGCTCATGTTGGAGGAGCTGGCGGAAGAAGTCTCCCTCACCGCTCGGCTGGGCTCCAGGCTGGAGCGGCATGCTGAGCTTCAGCTCCAGGCCGCGTGGCTCCAGATGACGTGCCTCCGCCGTGCCGCCATGCAGGTGCATGGTGACATAGCAGGCCATCATGTTCACTCCGAAGTCGTCCGGCTTGCGGCTGCGGGTGTAGAAGGGATCGAAGAGGTTGACAGGCTTGTCAGCTCCCTCCCACGCGCCGGTGTCGCGCACATACATGATGAGATGCTCCCTGCCTGCGGCGTCGCGGTCCGTACGGGCGCTGATTTGGATGGTGTCCCCCGCGCTCAGGTGGGTGGTTTCCTCGATGAAAAGCAGCCGCCACATCTGGCGGAAGCGCTGGCCGTCCACTTTCAGCGCGGGCAGGTCATGCGGCACCTCGACATCCACATGGATGTTCTTCGCCTGCAGGGATGCGGCGAACAGGGTGATCATCTCGTCCAGAACGCCGTTGAGCGTGCATTCCTCGCCGCGGTCCAACTGCTTCGCGTGCGAGCCCTCGGCCAGGCGGGCGAGCAGCGTTTGAATGCGTTCGATCTGGGATTGCGCCTGGTTTTGCACCTCGATCCAGAATGACGGATCACGCGGATGCGCGCCTCCGGTCTCCTCCATGAGCTTCATCGGCGCGAGGTCGATGAAGGCACGCACCACGGTCAAAGCATTGCGCAGATGATGATTCAGGCCCTCAGCGAGAATGCCGAGGCCGGAAATTTTGTCCGCAGAGAGCATGTGCCGCACCGTGTCCGCCTTCTCGACCAGCAGGCGCTCGCGCTCGACCAGCGCGTGGTAGTAGTCCAGCGCATGCTTGATCACAGCCTCCAGCTCCTCGGGGTTCCACGGCTTGTGCAGGTAGCGGAAGCAGCGGCCGGAGTTCACCGCGTCCACCGCCGCCTGATAGTCGGTGTAGGCAGTGACCAGGATGCGGACGAGGTTCGGATTCAGCTTCCGCGCGTGTTCCATCAACTCCACACCGCTGGCTCCCGGCATGCGCTGGTCGGTGAGCAGCAGGCCGATGCACGGCCCGTGCTGCTGGAGGATGCGGAAGCCGTCCGCCGCGTTGTTGGCGGTGTGGACGGTGTATTC
>JAEUHJ010000224.1 GCA_016795375.1 Verrucomicrobiaceae bacterium
AAGGTGTTCGCGCCGAGGATGATCTGACCCGCGTCGCCGATCTGGCCGCCCATTTCGGCGTAGCAGGTGGAGACATCGAGCACGACGGCGGTCTTGTCCTTCATCTCGACGACTTCGAGCACCTTCACATCGGCTTCGAGCGTGTCGTAACCGATGAACTTGGTCGGAGCTTTTGTTTCGATCTCGCTGACGGAGACGACCTGCTTGTTCTTCTTGCCGGCTTCGCGTGCGCGTTCGCGCTGCTCTTCCATGAGCTTGTTGAAGCCATCTACATCGACTTTGAGGCCACGCTCGCGAGCGAGGAGCTCTGTGAGGTCGAGCGGGAAGCCGTAGGTGTCGTAGAGCTGGAAGGCGCTCTCTGCTGGAATTGGCTTTACTCGTGACTCTTGCCAATCTTTGTCCTTCTCAATCGCAGCCTTTTTTACTGCGGACCAATCCGAACCAGCGACTCCGTTTGCAAACGCAATGGCTGCTTCAACGGCATCGAGGAATGAAAGCGTTGGATCATTCAAACTGGACCCAACCATGCTAATGGACACGTCGTTAAAGATTTTGATCCCACGATCCAGCGTCCGATTAAACGCCTCCTCCTCGATCTTCAGCACGCTCTTGATCTGCTCCTTCTTCACGCGCAGCTCGGGGAAGACATCGCCCATCTGCGCGGCGAGGACATCGACGAGCTTGTAGAAGAAGGGCTCTTGGAAATCGAGCGTGCGGCCGTATTTCACGGCTCGGCGGAGGATGCGGCGGAGGGTGTAGTTGCGATCGCTGTTGCCGGGCTGGATGCCGTCGGCGATGGCGAAGCTGAGCGTGCGGATGTGGTCGGCGATGACGCGGAAGGCGACGTCGATCTTCTCCTGCTCGGTGACAGGCACGACGTGGCCTTGCTCATTGGCCTTCGGCAGCGTGCTGGCATACGTTTTGCCGGACATCTTCGTCAGCTCGTCAAAGATGGGACGGAAGACGTCGGTGTCGTAGTTGCTGATCTTCGCGTTTTGGAAGTCGGTGAAGTTTTTAGTGCCCTGGATGATGGAGCAGACGCGCTCGAAGCCCATGCCGGTATCGACGTGCTTCGCGGGGAGCGGCTCGAAGGTGCCTTCGGGGGTCGCGTGGTATTGGATGAAGACGTTGTTCCAGATCTCGATGCAGCTCGCGTCGCTGCCGTTGACGAGCTTGCGGCCGTCGCGCTGGCGGGCTTCATCGAGCTCGGGCGTGCCGGGGGTGAGGTCGATGTGGATCTCGGTGCACGGGCCGCAGGGGCCGGTGTCGCCCATCATCCAGAAGTTGTCCTTCTTGTTGCCGTTGACGATGTGGATGTCGGGATCGAGGCCGATGCTGCGGAATTTTTCGGCCCAGATTTCCCAGGCCTCCTGGTCGCGCTCGGCGGGGTCGCCCTTGGATTTGTCGGGCTGGTAAATGGTGGCGTAAACACGCGTCGGCGGGAACTTCCAGCGCTCAATGACGAGCTCCCAGGCCCAGGCGATGGCCTCTTTTTTGAAGTAGTCGCCGAAGGACCAGTTCCCCAGCATCTCGAAGAGCGTGTGGTGGTAGGTGTCGAGGCCGACGTCTTCGAGGTCGTTGTGCTTGCCACCGGCGCGGATGCACTTCTGCGTGTCCGCGGCGCGGGTGGGCAGGCCTTTGTGCAGGACGCCTGGCCATGTATCCACATCCGCGCTGCGCTCGCCGAGGAAGATGGGCACGAACTGGTTCATGCCGGCGTTCGTGAAGATACGCGCGCCGTCGCGGCTGGTGTAGCCGACGTTGTCACTCGGGACGATGGTGTGCTGCTTTTCCTTGAAGAAGTCGAGGAAGGAGGCGCGGATTTCGGCGGCGGTGGGAACTTTGGCGGGCATGGGAAAGAGGGCGCGGAGTATGGACTGCGCGGTTGCAGGGTCAAGAGGCCAGAGCCGCCGCCAATCTTCCCGCCCGAGGTCAGACGCGCAGCATGTCCTTCACCACCTGCCAGTAGAGGAAGAAACAGCCGCGCCAGGAGTAGCGGAACTCGCCGTTGCCGGTGGGTTCGATGACGCCCGCGTTGATGTTGTGGTCGATCTGCGCGCTCATGTCGCGCTCGATGTAGGCGTGGAGATGCTCAGTGTCCTGGAGGGCGAGATTCTCCGGGGTGATGCCCTGGCAGTGGATGAAGTCCTCATGGAGTCCCAGCAGATCTTCAAAAGACTCCGCATGAGTGTGACGGTTCAGGCGTTGCATGGGAGAGTGCTTCATCGTGGCGGCGAAGGGGTAGTTCGTCGTCGTGCAGGTGACGCCGTCATTCGTGCGGGAGGTGAGGCTGACGTAGGAAAAGCCGAACTCCCCCTGCTGGGCGAGCGCCACGGACGCCTGGACGCGCTTTTCCTCATGGTAAAAGAGCCGCATGAAGTGGTCTGTCTGGCTCCATTGCCAGCCGGTGTCACCCGCTTCGGTGAATCCGGCGTCCTCCACCTCGATGCTGAGCTCCGCGAGTTCGGGGAAAACGTCGCGTGGCGGGGGGAAGCGGTGCTTGATCACGCTCTTGATCGGGAAACGCAGGCGTCGCACACGGAAGACGATCTCCAGCCAGGGCAGCATGAACCAGCCGCCCACGCAGGCCAGGCCGCCCAGGTGCTGGCCTCCCGTCAGGTAATAGCCGGCCAGATACGAGGCACCGAGCAGGGCGAACCAGCCGAGCTTCTGGATGAAG
>JAEUHJ010000232.1 GCA_016795375.1 Verrucomicrobiaceae bacterium
TGTTCTACAAAGGCCACAAGCTGCGTTCCTTCCTCCGGCCCGATTTCGTCTGCTACGGCGAAGTCGTCGTCGAACTCAAAGCTCTCTCCACTGTCACCCGCCACGAAGAATCCCAAATTCTCGGCTATCTCAAAGGCACTGGCTTCCAAACGGGTCTTTTGATCAACTTCGGCACTCCCAGTCTCTGGCACCGTCGTTACATCCACGGCTCCAAATGGACTCCTCAAGCCGTCACAGAGTTCGAAGTTTTATCCGCAGATGACTCAGATTCTGAATCTGCGTAATCTGTGAAATCTGCGGATAAATTCTCCACTCGGTGAAATCTGTGGATACATGAAAGGCATTATTCTCGCAGGAGGCGCAGGTTCCCGCCTCTATCCGTTGACGCAGGTGGCCTCGAAGCAACTGCAGCCGGTGTATGACAAACCGATGGTGTATTACCCGCTCACGGTGCTCATCGCCTCGGGCATCCGTGCGTTCTGCCTCATCTCGACGCCGCAGGACATCCCGCGCTTCCAGCAGCTCCTCGGCGATGGCAAACGCTGGGGCATCTCCATTGAGTATCGTGAGCAGGCAAAGCCCGAAGGCATTGCGCAGGCGTTTTTGATCGCTGATAGCTTCATCGGCAGCGATCCCGTCACCCTGATCCTCGGCGACAACATCTTCTTCGGCGGTGATGCCTTCCCGCGTGCCTTTGCCGACTTCAAATCAGGCGCGACCATCTTCGCCTACCATGTCACCGACCCGCAGCGCTACGGCGTGGTCGAATTTGATGCCGAGGGCAGGGCCGTCTCGCTGGAGGAAAAGCCCGCGCAACCGCGCAGCAACTACGCCGTGCCCGGCGTCTATCTCTACGACAACGAGGTTGTCGGCATTGCCCGCTCGTTGCAACCCTCGCCGCGTGGCGAGCTGGAAATCACCGATGTGAACAGGGAATACCTCCGCCGTGGAGCCCTGCGCGTCCAGCGTCTCAGCCGCGGCACCGCCTGGCTCGATGCGGGCACCAGCACCAGCCTCCACGATGCCTCCGCCTATGTGCAGACGATCGAAAAACGCCAGGGCATGAAGCTCGGCTGCCCGGAGGAGGCGGCGCTTTATCGCGGCTTCCTCTCCCTGGGTCAATTCGAGGCGCTCGTCTCCGCCATGCCAGTCTGCGAGTATCGCGACTACCTCGCCGAACTCGCCGCCGAGGTGCGCCGCGTCGGCATCAAGAGCGCCTGAGTCCGCTGATCCCATCTGCGTCATCGGTGTCATCGGTGGATGTCCCCTCTGAATACCCATCTGCGAAATCTGTGGATAAGATGAATCTGTTGATCACCGGCGGCGCGGGCTTCATCGGCTCGAATCTCATCCGGCATGTCATCGACAGGCCGGAAGTCTCCAGGCTCGTCAATCTCGACTGCCTCACCTACGCCGGGCATCTCGAAAACCTCGACGGCATCCACGGCACACATCCCCGCTATGTGTTCGAGAAGGTCGATCTGCGCGACAAGGCCGAAGTCCTCCGCGTCGTCAGCCAGCATGACATCACCCACGTCATGCACCTCGCCGCCGAATCGCATGTCGATCGCAGCATCTCCGGCCCGGACGATTTCATCACCACGAACATCAACGGCACCTTCCATCTCCTCGAAGCCTGCCGCGCCCGCTGGCACTCATCTGTGTCATCGGCGAAATCTGCGGACTCATCTGCGCAATCTTCGGACCCGTCTGTGTCATCGGTGAAATCTGCGGAACGTTTTTTGCATGTCTCGACGGACGAGGTCTTCGGCTCCCTCGGCGAAACTGGTTTCTTCACCGAAGCCACGCCCTATGCGCCGAATTCGCCCTACTCCGCCAGCAAGGCCGCCAGCGACATGCTCGTGCGCAGCTACCATCACACTTATGGCCTGCCCTCAGTCATCACGAACTGCTCGAACAACTACGGCCCGTATCAGTTCCCTGAAAAGCTCATCCCCGTCGTCATCCAGAGCATCCTCGGCCGCAAACCCATCCCCGTCTATGGCGATGGCCTCAACGTCCGCGACTGGCTCTACGTCGGCGATCACTGCGGGGCGCTCTGGCGCGTGCTCACCACCGGCACGCCTGGCGACACCTACAACATTGGCGGCCACAACGAGAAGACCAACCTCGACCTCGTGCAGCTCATCTGCGATCTCATCGACGAGATGAAACCCGCTCTCGGTGGCAATTCGCGCGCCTTGATCACCTTCGTCCCCGACCGCCCCGGCCACGACCGCCGCTACGCCATCGACGCCACCAAGATCGAACGCACCCTCGGCTGGAGTCCCGCCCACACCTTTGAAAGCGGCCTTCGTGAGACGGTGGCGTGGTATCTCGGAAATCAATCATGGGTGACTGCGTTAATCGTTCATTCTATATGACAACCTGGGTGCCACCTTCAGAGCTGCTTTTTCAGTGCGAAGGCATCTGGAGGCCGCGGAGCGTCTCGAAGGTCAGCTATCCTGATGATGGGAATGAGGCATGTTACCAGGTCGAGGAAGACAGTTACTGGTTCCACCATCGCAATGCCTGCATCCTTGAAGCTCTCCAGAAATTTCCGCCCACGGGAACTTTGTATGACATCGGAGGGGGCAACGGTTTTGTGGCTCTAGGCATGCAAAAGGCCGGTTTTGATGTCGTGCTCGTGGAACCGGGAAGCGGGGCCATGAATGCCGCAAAGCGCGGACTTCAGCGGGTGATCTGGGCCACTCTTGATGATGCCGGCCTACATGATGGCGCGGTTCCCGCCGCAGCCGCGTTTGATGTGGTGGAGCATATCGAGGATGACATCAGTTTCGTCAAAACGATCCGCCGCACACTGAAGCCGGGAGGACGGTTTTACTGCACGGTTCCAGCTTCGGGATTCCTATGGTCGGGAGAGGATACGCGGGCAGGACATTTTCGAAGATATAACCGAGCAACGCTTGCGGACGTCATGGGTGCGGCGGGATTTGAAGTCGAATTTATCTCCAGTTTCTTCTCTTGGCTGACTGTACCTGTTTTTTTTCTTCGTGCTTTGCCCTGGCGGCTGGCAGAAGGAGGAAGGGGGAAGGGGGAAGAAGGGGGATAACGTCTCCGCCGTCAGGGCAGACCACACTCTTCCCGCCTTTCTTGCCGAACCAGTGAGATGGGTGCATTCTTGGGAAATCTCGCGTATTCGCCGCAAGCGTACTATCCCATTTGGCACTAGCCTCCTTTGCGTCGCGCGTGCCATCCCGTCATGAATGTCTCGTCCCCGCCTCTTCAATCTGGCATTTCCGTGGTGGTTCCTGTTTACAACAGCGCGCCGATGCTGACGGAACTGGTGCGACGTTTGGAAGCCACGTTGAAAAGCATGGGGCAAGCGTTCGAATTGATCTTTGTCAATGATGGAAGCCGGGACCAGAGCTGGGAGGTCATTCTGAAGTTGGCCAGCGAGCATTCGTGGGTGCGCGGATTGTCCATGATGCGCAACTACGGCCAGCACAACGCCTTGCTGGCTGGCATTCGCGCCGCTCGCTTTGAGGTCACCATCACCATGGATGACGATTTGCAGCATCCGCCGGAGGAGCTGCCGAGGTTGCTCGCCAAGTTTGCCGAGGGGTTCGATGTCGTCTATGCCCCGCCGGAGCAGGAGCAGCATGGCTTGTTGCGGGACATGGCCTCCATCATCACCAAGCTGGCGCTGCAAAGCGCCATGGGAAGCGAGACTGCCCGCATGGCCTCTGCGTGGCGTGTCTTTCGCACCCAGATTCGTGATGCGTTTGCGGCCTTTCACAGCCCGTTTGTCAGCATTGATGTGCTGCTGACCTGGGGCACGACAAAGTTTGCCGCCCTGCGGTTGCGTCACGATCCGCGCATGGTCGGCAAGTCGAACTACACCCTTCCCAAGCTCATCCGCCACGCCGTCAACATGATGACAGGTTTCTCGGTGCTGCCGCTGCAACTCGCCAGTGTGACCGGCTTTGTGTTCACCGGTTTTGGCCTGCTGG
The DNA here is from genome assembly GCA_016795375.1 of Verrucomicrobiaceae bacterium. GTDB lineage: Bacteria > Verrucomicrobiota > Verrucomicrobiia > Verrucomicrobiales > Verrucomicrobiaceae > Prosthecobacter. The sequence continues at coordinate 3,975 of JAEUHJ010000232.1, forward strand.
TCTTGGTGTATGTTCTCGGGCGTTATTTGATCGAGGGCACGACTGTGACCGGCTTCCCCTTCCTGGCGTCCATCGTGGCCATTTTCTCCGGAGCTCAGCTGTTTGCCTTGGGCATTATCGGTGAGTACCTCGCTCGCATGCATTTTCGGAGCATGGACAAGCCAGCGTACACCATCCGCGAGCACGCGAAAGAGTCTGAATGAGCATTACTTTCAAAGCCGACCAACAGCCGCTCGTGGAGCAGGAGCCTCGCATGGGAACCGTGGCCGTGCTGCCGTGGGATGCGCAATACTTCGGCTTTAATGTCGGCACCTATGCACCACCAAACGCGGGTGCTGAGGCACCTCCGTCCTCCTCCCGGTTGAAACAACTGCTTCATAAGTGGATGTGCGCGCAGTCCGTCGAGATGGTTTCCTGCGCTGTGCCAGGCCATGCGGTTCATTGGCTCTCATGTCTGTCGAGCGCGGGTTTCGCTTTCGTGGACATGGCATTGCTCGCATTTGCGAGAAAACTTGCGTCTTTACCGCCTGCACGAGTCAAAGTCCGCGCTGCGGAGAGCGCGGATGAAGACCGACTCTTGGAAATCTCCGGCTCAGCTTTTCAATTTGGCCGCTACCACACGGACGCGCGCTTCCCGCGCGGCCTCGCCGACGAGCGATACCGCTACTGGATACGCAATGCCCTGGCTGCACGCAGCGAGCGCGAGTTTGTCTTTGTGACCGGACCTGCGGGCGCGCCCACAGGTTTCATGCACGCCACGCTCGATGGCACATGCGCCACACTCCACCTAGCAGCGGTCG
>JAEUHJ010000005.1 GCA_016795375.1 Verrucomicrobiaceae bacterium
CTTCATCATCCGCCTCAGCAACCGCGAGATCTGGAACGGCTTCCTCGCCGAGAAAAACATCGCCGCCGAGCACGCCACCACCTTCCTCAGCATCATCGACAAGATCGAGCGTGCGAAGCCGGACGAGACCGAGAAAAAACTCGGCGAGATCGGCCTTACCACCGCCGAGGTGCGCGCCTTCATGGCCTCCACGGATGAAAATCACCCCGCCTTCGCCGAACTGAAGGCCAACCTCAACGCCCGCGGCCTCTGGCAGCACATCAAGATCGACGCCACCATCGTGCGCGGCCTCGCCTACTACACCGGCGTCGTGTTTGAGGTCTTCGATCTGAAGCACGGCCTCCGCGCCCTCGCCGGCGGCGGCACCTACGACAAACTGTGCGCCCTCATCAGCGATGGAAACGTCGATATGCCCGCCGCAGGCTTCGCCATGGGCGATGTCGTGCTCGGCATCCTGCTCAAGCGCACGCCCGGAGCGCAAATGAAGCTCACCACCGCCCTCCTCGCCGCCAGCAGCATCGACGCCTTCGTCGTCATCGCCGACGAAGCCCAGCGCCCGCACGCCCTCGCCGCCATCCAGCAACTCCGCGCCGCCGGAGTGCGCATCGACTACCCCTTCGGCTCGCAAAAAGTCGGCAAACAATTCCAAGCCGCCGAAGACCGCAAAGCCCGCTTCGCCCTCGTTTTCGGCGCGGAGTATCCCGAAGTCATCGTGAAGAATCTCGTCGCGAGATCACAGGCTTCTGTGTCCGCCGCGAACCTCGTCGAACATGTGTTCAAACTGCTCGCCGAGCCCGCCATCGGGCCGTTGATTGCCTGATTTGGCCGAAAATCGCTCTCGACGATTTTCTTCCTATAACGTATTTTTTTCGCGTTATAGGAAGAAAATCATGTTCATCGGTCGAAGCGAAGAAACAGCCCGTTTGCGTGGTGCCATCGAGGCACGCGCACCGAAAATCGCGCTCGTTTATGGCCGCCGCCGCATCGGGAAGACGGCGCTGATCCGCCAGGCCATCGGGCGCACGCCGGCGCTTTTCATCGAAGGGCTCGAAAACCAGTCCACGCAGGCACAGATCGCCAGTTTTCTCGATCAGGCCTCCCGCCAGTTCCGTCGCAAGCTGCCTGCCGTGACCACTTGGCAGGCCGCATTGATGGAACTGGACGCCGCGCTCGCGAAACGTCCGATGGTCATCGTGCTCGATGAATTTCAATGGCTTGCGAATTACCGCCAGGAGCTCGTCTCCGTGCTCAAAATGGTCTGGGAGACACGCCTCAGCCGCAAGCCGGGCCGCACGCTCATCCTCTGCGGCTCCATCGCCTCCTTCATGACGACGAAGGTGCTGAACTCCAGCGCGTTTTACGGCCGCGTGGATGTCACCGTGCATTTGCAGGGCTTCCGGATCGCGGAAACGGCCCGCATGTTGCGGAGACGTGGTTTCAGCGAGGTGCTCGACGCGCAGTGCTTCACCGGTGGCGTGCCAAAGTATGTCGAGCTGCTCTCCAAAGGCTCCTCCATCGCGCAAAGCATGAACGAGGAGGCATTCCGGCCGCACGGCTACTTTATCCAGGAGTATGAGCGCATCTTCACCAGCCACTTCGGCTGGAATGACGAGTTTCAGCGCCTCATCCGCGCCCTCGCCGCCGCGCCGTATGGCCTGAACCGCCGCGAACTGGCCGCCAGCGCGAAAATCGACGAGGGCGGCATGCTCAGTCAGCGGCTCTACGACCTTGAGGCCGCTGGTTTCATCTCCTCGCAACGTCCATTCGACAAAGGGCACGAGACACGCCTCATCCGCTATTATTTGAGCGATCCGTGGATCAGCTTTTACCACGCCTTCATGCGCTCCCGCTTGAAAGCGATCCGTGAGGAGGATCGGAAGGATATCTTTCAAAGCATCCGCCACACCGGCGCCTTCCGCTCCTGGATGGGCCGTGCATTTGAGCTGGTCTGCATGCGGCACAGCAGCCAGATCGCGCAAATCCTCGGCTTTGGCTCCATCGGCTACGACTCCGGCCCCTGGTTCCGCGCCCCACGCAAAGGAATCACCGGCGTGCAGATCGACCTCGCCTATGATCGCGATGACAAGGTCATCACCCTCTGCGAGATGAAGCGTCAGAATGCGCCGCTGGGACGCGCCATCATCCATGAGGTCGAACGAAAGGCGGAGCTGCTGCGCACCGAATTTTCAGGCCGCACCGTGCAGCCTGTACTTGTCGTGGACGGCCCTGTTTCGAGGGAGGTGGAGGCGTCGGGATACTTTTTCCGCATCTTGCATGCGTCCGAGATGCTGGAATGATTTTCTTCCTATAATGTGTTTTTTCATCGTCATAGGAAGAAAATCATTTTCGACAAATATCGGCCATGAAGGTGCTTGTCCAGCAAGCGGGAAGCAGTTCAGCACGTTCTTTGCTCACTCATGAAACGCGCCCTTCTCTTCTCCTTTTTCCTCCTCGGCACCCTCGCCGTCTCCGCCGCCACCTTCCGCGCCGGAGTGGCCACGGTGGGCGTCTCGCCCACGGAATTCCCGCGCATCATCGCGGGCGGATTTCTCGAGGGACGGGGCGACAAGCTCACCAGCGAGCTCTTTGTGCGCAGCTTCGTGCTCGATGACGGGAAGTTGAAGATCGCCTTCGCCATCGTGGACACCTGCATGATGGAGCAGTCGCTCATTGATGAGGCCAAGGCGCTCGCGTCGAAGCAATGCGGCATCCCGGTGGACCGCATGATGGTCAGCGCCACACACACGCACTCCGCGCCGGCGGCGATGGGCTGCCTCGGCACGCGGAAGGACACGGTGTATGCCAAATTCCTCACGCCGAAGATCGCCGAGGCCATCGTGGCGGCCGACAAGGCGCTGCAACCGGCCCGCATCGGCTGGGGCAGCTACGATGACTGGGAGCACACGCACAACCGCCGCTGGATTCGCCACATCGGCAAAGAAGTCGTCGATCCCTTCGGCGAGGCCACCGGCCGCGCGAACATGCACCCGGGCTACCTCAGTAAAGATGTTGTTGGACCCAGCGGCCCGGTGGATCCGCAGCTCAGCGTCATCGCGCTGCAAACGCTCGATGGCAAACCGCTCGGCGTGCTCGCGAACTACTCGCAGCACTACTTTGGCAGCGGCCCGGTGTCCGCTGACTACTTCGGCCTCTTCTGCAAACATCTCGCCGCCAAGATGAGCCAGCCCGGCGATGGCAACGGCCCCTTCGTCTGCGCCATGAGCCAGGGCACCAGCGGGGATCAGCACTGGATGGATTACGGCGCGGAGAAAAAAGACATCAGCCTCGACAGCTACTCCGAAGCCGTCGCCGACAGCGCCATGAAGGCCCTGCAAACCGTGAAGTATGTCGATCACGCCCCGCTCGGCATGATCGAGAAGACACTGGAGCTCAAATACCGCGTCCCCGACGAAAAACGCCTCGCCTGGGCCCGCCCCATCGCTGCGAAGATCGAGAACGATGTGCCGAAGAACAAAGAGGAAGTGTATGCGAGAGAGGCGCTCATCCTCCACGAGCGCCAAAAGACCAGCGTGAAGCTCCAGGCGATACGAATTGGTGATCTGAGCATCGCGACGTTGCCGAATGAGGTGTATGCGTTCACGGGCTTGAAGTTGAGGAAGTGGTCTCCTTTCAAAACGCATTTCAACATTGAGCTGGCAAATGGCGCGGAGGGCTATATTCCGCCTTTGAGCCAGCATGACCTGGGAGGTTACACGACTTGGCCTGCGAGGACGGCTGGACTCGAGCCTGGAGCCGAAGGTGAAATGGTCCGGGTCTTATCCGAGGCGTGTTACGATTTGTCTGGCAAGGCCAAGCCTCGCATGCCTGGTCACGAAAACGGTGATTACGCTCAGGCAGTCCTCCAATCAGAGCCAAAGCGTTATAGCCGGATGGAGTATTGGGGTTCGTGCCAGCTCGGCGAACCTCTTTCGAAGCTGGTGAACTACATGACCTTGCACGGCGGGCATGCAGCCTACCTGCCAGGGCCAGGAAGTGGTCTAGGCTATGGCGAAGAGTCCGCCCTCACCTCCTCCGCTTTTTCTGCCCCCCTAGAAATCAACCGCTGCATCCATCTCGCAGGCGGAGCAGTGCATACCAGCCTCAAAAATACAGCAAGAAAGCTGATCAACGGAAACTGGCAGACCGTCGATGTCACTCCGCCCACTTCGATTGCCCTCTGGTTCTGGCTCGGCCACGAAAGCGGTGCGAGTGATCGCACGGGCGAGTTGATCAATGCGCTGGGAGTCACCTTGAAGGCGCATCAGTTCACGGATCACACGGTGCAGTTAGAGTGGTCCGCACAGTCCTCTGTGCTGTCAGAGTCAGGAGACGCTCGTGCCGCACAGGGGACTGTGCGGACCACTTTTGCCGACGACTGGCACTTCGTCGTGCTCATCCGCGATGGCGGAAACCTACGCGTGCATCTCGATGGCCGTGAAGCGCCCGTTTTGACCGGCAAGGCCGGGAAAGCAGCCAATGAAGTGATTTTTGGCCAAGGACTCCAAGGCCGGCTGGACGAAATCACCATTTGGGATCGCGTTATCGAACCTTCGCTCATCGCAAAGCTCTGGAACATCTCCCAAGTGGGCGAGGGGAATGCGAAACGGGCCGTTTCGCGGGCGGAGCGGAAGAAACGTGGTGCAGCCGTCTCGACTGCTCAGAAAGACGCAGTCCAGAGGACTGCACCACACTCAGAGAACTGGTCCGCGTCAATGCGCTTCAAGAACACGAAGGCCAACAGCGTCAGCGCCGTGACGGCTTACCTCATCTCGCGCGGGCCGAAGGGCGATCATCAAGCGCCGGGCGATCACCTCGGCATCGGCGGGAACTACAAGGACTCGTCGCCGGGCAAGCTCTTCGTCTTCAATGGCAACGCGGCCGCGTGGCTCGTGCATGGCACGACCGTCATCGAACCAGGCTCTTGGAATGATGTGAAGCTGGAGCGTCTCGGCCCACGCGTGAAGGTGACGCTCAACGGCAAGGTGGAGATCGATGCCGAACTGCCCGTGACCGCACCGGGAGCAACGGAGCTGTTTTTTGGCAGACGCTGCGATGACTTCGCGCCGCTGGAAGGCGAGTTTGAAAAGGTGGAGGTGATCGGCTTGGAAAAACCCACGGCTGCCGCGCGTGCGTCGAAGGTCAAATTGGCCTCGCAGCCCCTCTCTCCCGAAGAATCCGCGAAGAAGTGGCATGTGCGCGAGGGTTACCGCGTCGAACTCGTCGCGGCGGAGCCGGTGGTGCTCGATCCGGTGGCGTTTGATTGGGATGAGCAGGGACGGCTGTGGGTGATCGAGATGGCGGACTATCCGCTGGGCATGGATGGCAATGGCAAGGCCGGCGGACGCGTCGTGCGGCTGGAGGACACGGACCGCGACGGCCGCTACGACAAGCGCCACGTCATCGTTAGCGATTTGAGCTATCCCACCGGCATTTTGACCTGGCGTGAAGGCGTGATCGTCACCGCCGCGCCGGACATCTTCTTCATTTCGCCCGATGGCACGAAAAAAGTGCTCTACACCGGCTTCAGCACCGGCAATCAGCAGCTCCGCGTGAACGGGCTGCGCTGGGGCATGGACGGCTGGGTGTATTGCGCCGCGGGCGCGCATCACGGCGGCTACAACAAGGGCACACAAATCGAGTGCAAGCTCACCGGCGAGAAGATCGACCTCGGCAGCCGCGATTTCCGCTTCAAGCCGGACACCGGCGAGTTTGATCCGCAGACCGGCCCCTCGCAGTTCGGCCGCGCACGCGATGACTGGGGCCACTGGTTCGGCGTGCAGAACAGTTTCCCGCTCTGGCACTACGTCCTGCAGGATCACTACCTGCGCCGCAATCCGCACATCATACCACCGGACCCGATCCATCAGCTCTTCCCGCGGAATCCGCCCGTCTATCCCGCCAGCAGCATGGAAAAGCGCTTCCACAGCTTCGACCAGGCCGGACGATTCACCAGCGCCTGCGGCATCGAGGTCTATCGCGATCAGGTGCTCTTCAGCGACGCCAAAACGCACGCCTTCACCTGCGAGCCCTTCCACAACGTCGTGCAGCACCACATCCTCGAAGACGACGGCGTTACCTTCAA
>JAEUHJ010000040.1 GCA_016795375.1 Verrucomicrobiaceae bacterium
GATGCCGATGCGGAACTTCATCTCCTTCACCTTGCCGCCTTTGTGATGCTTGTGGGTCTCCTTCTTGTGCTTCTCCTGGATGTATTTGTATTTGCCGTAGTTGACGATCTTGCAGACGGGCGGATCGGCGTTCGGCGCGACTTCCACGAGATCGAGTCCACGCTCCTTGGCGAGGCGGATGGCCTGATGCGTGGGCATGACGCCGAGCTGATGATGACCGTCCGCCTCGACCACACGCACCTTGGGGGCGCGGATGCGCTCATTCACGCGGGTCTGATCGACAAAACGCCCGTTGTTGGGCCGGTTGCCCGGGCGGTTGAACGGCGGGCCACCACCGGACCGGCTCTGACCACCGCCTGGATATCCGCCCGCAGGACGTGGGGGCCCTGAAGGTCTCGGCCCTGTTCCTGGCGGCCCTGCCGGGCGCGGGGGGGGATTCTGCTGTCCTGCGGGACGCGGTGCTCCGCCGCCTTGGTTTTGCTGGGGGCGCGGGGCAAAGCTGCCGCTGCTCAATTGCTGGAATGGATTGCTTATGGGATACCTCCGGGTGTGTTCAAAACTCCTGGCGTCCGGACGGCGGACGCCAGGAAAGTCATTCGGAAACGACGCGCTGCGAACTTCATCATATCAGCAACACGGACTCGTTTCCGCCATGCACGCGCCTTCATTCTCCCGGTCATGCGGGATGAGTGGACGCGACAAAGAAAAAATCATGCGGGGAAAGTCAGATGGGGCGCTTGCGTAAAACACCGGCAGGGCCGTGCATTCAAACGCCACGCACTGGTAACGACTTTCACCCCGGTGGGCAAGATGATTTATCACCATTCCCATTCCGCTCAGTGATCTTTGCCGCAAACCCGGCACATGAAGCGGTTTCCCTTCTCCGGAATCTCGTAGCTCCTGCCTCCGCAGAACGGGCAGGACACCGCCACGCAATTTCTGAGAAACCAGCGCGTCGCCATCGCTGCAAGCACCGCGCCAACCAGCATCGTCACCAAAGGCTGGATGCCATGACGGTCCAGCCACTCCCAGATCAATCCGACAACGCCGCAATACAGCACACCCGTCAGGAGAGGCGCAAAAAAGCTGAGGGCGAAATGCTGGGGTGATTTCATGAGGCTCGTGGATTTTTTCACATTTTCACCGCCATGTGCAAGCCTTCACGCAGCACCTCCAGCGGGGCTGGGCCAGGAAACCAGTGCTCGAAAGAGATCGCCCCCTGGTGCAGCAGCAGCGTGAGTCCATCGACGACCTTCGCCCCGGCCTTTTTCGCGTCAGCGATCAGCGGCGTCTCGCCATCGGCACGGTAAACCATGTCAAAGATGAGGTGTCGTGCCTCGATGACCGCCGCAGGCAGCAGCCTGCCGTCCGCAGACTTCATCCCGAGAGAGGTGGCGTTCACAATGAGATCCACGCCCGGAAGCATGGCTGACACAGCCTCATCCGTCCATGAAATGACCCTCACCACAGTCTGTGGCGACAGCTTCGCCACCTCCCCGGCCAGCGCTTGCGCCTTCTCGGCCGTGCGATTCGCCAGGACGAGCTGCGGACATTTCTCCAACGCGCTCTGCACCGCCACCGCCCGTCCGGCGCCACCACCGGCACCGAGAACCAGCACGCGCAAGTCTTTCACCTCCGCTCCGAACGCCTCCTTCACGCTGCGCAGGAAGCCCGGTCCGTCGCTGTTGTGGCCGTGCAGCTTTCCAGCGCGGACGGCCAGCGTGTTCACCGCGCCGAGCTGCCGCGCCAGCGGGTCGATCACATCCACCGCGTCCAACGCCTCGAATTTATGCGGAATCGTGATGTTCACCCCCAGAAAGCCGCATCTGGCAAACTGCCGGAACGCCCCGGCCACCTGCCCCGCAGGCACCTGCACGCGGATGTATTGCGCGTCGATGCCACGCGCCCGTAGCGCCGGATTGTGCATCTGCGGACTGCGGGAGTGCGCGATCGGGTCGCCGATCACCGCCAGCCGCGCGGGCGGCGTGAAGCGTCCCGCCACAGCGTCCCAGTTCATCAGTTCGTCAAAAGTCAGAAACTCGCCCACGCCGCAGACATCGCGAAAGAACACGTCCTGTCAAAACTCCGCTCGCAATTTTCCCCTCGACAACCCGTTTCATCCACGCTGCAATCGCGCTCCCTTCCCCCGCCATGAAACTGCTCCTCCCCCTGCTCACACTCGGCCTCACCAGCGTTCTCTTCCTCGCCCGGGCCGCTGACTCCGCCGTGAAGCCGCTCCGCGTCCTCATCGTCGCCGGCGGTTGCTGCCACGAATACGACAAGCAGACCGTCGTGCTCAAAGAAGGCATCGAGGCGCGCCTCAACGCCATCGTGGACATCGCCTACAATCCCGACAAGACCACCAAGGCCACCTTTGAGATCTACAAGGCCAGGGACTGGGCCAAGGACTTCGACGTCATCATCCACGACGAATGCAGCGCCGACATCACCGATCCCGCCTACGTCGCCGCCATCCTCGACGCCCACAAGGCCGGCAAACCCGCCGTCAACCTCCACTGCGCCATGCACAGCTACCGCTGGGGCAATTTCCGTGAGCCGGTGAAAACCGGAGCCGACAACGCCGGCTGGTATGAGATGCTCGGCCTGCAATCCACCGGCCACGGCCCGCAGCAGCCCATCGCCATCACCTTCACGGACAAAGCGCATCCCATCACCCAGGGACTCGAAAACTGGACCACCATCAACGAGGAGCTCTACAACAACATCCAGGTGCTCACCGGCAAAGCCATCGCCAGCGGCGTGCAGATCGTCCCGCCCAAGGCCAAAAAAGGCGAAACCCTGCCGCCTGACGCCAAGCCCGCCGAAGCCACCGCCATTGTCGCCTGGACCAACGAATACGGTCCTAACAAGACCAAAATTTTCTCCACCACCCTCGGCCACAACACCGCGACGGTCGGCGACGTCCGCTACCTCGACCTCATCACCCGCGGCCTCCTCTGGGTCACGGGCCACATCGACGAAAACGGCAAGGCCGCGCCGGGATATGGCAAATAAACGTGTTGTTCGCGCCCCAGCATGAGCGCTGAATGCCCGGCGGAACAACGCCGGGCATTTTGCATTTTATCCTCGGGTGCCTCCGTTTGATCCGCTTCCTACCGTCATGCGCCCCATCCTCCCCCTCCTCCTTCTCTCCGCGCTCACGTCCCACACCTTTGGAGACCCAGGCCACTCCGCGCACGGCGAGGCTTTCAACGAAGGCCCGCGCCAGGCCGCCGTGCTCATCCCCGGCTGCGGCGACGCGGTGAAGTTCCCGATCTCCACAAAAAAAACCGAGGCGCGGAAATTTTTCACGCAAGGCGTCGGCCAGCTTCATGGCTTCTGGTATTACGAGGCCGAGCGCAGCTTCCGCCAGGTCGCCGCGCTCGATCCTGACTGCGCCATGGCCTACTGGGGCATGAGCATGGCCAACGTGAACAACGAGAAGCGCGCCGCGGCCTTCATCAAGAAAGCCACGCCGCTGAAGGCAAAGGCCACGCCGCGTGAACAAAAGTGGATCACTGTGCTCGAAAACCTCTACCGCGACAACGACAAACGCGACAAACGGCAGAAGAGCCTCGACTGCATCAGGGACTTCGAGGTGCTCGTCCAGGACGACCCGAAGGACATCGAGGCCAGGGCCTTCCTCGTCTGGCGCATCTGGTTCTCGCGCGACGAAGCTCCCATCTCCAGCCTCCAGGCCGTCGATGCCCTGCTCGACCAGATTTTCGCCGCCGCGCCGGATCATCCCGCCCACCACTACCGCATCCATCTTTGGGATCAGAGCAAACCCATCCTCGCCCTCAAGTCGGACGCGCAATGCGGCCAGTCCGCGCCTGGCATCGCCCACATGTGGCACATGCCCGGCCACACCTTCTCCAAGCTCAAGCGTTTCGACGACGCCGCATGGCAGCAGGAGGCCAGCACCCGCGTCGATCACGACTACATGATCCGCACCTTCATTCTGCCCGATCAAATCCACAACTACGCCCACAATGAGGAATGGCTCGTCCGCACCTACAACGACCTCGGCCGCGCCCGGGACGCCATCGCCCTCGCAAAGAGCCTCATCGCCAATCCACGTCACCCGTCCAACAACACTCTCGACAAACAAGGCACCTCCGCCAGTTACGGACGCACGCGTTTGATCGACACGCTCACCAAATGGGGGCTGTGGGACGAATTGAAAGCCTTCTCGACGGCACCCGCCGGACACAACGCCCACGACATCACCCGCCTCCGTGCCGCCGGACTCGCCGCGTTCCACCTCAACGACAGCGCCTCGCTGACTGCGGCCCTCAAAGACCTTGAAGCACTCAAAACTGATGACAAACCTGCCAGTGCCAGCCCTGATAAAGCTCCGGCGAAATCCGTCAAAAATGCGGCGACAGCCCAAGCCAAGAATCCCGGAGCCGCCGGCACGGACAAACCCGCAGCAGCAGAATCCAAGGAGAAACAAGAAAAATCCCCCGGCAAACCGAAGCAGGAAAAATCCGGAGCGAAGGCCAGGAACAACGCCCTCGCCGAATTGAAAGCCCTCTCCGCCCTCCTCGACTCCAAAGCCGCGAAATCTGACCAATCCAAGCTCCTCGACGCCCTCAAGGACACCGACGTCCCCAAAGACCGCCTCGCACGCTACTGGCTCAAGCTCGACGAAAAAAACAAAGCATACGACCTCACCAAAAACTTCCCGCAAGACCTCCAGGGCTGGATTTCAAAAGCCCTGGTGCTGAGAGACGCTGGAAAACCCGAAGAGGCCAAAAAAGCCTTCACCGAGGTGCAAAAGCTGGCCTACGCGATGGATCGCGACCTGCCTGTTTATGCCACTCTGACCAAGGCATTCTCCGATCATCCCAACTGGCCCGCCCCCGCCCCAAAACGCACCGACAGCGGCACGCGTCCCCCCATCGAAAGCCTCGGCCCCGTCCACTGGCATCCTCCCGTCGCGCCCGTCTTCGAGGCGCTCACACTTGAAAATTCCATCGTCAAAAGCAGCGACTTCACCATGAAGAAACCCACGCTCTTCATGTTTTACCTCGGTTACGAATGCGGCCACTGCGTCGAGCAAATCCAGGCATTCACCAAAGCAGCCGCCGACTTCGAGAAGGCAGGCATCCAGCTCGTCGCCGTCACCAGCGAGCCCACGCAGGCCGCCAGAAACATCCGCGCCAAGCTCAATCTCGGCAATGACCAGCCCCTCCCCTTCCCCATCCTCAGCGACAGCGGCCTCGCAGCCTTCAAAAAAGTGCGCGCCTACGACGACTTCGAAAACGACACCCTCCACGCCACCATCCTCATCGACCAGACCGGCCGCCAGCGCTGGCAGGACATCAGCTACACGCCCTTCACCAATACGAAGTTCATACTGGAGGAGGCCCGGCGCCTGCTCGCCATCCCGGCAAATTCCGACACACCTTGAGGCAAAGGAGGCTTTAATTGGGCATCCCCAGTGCTTTCACCAGAAACGCCCACTCGTCCGCCGTCTTCTCGATCGTCTTGTCCAGCGCCGTGCCCGCACCGTGGCCGGCGCTCGTCTCAATGCGGATCAAGGTCGGCGGCCCGCCCTTGGCCTGACATTCCTGCAGACGTGAGGCGAATTTGAAGCTGTGCGCGGGCACGACGCGGTCATCGTGATCGCTGGTGAGCACCAACGTCGCCGGATAACGCGTGCCGGGCTTCAGATTGTGATACGGCGAGTATTTCAGCAGCGCTTTGAACTCCGCCTTGTTCTCCACCGTGCCGTAATCGCTTTTCCAACCCCAGCCGATGGTGAATTTCTCGAATCGCAGCATGTCCAGCACGCCCACGGCCGGCAACGCGGCCGCGTAAAGCTCCGGACGCTGCGTCATGCACGCGCCGACGAGCAAACCACCGTTGCTGCCGCCTTGGATCGCCAGTTTGTCACTCGACGTATACTTGTTCGCGATCAGCCACTCCGCCGCGGCGATGAAATCATCAAACACATTCTGCTTGCCGAGTTTGATGCCCGCCTGATGCCATTCGCGGCCATATTCGCCGCCACCACGCAGGTTCGGCATCGCAAACACGCCGCCCATCTCGACCCACACAGCACGCGATACGGAAAAGCCCGGCGTCATGTTGATGTTGAAGCCACCGTAGCCGTAAAGCAGCGTCGGATTCGTGCCGTCGAGCTTCAGGCCCTTCTTGTGCACGATGAACATCGGCACCTGCGTGCCATCCTTGCTCTTGTAGAAGACCTGCTTCGTCTCGTAGGCCAAGCCATCGAACTTCACCTCCGGCTTGCGCCACAGCGTGCTTTCACCGCTCTTCAAATCCATGCGGTAGATCGCGCCCGGCTCGGTGAAGCTGGTGAAGTTGTAAAACGTCTGCGTGTCCTTGCGCTTCCCGCCAAAACCGCCAGCGGAGCCGATGCCCGGCAGTTGGATGTCGCGAACGTGCTTCCCATCGAGATCGAAGCACCTCACCTCCGTCTTCGCATCCCGTAGATACTGGCAGAACATCTGCCCGCCCACGGTACTCACGTCTTCCAGCAGCACCTTCGGCACTTCCGGAATCACGATGCACCAGTTGCCACGCTGCGGTTTGCGCACGTCGATGGCGATGACCTGGAAGCACGGCGCGTTCAGATCCGTGCGGAAGTAGAACACCGGGCCGTCGTTGTCGATGAACTCATAGCGCGCGTCATTTTCGTGCAGCAATTCGACCACCGGCGCATCCGCGGCGATCTTCTTGTAAAACACCCGGTTCTTCGGCTCCGTGCCCAGCCACACCTGGATGATGAGATACCCGCCATCCTCCGTCACATGGCCGCCGAAGCCCCACTTCGGCTCGTCCTTGCGCTCATACACCAGCTTGTCCTCGCTCTGCGCGGTGCCGAGCTTGTGGAAGCAGAGCTTGTGAAACTCGTTCTTCGCCGTCAGAGCCGCGCCCGGCTTCGGTTCGTCGTAGCGCGAGTAGAAAAAGCCGCTGCCGTCCTTCAGCCACGACACGCCGCTGAACTTCACCCACTTCACCACATCGTCCAAATCACGCCCGCTGGCGATGTCGCGCACGCGGAGCGTCGTCCAATCGCTTCCCGCCTCCGAAACGCCGTAAGCCATGAGTTTTCCGTCCTCCGTCGGCTCGTAGTCTGTCAGCGATGTCGTCCCATCCTTCGACATCGCATTCGGATCGAGCAAAACACTCGCCTTCCCTTCCAGCGCCTCCGCCGTCATCAGCACGGACTGGTTTTGCAGCCCGGAGTTGTGGGAATAGAACCACCGCCCGCCCTTCTCGAACGGCATGCCCACGCGCTCGTAGTTCCACAACTCCTTCAAGCGTGCCTCGATCTCCTCACGCCGCGGCAGCTTCTCCAGATAGCCGAACGTCACCTTGTTCTGCTCCTTCACCCACGCCTTCGTGTCCTCCGCGTTGTCATCCTCCAGCCAGCGATACGGATCTGCCACCCTCACTCCATGCAGCGTATCCACCACATCCTCCTTGTGAGTCTGCGGGTAATTCAACGATCCAGCGGAAAGAGAAGATGTGGTCAGCATGAGCAAAAATGCGGCGCGCATGCCGCATGCTGGCCGCTTCGCCGTAATTTGCACTTTCCAATTTCCAATTTCCCATTTCAATCACGCCACCATGCCCATCACCCCTGACCAATACGAAAAACTCGGCTCCTTTTACCTCGGTCGCGAATACGATCTCGACAAGAAGCAGGTCAAAGACGGCCTCGTGCTCTACGACTCGAAGGATCTCGTCACCCACGGCGTCGTGCTCGGCATGACCGGCAGCGGCAAGACGGGCCTGTGCCTCGCCCTGCTCGAAGAGGCCGCCATTGACGGCGTGCCGGTCATCGCCATCGACCCGAAGGGCGATCTCGGCAACGCGCTGCTCACCTTCCCGAATTTGTCCGCCCAGGAATTCCGCCCGTGGGTCAATGAGGACGAGGCGCGGCGCAAAGGCCAGTCGCCGGACGATTACGCCGCGTCGCAGGCCGCCCTGTGGCAGAAGGGGCTCGGCGAATGGGGACAGAGCGCCGACCGCATCAAAAAACTGCGTGAGACTGTCGATATGGCCATCTACACGCCCGGCAGCAACGCCGGCCTCCCGGTTTCGATCCTCAGCTCGCTGAACTGCCCTCCTGCGGAGGTCATGGATGATGCGGAGGCGCTCGCCGACCGCATCGAGAGCACCGTCTCCTCGATGCTCGGCCTCATGGGCATCGACGCCGATCCGGTGCAGTCGCCGGAGCACATCCTGCTGAGCAACATCGTCGGACACTGCTGGAAAAAGGGGCAGAATCTCACGCTCGAAAACCTCGTGCGCCACATCCAACAGCCGCCGATCCGGAAAATCGGCGTCGTCGATCTCGAATCATTCTTTCCCGAGGCGAAGCGCGCGCCGCTGGCGATGAAGCTGAACAATCTGCTCGCCAGCCCCGGCTTCAGCACCTGGCTGGAGGGCGAGCCGCTCGACATCCAGCGCATGTATTACACGAAGGAAGGCAAGCCACGCGTCACCATCTTCTGCATCTCGCATCTCAGCGACACGGAACGCATGTTCTTCGTCTCACTGCTGCTCAACCAGCTCCTCGGCTGGATGCGCGCGCAACAGGGCACCACCTCATTGCGCGCCATCTTCTACATGGACGAAATCTATGGTTATCTGCCGCCCACCGCCATGCCGCCGTCGAAAAAACCGATGATGTTCCTGCTCAAACAGGCGCGCGCCTTCGGCCTCGGCATCCTTTTGGCCACGCAAAACCCAGCCGACCTCGATTACAAGGCACTAGCGAACATCGGCACCTGGTGGCTCGGCCGTCTGCAGACGGAGCGTGACAAGATGCGCGTGCTCGACGGCCTCGAAGGCGCTGCCAACACCGCCGGTGGCAAATTTGACCGCCAGCTCATGGAGCAAACGCTCGCCGGCCTCGGCAACCGCGTCTTCCTCATGAACAACGTGCATGAGGACGCGCCCGTCGTCTTCAACGTGCGCTGGATCCTCAGCTACCTCAGCGGCCCGCTCGCTCGAAATCAGATCAAGGCCCTCATGGATCCCATCCGCCCCGCGAAGGAGGAAAAAGCCAACGCCGAAGACGATGGCTTCGCCCCTCCCGGAGCGGGCACTTCCAGCGCCGGGCGCAACACCACGCGTCCGAAGCTGCCGGAGGAGGCCAGCGAGCTGTTCCAGCCCAGTGATGAAGACGGCGAACGCCTCACCTACACGCCCTGCATCGTGCGCAGCGCCGTGGTGGTCTTTGATGACGCGAAACGCAAAATCAGCGGCAAGAGCGTCATCACCAAGGTCAACGAGATCGACATCGAGAAGCAAAAAGTGCTCTGGGACAAATTCGTGGACATCCCGGAGAGCGACGACCTCTCGAAGTACGAATCTGAGCCGAAGGAAAACGCCGCCTACGCCGACCTGCCCGGCCCCGCGTTGAAGTCCAGCACCTACACGAGCATCAAAAAAGACTTCACCGACTGGGTCTATGCCAATCACAGCCTCGAAGTCTATTTCAGCCCGCTTCTGGAGAGCTACTCTAACCCCGGTGAGAAGCAGGACGAATTCAAAGCCCGCGTCACCCAAAGCGCCCGCGAGCAGCGTGATGCCGCCATCGAAGAACTCCGCGCCAAGACCGCCAAAGCCACACAATCCCTCGAAGCCAGAGCCGTGAAAGCCAACGCCAAGGTCGAAACGCAGAAGGCACAGGCCAGCAGCGCCACCATGAGCACCGTGGTCAGCATCGGCAGCAGCATCCTCGGAGCTTTTCTCGGTCGGAAAAGCGGCATCGGGGCCGCCGCCAGCCTCATCAAAGGCAGTACCGTCAACAGCGCCGGACGTGCCATGAGGGAGCGCCGCGAAGCCGCCGCCGCTGAAGGCGAGCTGGAAGCCATCCAAGCCGAAGTGGCCGAGCTGGAGAAGCAACTGGCCGACGACACACAAAAAATCCGCGATCAGTATGATCCCGCGACATTGACGCTCGAAACCGTGAAGCTCACGCCCGTGAAAAAGAACATCCAAGTCACCACCACAGGCATCCTTTGGATGGCGAAGTAACAAGGAATGGGGGACTCCGTCCCCCTTCTGATCTGACTCTCAGGGGACAGTGTCCCCCACTCTTGAATAAAACGCCGTGACCTTGAACGATCTCAAGTTCTTCAACCCGTTAGCAGAGGTCGAGCACACAGCGAACAAGCTGCCGCACTGGCAGCAACCCGGTGCCACCTACTTCATTACCTTCCGCCTTGGCGACTCCATTCCTGCCGAACTGCGTCGCCGATGGCTGGCGGAACGCGAGCAATGGCTGCTGCTCCACCCGAAACCATGGTCACAGGAAGTCGAAGCCGACTACCATCTCCGTTTCAGCCAGCAGATGGACCAGTGGCTGGATGCGGGCCACGGCACCTGCCTGTTGCGTGACGCCAAGACCCGTCAAATCCTCGAAGACACGCTTCAGCATTTCGATGGCGAA
>JAEUHJ010000043.1 GCA_016795375.1 Verrucomicrobiaceae bacterium
GACAACACCGGCGCCCGCGTGGCCGAGATGATCGGCGTGCTCGGCAAGAAAAACACCCGCTTCGCCTATGTCGGCGACATCATCACCGCCCACGTCCGCGAGTCCACCCCGACCGCCGCCGTCAAGAAGGGCGAGGTCGTCCGCGCCGTCGTCGTGCGCACCGCGCACCCCATCCGCCGCACCGACGGCTCCATCCTGCGCTTCGACAAGAACGCCATCGTCATCATCGACAAGGACAACAACCCCCGTGGCACCCGCATCTTCGGCCCCGTGGCGCGCGAACTGCGCGACAAAAACTTCATGAAGATCGTCTCCCTCGCCCCCGAAGTGCTGTAACACCATGAGCCGCGCCAAAACCCACGTCAAAAAAGGCGACACCGTCGTCGTCATCACCGGTGAGAGCAAAGGCTCCCAGGGCACCGTCCTCGAAGTCCTCCCCGCCAAGGGCCGCGTCATCGTCGAAGGCGTCAACATGATCAAGAAGGCCATCAAGCCCACCCAGCAGAACCAGAACGGCGGCTTCCAGGAGAAAGAGGCGCCCATCGCCATTTCCAACGTCAAAAAAGCCGACGCTCCCAAGGAGAAGAAGGCCAAGACCGGCGCGAAAAAGAAAGCCGCCGCCAAGAAAGCCTGATCTCGTTGGCGGAGACGCCGGGAAATCGGATGAGAACTCCAGAAGAGGGGGAAGAGAGGGCCAGCCCGCTCTTTTCCCTTCTTTCATTTTCCTGCCGCTCCATGGCACCGTCGATGCCTGTTTCATCGTCCACGGGGTCAATGCTGCCTGCACGACACGACCGTGTTCGAGTTCGAGACCGGTGCCTGATCACGCCAGCCCAGCGCCGCCACCTGCTCCTCGTCCAGGCCAAGGTAATGCCCCAGCTCATGCAGCAGCATGATGCGTACCTCGTCGCGATACATTTTCAAATCGCCGTCGCAATCATCCCACAAATTTTGTCGAGGAACAGGCGGATGAGCGGCATCACCCCCAGCGCGGCAGGCAGCGGATCTCAGCGCGCGTTCCCCTCGAACACCCCGAGCAGATCGGGACAGCGGCATGGCATGATGCATGCCATGCGTAGTGCCTGAAATGGTGCTACGTTGCTGGCAGACGGAAGCGTGTGGATGTCAAGCAGGCGTGACAAGAAACGGAGGCGCTGGGAGACACACCGGGACAGGCTGACGCCTGCTGCCACAACAGCGAACTTGCCGAAGGGCCGTCCCACGGCATGATCGGCGTCCCCATGAAAGCGCTCGTCCTCACCGCACCATCCGAGTTCAATTACGATCTCCATTTTCCTGATCCCACACCGGGCAGGGGCGAGGTGCTGGTCAAGGTGCAGGCATGCGGCATCTGCGGCAGCGACATTCATGGCATGGACGGCCGCAGCGGGCGGCGCCAGATGCCGATCGTGATGGGGCATGAGGCCGCAGGGGAAATCATCGCCCTCGGCGAGGGTGTGGAAGGCTGGAGTCTCGGCGAGCGCGTGACCTTTGACTCGACCGAATACTGTGGCGAGTGCGACGAATGCAAAGCCGGTTTCGTGAACTTGTGCCCGAATCGCCGCGTGCTGGGCGTGTCGCCGGGCGAATATCGCCGTCACGGTTGTTTCGCGGAGAAGATCGCGCTGCCGACACGCATTCTGTATCGCATCCCCGGTGATCTGCCTTATGAGAAGGCGGCGTTCGCGGAGCCGGTGTCGATCGCGCTGCATGCGGTGAACCTGGCCGATGGAGTGGAGGTGGGCGAGGCGTTCACGCATTCCGAAGGCTGCGGCCATGACTGCGATTGCGAGGGCGAATCGAACGGCGGCACCGCTGTGGTGGTGGGAGCCGGCTTGATCGGCCTGCTGGTGGTCCAGGCGCTGAAGGCGCGCGGCTGGGAGAAGGTGATCGCCATTGATCTCGATGATAAACGCCTCGAACTGGCGCGGAAGCTGGGTGCGGGGGAGGTTTTCAATGCGAAACAGGACGGACTGGCCAAGCACATCCGTGAGATCTGCGGAGGCGATGGCGCAGACGCGAGCTTTGAGGTCGTCGGTGCTGCGGCTCCGGTGGATCTGGCGATCCGGTGTGTGCGCAAAGGCGGACAGGTCGTCCTCATCGGCAATCTGCAACCCAGCACGCCTTTCCCGCTTCAGGAGGTCGTCACGCGCCAGATCACGATCAAAGGCTCGTGCTCCTGCGCCGGTGAATACCCGGAGGCGATCCGCCGCATCCAGGACGGCAGCATCCAGGTGGAGCCGTTGCTCAGCGCCGTGGCCCCGCTGGCCGAGGGCGCGGGCTGGTTCCAGCGTCTTTACGACAACAAGGAAGGATTGCTCAAAGTGGTGTTGCAGCCGGTTTGAGCCTTCCGCCGCTAGTCTGACCTCCTGAGCTGTCATCCTTCATTTTATTCATGCTCCGCATCTTCCTCCTGCTCTCGCTGCCGCTCTTCATCCTCGACCAAGTTTCCAAGAGCTGGATCGTGGCGAACTTCCGCCTCTATGAGAACGAGCGGGAGGTCATCCCGGGCATTTTCTGGCTGCATCACGCCGCGAACACGGGCGTGGCCTTCGGCATGTTCAACGGCACCGCGTATGCGAACTACGCGTTCACGTTCGTCTCGCTCGGCGCGCTGGTGTTCATCCGGGTGATGCACCGCAAAGGGCTCTTTCCCGGCAGGCTGAGCCGTCTGGCCGTGGCTCTTCTGGTGTCCGGCATCTTCGGCAATCTCACCGACCGGCTGTTCCGCACGCACGAAGGCGGACACTTGTTCGCGGGCACCTTTCTCGACGGCTATGTCGTGGACTTCCTGAAGTTCGACTTTGGCTTCGCGCCGTTTCATCCGTGGCCGTCGTTCAATGTGGCCGACTCCTGCGTGGTGTGCGCGGCTGTCCTGCTGGCTATTGCTTCCTTCGTGGAGACGCCGGAGCCGGGGAGGGCGTGATTCTTTTCCTCCGGAGTCCAGGATTGATGACGAGCTGAGCTTCACAGGGCGCTGGACCTTGCGGGCGGGGGTGTTCATAAACCTCTCTCCGGCTGGATTCATTTACGTCGGTGTTGCTGCCGCTGCTGCGAAGCGAAAACCACCGGGAAGCTCCGCCAGAGCAGCGCGCGGTCCACGTCCGCCGCTGACTCCATTTTTTCCAGGCACTGCGGAAGATCGCCATGAGGGAGAACCGCAAACGCGGTCTGTGGTATCATTGTTCCTTCTCATATCAGGTGCTCATTGCGCACAAATGGGAAAAGCGGTGTCCGGAGAAAGCTCCCAATTATCGAATTTAGGACGGACAAACCGAAAAAACGGTGTCTCCGAGGTTCTAAATTAAAGTGTTTTTGAGTTATTCTAGAACAACTCTCGGTATTGAGAGTAAAACTGAGAGTTCTATAAGTAATTGAAAACAAGGTGGTTAAATCAAATTTTCGGACGATAAATTATCGAAATTACAAATTTATGAGTTAATTCTGAAATGGTTGTTGCAATGGTTATAAATTCTGTTATAAATACTATCAGAATTCAGAACCACTCACGCAGCCATGAAAACGATCATCCGCCTCGCTCTTGCCGCCAGCCTCCTTGCCTGCACCACGGCAAAGGCCCAGAACGGATACTATGCCGCCGGTTACTATGCTGCTCCCCAAGCGCAGGCTGCCTACGCTCAACAGCAGGCCAACGCTCAGGCTTGGGCCAACTACTACGCTCAGCAACGTGCCCAGCAGGCCAACGCCCAGGCTTGGGCCAACTATCGCGCCCAGCAGCAGGCTGCCGCCCAGCGTGCCGCTGCGCAGCGCGCCGCCGCTGCCCGCCCTATGGTGGGTGGCAATTCGCAGATTCGTTTCGACGGCCGTTTTGCCAGTGTCGGTCAGACCGCCCCCCAGGCTCTTCAGTTCGCCGTGTATGCCGCGAACACTCTCCAGAACAAGCCTTATGTCTTTGGCGCCGGCCATCGCAACATCGAAGACAGCGCCTATGACTGCAGCAGCAGCACCTCCTATGTTCTCATGAAGGCAGGATTGCTGAACCGCTGCCTGTCCAGCAAGGAGTTTGCCAGCTATGGCGAAGCAGGTGAAGGCCGCTTCATCACCATCTGGGTGAAGCCTGGTTCCCATGTTTTCATGACCATCTGCGGTCTTCGTATGGACACCTCCGGCCAGCATGTTGGCGAAGGCCCCCGCTGGCGCACCCAGAAGCGCAGCTACGCTGGCTTCAGCCCCCGTCATCCCGTTGGCCTTTAATTCTCATTTTCGCGACTCGATTCTCACTCACGAATACGAAAAACCAGTTCAAAAAAGCAAATCACCGCACCGAAGCCTCAAAATCTCAAAACTACGAATCATATGAAAACGAACACCAACGCCTCTAACGAAGAAGTGACCCTCGGCTGGACCTCGATGCCGACCTACGGCGAAGTGATGAACACACTCGTCGGCACTGGCCACACCTGCGTCACCAGCACCCTGAAGCTGGAAAAAACCAGCTTTCTGAAGTCCTTTTGGAGCACCCTGAGTAATCTGAAATAATCCCCGCCAAGGGGGAGAAGGCACCCTTCGTCTTGCGATCTCTGCGCGCTGCGGGTAAAGGCTGCCACTCGCTCCATGCAGGTTCTTCGCACGATCGACGCCCTCTCCTCCATTCATGGCCCGCTGGCCCTCGCAGTCGGAGTGTTCGACGGCGTCCATCTCGGACATCAAGAGGTCATTGAGGCTGCCCAAGAACACGCCACCCAGCATCACGGCACTGCGGTCGTCGTCACGTTCGATCCGCATCCTGCGCACGTTCTGCGTCCTGGATCAGCGCCGAAACTGCTCTGCGGGCCGCGCCATCAGCAGCTTGTGCTGTCCCAGAGTGGCATCCGGTTTCTACTGACGTGTCCGTTCACTGTGGAGACGGCCCAAACGCCTGCCCGTGAATTCATCCAGCAGCTTGTCCGGGCCGCGCGACCGCTGGGCTGCATTTCTGTGGGGCACACCTGGAACTTCGGCCACAATCGCAAAGGTGACATCCACCTGCTCATGGAAATGGGCCAGCAGCACGATTTCGCCGTGTATGGCGTGCCGCCGCAGAAAATCGACGGCTTCGTTGTCAGCAGCACGCTCATCCGTGAAGCGGTCTCGCGTGGCGACTTTGCCGGCGCCGCACGATTTCTCGGTCGCGACTACTCGGTCTTCGGCACTGTCGTTGAAGGCCGCCGCCTGGGCCGGCAGCTAGGTTTTCCCACAGCCAACGTGGATGTCGAAAATGAGCAACTGCCGCCTCCTGGTGTTTATGCCGTCCAGGCGCGCATCAACGGCGGGTGGCTGCCCGGAGTCGCCAATCTCGGTCGCAAACCCACCGTCAGCGAAAACGCCGGCCTCTCGCTTGAAGTACATCTTTGTGATTGGAGCGGCGACATTTACAGCAGGGACATGGAGGTTCGGTTCACGCGTCTGCTGCGATCTGAAATGAAATTCGGCAGCCTTGACGAGCTCAAGGCCCAGATCGCGCGCGACATCGAAGCCGCGCGCTCATGAATCTTCCGTGAGAGGGAAGGGGAGTCTCCAGGCTCATCCGCCCATTTCTGTCAGCAGCGCTTTGATGGCGGGGTTGGCTGGCTGACCTTTGAACGTTCCGTCCTCCTGCATTGCGCGCAGGAGTTTGCGGGCCGCGTCGGCCTTTCCATCACGTCGCAGGAATTCGGCGCGGTACAAGCGCAGGCGCAACAGGTCGGCCGTGTCGCTGCTCATGGACTCGGCGTGTTCGAGCAGATCGAGCGCCTCGGGATGTTTCGACTGGAGCGCGGAGAGCAACGCGGTGAGTTCCAGCAGCCGCGGGCTCCGGCGCTTCACGGCGAGCTCGGCGAGGGCGGACTTGACGCGGGCGTCCGAGTCCGCGGCCATGCGCCGCACCATGCCCTGATAGAGCGTGTAATCGCGGGCGGCGCCTTCACCGAGCTTTGCTCCGATGCCCTTGCCAAACGGACGGTAAAGCGGGTCGCCGAGCACGACGTTCATCCATGACAGCGCGGGCGTGGCGTTCCACGCGGCCTCGCCGACGGTGTAGCCTTCGAGCAGGCGCTTGTTCAGCACGTCGAAATGCGTCGTCAGTGAAAGATAGGGCTCGAACACGTTGCCGAATGTCACCGCCGCGCCTTTGGACAGCAGCGGTCCGGCCCATGCCTTGTCATGTGCGCGGATGATGCTGGCGCTGAAGGAATGCAGATGGCAGGCGATGGCGCCTTGTTTGAAGCGGAACGCGGTGGAGGCCAGCGCGCCGAAGATGTGGTCGGTGTACCAGCCGAAATACAGGACTGTGTCCGGCAGGGGCCAGGCGTCGATGAGGACTTCCGCGGAGCGGTCGATGAAGACCGGGATCCCGGCTTGCTTGAAGGTGTCCGCGGCGCGTTTGAGCCAGTCTTCGCCTTCTTGATATGCGCCGTTTTTTTGTGCCAGGTCGATCACCGCACGGCCGAGCAGGCCGTTCTCCTCCGCCGCCAGCGCGTCGTCGATCATGCGCCGCACCGTGGCGTCGTCAGGGCCGTCAAGCCTGCCGGTGAGTAGCAGGCCGGTGACATGCTGCGCGTGGGGAAAACGCGCCTGCTGGTCGAAGTAGGGGTTGCGCATCCCGCCTTTGACCGGCGGCGATTCAAGCCCGAGCGTGGTGAGCTCGGAA
The DNA here is from genome assembly GCA_016795375.1 of Verrucomicrobiaceae bacterium. Lineage (GTDB taxonomy): Bacteria > Verrucomicrobiota > Verrucomicrobiia > Verrucomicrobiales > Verrucomicrobiaceae > Prosthecobacter. The sequence continues at coordinate 6,629 of JAEUHJ010000043.1, forward strand.
TCGACGCTGGCTTCGTCCTCCTCGGCTTGCTTCGGGTTTTGCGAGACGCGGCGGATTTGAAACGGCACCCCGCGCATCAGCACGAGCACGCGTACCGTCGGCGACATAGAGGCCGGAGCACGGATGCCGTCGCCGGTGAGCGGCATCGGCGGCCTGGATATCCACCAGCCCTTGCTTTGAAAGGCCCGCAGCAAGGGCTGGCGCAGTTGCGCGTCGAATTCCTCGCGTGACATCGAGTCTTCCTGCGGACAGCGCAGGCCGATGAGGCGCTCCTTGGGAATGCGGCGTTTTTCCGCGTAGTAAGCCGCGAGTTCCGCGGAGCCGGGGAAGTCAGGATTGAAAACGACCGCGGTTTCCGCCGTGGCGTCCCATTCAGCGAGCATCTGGGCGCCCGCGCCGGTGCTCAGCACAATCGAGAGGCATGTCGAGGCGAGGAATTTCATGCCCATGCGAGCTTGAGGCCGTCATAGGCGATGTTCACGCCGGGAGGCAGCCTGGGATCCTCGAGGGCGTGCATGATCTCGCACTGGATGTGCGTGAACCAGGTCTGGCGCGGCCTGATCTCGCGCTGCACGGCCAGCGCCTCCTCGAAATTCATGTGTGTGGGATGCGGTGTGTGGCGCAGCGCGTCGATGATGAGCGTGTCCACGCCATTGAGCGCCTCCATCGAATCCGGCAGCACCGTCTTGCAGTCGGGAATGTAAGCACACAGTTTTTTGCCGTCGCGCTCGAAGATGAATCCGATCGTGTCCACCTTGCCATGCTGGACGGGCAGGGGGGTGATGGTTGTCCCGCCGAGACGAAAAGGACCATGGATCGCCTTCGGGAACGGTTTCAAGTAACCACGGTACCGGTTCTCGCCGTTGAAGGCGTGGATGAACATTCGCTCCAGCGCGGCGAGGCATTCCGGCGTGGCATGAATTGGCATGAAGTGACCGTCCTCGACCGTGAAACGGCGCAGTTCGTCGAATCCGGTCACATGGTCCATGTGTGAATGCGTGAAGATCGCCGCGTCGATCCGGCGGATGTTCCCGCGCAGGCATTGCGCACGGAAATCCGGCCCCGTATCCACCACCCACGCGGTTTCTGGTGTTTGAATGTGAACCGAGCAGCGCAGCCGCTTGTCCTTCGGGTCCGGGCCGCGGCACACCGCGCAGTCGCAGCCGATCACAGGAACGCCGACCGACGTGCCGGTGCCGAGGAAGGTGAGCTGCATGGACATGAAGGCGCGAAAAAAGAGGATTCCCGGCAGTGTGATGATTGCCAGCACGGCAACAACGAGGAAATCGAATTTTTGAAGGAGGGCAGGGGCTTCCGAGATGAAAACCACCTCTTTCCCCTCACAAATCGATCTTCATCGGCGGCGGCGGCGGCAGTTTGAGCACGGGGCCGTCATCGGACTCGTTCACGGCATCGACGGGTATGGCTTTGCGGATGGGCGTGCCGTCGTCGTTCACGGGGCGGGCGCGGGGGACGGCCTGTTCGGCATTGTAGGGATCTTCGCCGATGATGGTGAGCGCCTGCATGCGCACGGGTTCGATGTGGATCCATTTCGCGGCGTCGGCGACCAGTGGCGCGGCCTCGATGTTGCCGAAGGTGTTCTGGTGCTGGAACTGCGCGATCTCCTTCGGCAGCCCCTCGCCCGTGTGCATGTTGCAGAAGCCCTCCAGCGGCGTGCCGGGACGGATGTACTCGAAGTAGGTGGCGCGTACGGATTTCTCGCGGCCGTCCGCGTCCTTGACCTTGTCATAGCAGTAGTCGGTGGCGCGCATGTGGCTGCGGCTGCACATCTCCACGCGTTCCGCGACCTGCGGCGGCGTGATCTCCTGCGGCGGGAAGCGCGTGACGCTGGCATTGATCAAATCCGTCCACACGGGCAGCACGATGCGGTTTGAGAACGCGCCGGGGAAGATGGTCTTCTGCTTGTCAAAACCCGCCCACACACCGCAGGTCACGCTGGAGGTGTAGCCGAGAAACCAGAGATCCTTGAACTCGTAGTGCGTGCCGGTCTTGCCGCCCGCGACGAACTCGCCGAGCTTGTAGTCCGTGACAGCGGGGCTGCCGGTGCCGCGGTGCAGCGCATCGACCAGGCAGGTGTGCGTCTGGTACGCGGCGATGGGATCCATGCTCTGCACGCTTTGCAGCGCGGTCGCGGCAATCTGGAAGACGGCCTTCTCGTTGCTGTCGGTGATGCGCTGGATGAGATGTGTCTTCTGCGGACGGCTGCCGAGCGTGGGAAAGTTTGAGAAGGCGAGGCACATCTCGCTGAGTCTGGCCTCGCTCGCGCCCAGAAAGGTGGAAGGATAATCACGCATTTCGGAGGTGACGCCGGCCTTCTGCGCGACTTGTTTCACCATCGGCACGCCGACACGCTCGCCGAGGCGGATGGTGGCGGAGTTGCGGCCCATGACGAGCGCCTCACGCGAGCTCATCGGCGCCTGAGACCACTTTGGATTGTCCACTTCCGCGCCCCACTCGCCGAGGATGCCTGTCAGGCCGCCGATCATCACGCGGCGGTTGTCCAGCGGCGCGTCATCGACCTTTGTGCCAGGGTAGATGCCGGGACTGCTGAACGCGGCGGCGTAGACCAGCGGTGTGAAGGCAGTCCCCACCGGGCGCAGGCCGTCGGTGGCGCGATTGAACTGGCTGTCGCCAAAGTCACGTCCGCCCACCATTGCGAGGACGCTGCCGTCATTGTTGTCGATCATCAAAACGGCTCCCTGGAGATACTCGGGCTTCGGGCGTTGAGTGGCGGGGTCGATCTCTCCCCGTTTCAAGCGGGCGCGGTAGTCGGTGATGACGGAGCGGAACTGCGCAAAGGTCTGGTGCTCGTACCCCGGCCGTGTTTCGACCTCGGCAAGGTGCGTGTTCAGCGCGTCCGCGGCCGTTTTTTGCACATCCTGGTCGATGCGGGGGAAAATTCGGGAGCCGCCGATGGAGGCGCGATCCTCGCCGACAAGATCGACGACCTCGCGGCGCACGGCGTCAAAAACATAACTCAGGCGCGGGTCGCTGCTCTGCGGCGCGGTGATGAGCGGCTTGAGCTTGATTCTCTCCGCGTCATCGACGGTCAGGGTGCCCTCGGCAACCATGCGGTCGAGCACATAATTGCGTTCCTTGAGCGCCCGCTGCGGGTGTTTGACAGGCTGGATGTTGTTCGGGCTTTTGATCAGGCCGCAGATCGTGGCGGACTCCTCGATGGAAAGCTCCTTCACATCCTTGCCGAAGTAGCCTTGTGCCGCGGCCTGCACGCCGTAGAAATTCGCGCCGAAGAAGATGCGGTTCAGGTAAAGTTCCAGGATTTCCGGTTTCGAGAACTGCTTTTCGATGCGCTGGGCGATGAATGCCTCGAGGATTTTGCGCTTGTAGCTTTTTTCGAGGAGTTTGAAGGTCTGGCGGGCGAGCTGCTGAGTGATCGTGCTCGCACCTTGCGTAACCTCGCCAGCCTGCAAATTCAGCCACACGGCGCGGGCGAGGCCGATGTAATCGACGCCGTCGTGCTTGAAGAAGCGGCTGTCCTCCTGCGCCACCAGTGCGTCGATGAAATGCTGCGGCACGTCCGTGATCGGCACCGGGGTGCGGTTCAAGACATACAGACGGGACATCTCGTCGCCATTGCGGTCGTAGATGATGCTGGCGGACTCGAGTTTATTAAGTTCTTCCAGATCGAATTTTCCCGCATCCCGTCGCAACGGCGCCACCACGACGCTGTAAACACCGAACGCCGCCACGAGTCCGAGGATGAACAGGGCCACCAGGGCGCTGAACCAGCCGCGGCGGTAAAAGGGCAGCTTCAGGCCGGCTTCGCCGCGCCAGTTGCGCACGGGCTGGGGATCGGGATCATCACGAAACATGGTGTGGCAGGAAAGATGGACCGCTAAAATACGCGCCCTTCACAATCCGCGCCACTTCTTTCCCGCCTTCACATGCCGTCCATTTCCCTGATACTTCGAGACCAGCTCGCCGCCACCCCGGCGGGGCGGCTGCCCTTCGCGCAGGTCATGGAACTGGCGCTCTACCATCCTGAGCATGGCTACTATGGCGCCGGACCGAGGCGGATCGGCCGGCAGGGCGATTTCTTCACCAGTGTGAGCGTCGGTCCGTTGTTCGGCAAACTGCTGGCCATGCGCGCGCTTCAGGAATGGCAGGCGCTCGGCGAACCGGAGGATTTCACCATCATCGAACAGGGGGCGCACGACGGGCAGCTCGCAGAGGACGTTTTGAACGCCATTGGCGACAAACCGGTGCGCTATCTCATCGTGGAGCCGAATCCGCGTTATCGCGAAGCGCAGACGAAACGTCTCGGGGATCGCGTGCAATGGGCGGAAAGTCTCGCCGCGTTGCAAACCGGCCCCAAACACGCCTTTTTTCTCTGCAACGAGCTTCCCGACGCTTTCCCCGTGCATCTCGTGCGCTGGTGCGGTGAACGCTGGCGCGAGCTTTTCGTCGAGGAGGGCGGCCCGGGGGCGTTTCGGCTCGTGACGGACGATTTTTCCCGACCCGAACTTGCCGAGGAGGCAAAACGCCTGCCGCATGACCTCGAACCCGGCCACACGCTTGAAATCAACCTGGCCATGCTCGTGTGGATTCGCGATCTGGCCCGCACCGCGTTTCACGGCGCCATCTTCATCGCCGACTACGGTCTCGACGCGGAGGAGTTTTTCACCAGTTCGCGTGTCGAAGGCACGCTGCGACGCTACAAGGACCATCGCATGGACGGAAACGTGCTCGAAGACCTCGGCGAGTGCGATTTGACCACCCACATCAACTTCACCCGCCTCATCGTCGAGGCTGAATGCCTGGGTCTGACGAAGAGCGAATACGATCTGCAAGGCCGCGTGCTGGGACGCATGGCGCTGCCGTGGCTGAAAAGTCTCGAAGGATTGCCGCCGGACACCGGCTTGATGCGGCAGTTCCAGACGCTCACCCATCCGGCTTTCATGGGGCGGTCGTTCCGCTGCCTGACTCTGGGCAAACCAGCGCGTCATTGAGCCGCACATCAAACATGCGCATCGGTATCACAGGAGCGACAGGCTTCATCGGCGGGCATCTGGGCCTGCTGGCGCAGGGCACCGGGCATGATGTGATCGCCTACACACGGAGGGCGGGTTCGTTTGTCCCCATCTCGGTGGAAACTATTCATCAGCCGGGACGGGCCACGCATGAGCTGCCGGAAACGAAACTCGACGCGCTCGTGCATCTGTCCGGCGAGTCATTGATGGGCCTTTGGTCGAGTGAGAAGCGTGATCGCATCTGGAAAAGCCGTGTGGATTTCACAGCGGCGCTCGTGGCGCATCTCGGTGCCTGGAAGAAAGAAAACCGGCCCAAGGTGCTCGTCTGCGCCTCCGGTGCTGGATATTACGGCAGCGACCGCGTCGAACCGGCGGATGAGAGTGCGCCACGTGGAGAGGGGTTCCTGGCGGATGTGTGCGCAGGTTGGGAAAAGGCGGCGCTGCGGGCGGAGTCACTCGGCATGCGCGTGATCCTGCTGCGCGCCGGCATGGTGTTGGGAGGGGACGGCGGCGCGTTTCCAGTCATGAAACGCGTGTTTGGTCTCGGACTCGGCGGCAGGCTGGGATCAGGGGGGCAATGGATGCCGTGGATTCATGTCGACGACGCAGCGCGGCTCATCCTGAAGGCCATCGAGACTGATTCCGCGCGCGGTCCGGTGAATTTGTGCGCGCCGCAGGCGGTGACAAATGCCGAGTTCACCCGGAAGCTGGCCTCCGCGCTGAAACGTCCCGCGCTTTGCCATGCGCCAGCCTTCGCATTGCGCCTGCTGCTGCGTGGCATGGCGGACGAGATGCTGCTGGGCGGGCGACGAGTGATTCCTCGCGTTGCGACGGAGATGGGCTACACTTTCTCCCATCCAACTCTCGACAGCGCCCTTGAGGCGTTGCTTTGACCCACCGCACATCACTATGGCCGCGCAGCAGACCACCATCGGCATCATCTACGATTACGACCAGACGCTCAGCCCCACCTACATGCAGGATGAGACGCTGTTCCCGCACTTCGGGATCAATCCGGGGCAGTTCTGGAAGCGCAGCCGCGAGTTGGTCGATACCGAGGGTTACGATGGCGAGCTGGCCTACCTGAAGTGCATGCTCGACTACCTCGACATGGACCGGCCCACCAACGCGGATCTGCGGGGGCTTGGCTCAAGGCTCAAGTTTTACAAAGGCGTGCCGGAGCTGTTCAACGAACTGAATGCCGTCCTCAATGACGACCACCGGCTGCTGGGTGTGAAGGTCGAGCATTACATCGTCTCCAGCGGTTTGAAGGCGCTGCTCGACGGCTCGGCGCTCGCGCCGCATGTGAAGCGCATCTTCGGCTGTGAGTTCGGCGAGGACAAGAACGGCCGCATCACCTTCCCGAAGCGTGTGATCAGCCACACCACGAAGACACAGTATATCTTCCGCATCAACAAGGGCATGTTGGAGCCGCACGAGGACGTGAACGACCACATGGCGCCCGAACTGCGGCCCATCCCGTTCCAGAACATGATCTATGTCGGCGACGGGCCGACGGACGTGCCGTGTTTCACCCTGATGAAGCGCTATGGCGGCCATGCGGTGGCCGTTTACAACCCCGACGAGCAAAGCCGCGGCAGCTTCCGCAAATGCTACCAGCTCACCGGCCTCGCCGATCGTGTGAAACACATCGCCCCAGCCGATTACCGCCCCGGCAGCCACCTGCGCCTGCTGCTGGAGGAGATGATCCTCGAGATCGCCGACGGCATCGTGCGCAAGAAGCGCCAGGAGATCGAGGAAGGTACCGTGTCAGCACCGCATTTTTGATGCGGGAACAAAGGAAAAAACCGAGGGCGACAGTTGGCCCGGCTGGCACTGTCGTCGCAGGCGTTGATGGCGCGCCGGCCTGCGTCAGCCATGAGGGAAACCGCGGATCAGTTCAGCTCGTCGTGGGCTTGTGCCTGTGGAAACCCTGTGTCATTCTGATTTTCTTGCGGGGTATTTTGTGCTTTTCATTGCCCCTCTTTGATAGATAGCATCCACTTACAGCCACCGATGAAACATCTGCTTTCCTGCGCCCTCGCCGCCAGCCTGCTGGCCTCCTGCTCAACGAAGGATCTCTCCCGCTGCCCGCCCGGCACTCCAGGCATCATCGTGGCGGAGGAAACCGAATGCACCCACAAGGACGGCAAATTCACGCTGCCTGCGGGGCATTATCAGCCGGAGGCCATGTCAGCCAAGGGCATCTACTATGTGGCCCCGGTGCGGTTGAAGACCATCGGCTTCATCCGTGGCGGACATGAGCGCGGCGGCCTGTTCATCGCCAATGAAGGCTGGCAATGGGCATGGATCGGGCATCCGGGCTTCGAGGCGGATCAGAGCGCGACCACCTTTCTCGGCAAAAATGGCATCATCATGCCGACACATTTCAAGTTCGAGCCGTATGTGAGCTACAAGAGGGCGAAGTGATTGCCCTTTGCAGATGAGGAGGGCGGGTGGCCCGCTCTCAAGAACCTCCGGCGCGCTGGATGCGGGCTGGCACGTCATTGATGCTGTAGCCGGACTCACGCAACGCATCCCACACCTTCACCAGCACGCCGAGCGCGGCGGTGGTGTCGGCCTGGAGTTCGAGCTTCATGCCGGGCTTCGCTTCCTTGAGCGAGGAAATGGCGGTGGCGAGCTTGTCGAGCTCGACGGGCTGGCCGTCGAGGAAGATTTTCTGCTCCTTGGTGATGCTGATGGCGACGCGTGACTCCGGCGCCTGGGTGGCTCCGCCGAGGGATTTCGACTCCGGCAGGGTGATCTTGACCTGCGTCTTCTCTTTTTTGAAGGTTGTCGTCGCGACGAAGAAAATCAGCAGGATGACCATGATGTCGATGAGCGACACGATGGGAATCGTGGGCACGGGACGACGGCGTGGGCGCAAATTCATGGCGGGGTGGGCGCGAAAAATCAGGCGGCTGGCCGCTGCACCTCGAAGTGCTGGTAAAAGTGCTGGATCGTCTCCTGCATGATGGACTCCACCTTCACCGCGAGCGCGTCCACACGCCGTGTGAAGTAAGTGTGGGCCAGCACCGAGGGCACGGCGACAAACAGGCCCGCGATGGTGCAGCGCAGGGCCACGCCGATCTCATGCGCGATGGCTCCGGTGTCCGGACTGCCGTCTCCGCCGGCGCCGAAGGCGGAGAACATGCCGACGAGGCCCGCCGTGGTGCCCAGCAGGCCGAGCAACGGGGCCACGCTGACCATCACCTCCAGCAGCGGGATGCCGCGCTCCAGCTTGTGAATCTCCTCGCGCGCCTTGATCTCGCATGCGGCGTGGCATTCCTGCTTGCTGGTGAAGGCACCGCTGATCGCCATGGCGCCGAGGCGGGAGAGCATGGAGCCGTCTTTCTCCAAAAACTCCTGCAACGGCCGGATGTCCCCCTTCAACGCATAACTCGGAATGGAGCGGAGCTGGCTGATGACGCTGCTGGGCATGATGACATGCTCGCGAAGCTGCAGCCAGGCCAGGATGGAGGCGGTGATGGCGGAGATGGAGCACACCACGATGAGAGCCATCACAAAGCCGCCTGTGGCGAGGAAATCCCAGACAAGCTGGATGCCGGAGGGCGCGGCTTTTTCCGCAGCGGCGAGCAGCGGAGCGACGAGGAGGGGATTAGTAAATGAGGACATTGTATTCTACTTTCAGACGCTCCTGATCGTTCATCGGGAGAGAGGGGAGCACGTCGGCGGGGATGGGCGGGATTTCCGCGTCGCGGATCGCCTGGAGTGTGAAGTTGGTGAGGACGGGATTGGACTCCTTGTCGTTCACCACCTTCAATCCCTCGACCTTGCCCTTTTTGTTGACGTAAAACACGATCTCCAGGCTGCCGTAGGTGACGCCGTCGCGGCGCAGCAGGCGGTAGATGTGCCATTTCTTTTCCACCTGCCCGGTGACTTGGCGGATGTAGCGCCCCTTCGGCGACTCCTCGGCATCGACCGCGGCTTGTGTTCCGTGATTGGTGATCGTGCCCTTCGTCTGCGTGGTGCGGGTGAAGGGTGTGAAAGCGTTCGGATCCTGGTTCGGCGTGGTGCGCGTGACCGGCTCGGCCTCCATGACCGGAACCGCCTTCGGAACCGGCTGCGGCGGCGACTCGGGAGGCGTCTGCGCGATCTCGCGGGCCTGCGGCATCTTCATCTCCGGCTTCTGCGGCGTCGGCGGGGTGTCAGGCGCGGCCTCGGCCCTTTTGACCTCGATGGTGAGGCGGTTTTTCTCGATGCTGGCGAGCGCCTTGTCGGCCTCCTCCATCATTTTCGTCAGCGGAGTCGATTCCGGCACGGTTTTGGCGACATTTTGCGGCGGCGTCACTGGTTGAGGCGGTGGCGCGGCATCCTTCGGCTTCATGATGGAAGGCGGTGACGGCGGCGTCTGGGGCTGCGGCTGCAGCATGGCCAGCTTCGCGGTCGCCTTCGGCGTCTTCGGCCGCGCATCATCCTTCAACTCTCCATCGCGATGATCCCGGTCGGCAAGCTCACGCGTGGGGATTTTCAGGCCGTCCATGGTGGGAAGCGGCTGTGTGGCATCAGGGAACGCCGCTTTCACCGTGGCGGCCTTTGTGTTGCGGTCGGCGATGAAGGGGGCGTTTTCCGGCGCGCTGGTGGCGGCCTCGTTCTGCGAGGTGCGGATGTAGATTTCCTTCTTCGGCGGAGGCGCGGGCGGCGGCTTGATCTCCGGCTCGGGGATGATCTGCTCCGGCAGCACGAACTCGATCTCCTTTTCCTTCGGTGTCGCCGTGGCCTGCTGCCACAGACGGTGTGCCGCCTCGCCCGCGAACATCCATGCCAGGACCAAAAACAGGATCACATGCACCAGCAGGGAACCGGTGATGGCGATGCGCAGGTTTTTGTCAGCGGCGGAGGCGGTCATTCGGACGTGCGCATAGTGCCTTCCCGCCGCATGGAATCAAACTGTGATTCCCGTCACTTGGCGGCGGCCTTGAAGATGATCGGAATGATGAGGATGGCGAGGATGTTCACCACCTTGATCATCGGGTTCACGGCCGGGCCGGCGGTGTCCTTGTATGGATCGCCCACGGTGTCGCCGGTGACGGCGGATTGATGGGCGAAGCTGCCCTTGCCGCCGTGGTTGCCTTCCTCGATGAATTTCTTCGCGTTGTCCCAGGCACCACCGGCGCTGGTCATGGCGATGCCGACGAACAAGCCGGTCACGATCGTGCCGATGAGCACCCCGCCGAGCGCCTCCATGCCGACATAGGCCATGCCGATCACGAAAATGAGCGGCAGCAGCGCCGGCAGGATCATCTGCCTCAAAGCGGCGCTGGTCACAATGCCGACGCACTGGGCGTAGTCAGGAGTGTCGGTGCCATTGAGGATGCCCGGCTTGGCGGCGATCTGGCGGCGCACCTCCAGCACCACCGCGCCCGCGGCACTGCCCACCGCGCTCATGCAATACGCGGTGAAGATGAACGGCAGCAGGCCGCCGATGAACATGCCGATGACCACCTTGTGATTCATCAGGTCAAAGCTGACCTTGTGGCCGACGAATGCCTGCAAATCCTCGACGTAGCTGCCAAAGAGCACCATCGCGGCCAGTCCGGCGCTGGCGATGGCGTAGCCCTTCGTCACCGCCTTCATCGTGTTGCCGACGGCGTCGAGCTCGTCGGTGATCTTGCGAACATCTTCCGGCAGGCCGGACATGACGGCGATGCCGCCCGCGTTGTCGGTGATCGGACCAAAGGCATCCAGCGAGATGATGATTCCCGACAGTGACAGCATCGAAACCACAGCGATGGCGATGCCATACAGCCCGGCAAGGTCATAGCAGCCCCAGATCGACGCCGCGATGGCCAGCACCGGCAGCAGCGTGGCGTGATGGCCGATGCTGATGCCCGCGATGATGTTCGTGGCGTGGCCGGTCTCGGATGCCTTCGCAATGATGCGCACCGGCTTGTGATGCGTGCTGGTGTAATAATTCGTGATCCAGACGACGAGCAGCGTCATCAGCAGGCCGATGCCAGCGCAGCAGAACAGGCTGCCGCTGGCGATATCCTTGCCGCCGATCTTCACCGAGGCACCGAAGATCGAATTCGTGGCCCAGTAGAATAGCACCGCCGCGATGAGGCCGGAGACCGCCACACCGCACACCAGCGCGCCCGTCGGCTTCTGCTTCACGAAGTTCACCCAGCCGATGCCGATGAGCGACGCGATGATGGAAAGACCGCACAGCACGAAGGGGTAGATCACCGCCGCCTCGGTGCCCACCGTAAGGTGCCCCACGAGCACGCCGCCAATCAGACTGACCGCATAGGTCTCAAACACGTCCGCCGCCATGCCGGCGCAGTCGCCCACATTGTCACCCACATTGTCGGCGATGGTCGCCGGATTGCGTGGATCATCCTCATTGAGGTTCTGCTCGTTCTTGCCGACGAGGTCGGCGCCCACGTCCGCCGCCTTCGTGTAAATGCCGCCGCCGAGACGGGCGAACACACTGATGAGCGAGCTGCCAAGGGCCAGGCCGACGAGCGAATCAATCGCATGCTTCGCGTGATCCGTGCAACCTTTGACCACCAGGTAGAACACGCCGACCGAGAGCAGCCCGAGCGCCACCACCAGCAAACCGGTGACCGCGCCGCCATTGAAGGCCACCTTCAGCGCGCCGTGGCTGCTTTTCGACGCCGCCTGCGCCGTGCGCACGTTCGCGCGCACCGCGATCATCATGCCGATGTAACCTGCCGCCAGAGAGCAAACCGCGCCGACCACGAAGCCCGCCGCCGTCAGGCCGTCACGCAGATACCAGATGGCCGCGAGGATCACGACGGCGATGCAACTGACGGAAAAAACCTGCTTGTTCAGATAAGCCTTGGCTCCCTGCTGGATGGCCCCCGCGATGGCCGCCATCTTCTCATTGCCCGCATCCGCGCTGACGATCTTGCGGATCAGGATCAGGGCAAACACCAGCCCCACGACGGCGAGGACGATGGAGAGTGTGATTCCGTTGGTGAGAAGGAAGGAGGCTGGCATGCGAGGTGGTTGTCGGGTGGTTGGTCCGGGCGGATAAAGCCGCGAAGTTTAACGAGTCGAATTTCAGAGGCAAGAACTTGCTCCGCTTTTGTGAAACGCCCGGAAACTGCCGGACCAGCAAGCCTGCCGGACACAATAGCGGGATTTGTCACGGCCTGGCAAGGGTTCCAGCCCCTCCGACGTTGCTTCCGCCACCATGAAACGATTCCTCCTGCTGCTCCTGGCCACAGCCGCCCCTGCGGCGGAAAACCGCGACTCCATCTTCCAAAGCAGCATCGAGGCGATGTTTCCGAAGCTGGTGGAGATCCGGCGCGACATTCACAGCCACCCGGAACTGCCGAACGAGGAGGTGCGCACGTCGAAACTCGTCGCCGACCGGCTGAAAGAACTCGGCTTCACCGACATCAAGACCGGCGTCGCGAAGCATGGAGTCGTCGCCATGCTCAAAGGCGGTCAGGACGGACCGTGCGTGGCCGTGCGCGCGGACATGGACGCGCTGCCCGTCAAGGAACTGCGCAGCACGCCGTATCGCTCGCAAAATCCGGGCGTGATGCATGCGTGCGGACACGATGTGCATACGACGTGCGCCTTGGGTGTGGCGGAGTTGCTGTCCAGACATCGCGAACTCGTCAAAGGCAGCGTGAAGTTCCTCTTCCAGCCCGCGGAGGAAGCGATGCCCGCCACGTTCAAAGGAGATTGGGGCGCGAAGCTGATGGTGGCAGAGGGCGTGATGGAAAATCCGAAGCCTGCGGCCATTTTCGGCCTGCACACGACGGCGCAGGTGATGCCTGCCGGCACCACGGATGACAGCGTGCATTATTTGAAGGCCGGGCAGGTCGGTTACACACCCGGCATCGACAACGCGAACAGCGACCGCTTTCACATCGTCATCAAAGGCAAAATGGCCCACGGCTCCGCGCCACACAAAGGCGTGGATGCAATCGCCGTCGCCTCCGAGGCCGTCATGGCGCTGCAGATGATCAAAAGCCGCCAGACGAACACCCGTCAGCCGCTGGTCATCAGCATCGGCCTGATCAAGGGAGGCGACCGCGAGAACATCATTGCCGAGCGCGTCGAGATGGGCGGCACGGTGCGCACCTACGACGCGAAGTTCCGTGATGGCATCATCGAGCAGATGCACCGCATCCTCAAAGGCATCACCGAGGCGCACGGCGCGGGCTACGAGATGGAATACCGCAAGACCTACCCCAGCATCCAGAACGACCTGAAGCTCATCGCCTCCACACTGCCAGCATTCCGGCGTGTCTGCGGCGAAAAAAACGTGATCGAGCTCATCCCCGGCATGGGTGGCGAGGACTTCAGTTACTTTGCGCAGGTCGTCCCCGGCTTCTACTTCCGGCTTGGCGTCGCCAACGAGGAGAAAGGCTTCATCCATGGCGGCCATACGCCGATGTATGATTGCGACGAGGCGGCCATCAAAACCGGCGTCGCCGTCATGGCGGCAGCCGTGTGTGATTTTCTCGATTCAGCGGCGAAGTGAGGCCATGGAGTGTGGGGGGCGGCCTTGGCCGTCCTTTTGGGGACGCCGCCTGGGAAGTCAAGATCCGGTACGAAGGAGCGGTCTGTCTCGCTATGCAGAAAGGCGTGGAACTCAGGGATGGCCAAAAGTTATGACCGGGCGGGTTTTGGAGTTCACAGCCACTCGCCAATCACCGCGATGACCTCGTCGCGCTGGACTTCGGTCAGTTCGCCGTAGATCGGGATGCTCAGCACCTCGCCTGCGACGAGATGCGACACCTCGCAGCCGGCGCGTGAGGCTGCGGGCAGGTCAGCGAAGCACTTCTGCTGGTCGAGCGTGACCGGATAGTAGATGTCGCAGCCAATCTTCTTCGCCACGAGGTGATCGCGTAGCGAGTCGCGTCTGCCGCCGAGCACGCGCAGCGTGAACTGGTTCCAGATGTGCGAGTTGTGCGCATAGGCCACCGGCAGCATGATCTTCGCGTTCTGTGCGGCCAGCCATTCATCCTGCGATTTCACACACTTGCAGTGCGCCGGATCGGCTTGCACCACGCTGGGCAGCTTTGACAGCCCGGCGATGTAATGCGCCGCATTGCGCTGACGATCGGCGGTGTATCCGGCGTAACGCTTCAATTTCACGCTCAGCAGCGCGCATTGCAGCGTGTCCATGCGGAAATTGCCGCCGACGTAGTGATGGTAATACTTCGGCTTGCCGCCATGCACGCGCAGCACGCGGGCGTATTCGGCCAGGTTGTCGTCATTCGTCACCAGCATGCCGCCGTCACCGAATCCGCCGAGGTTCTTGCTCGGGAAGAAGCTGTAGGTGCCGAAATCGCCCATCGTGCCGGCCTGGCGGCCCTTGTATTGTGCGCCGATCGACTGCGCCGTATCCTCGATCACCTTCAGGCCGTGCTCCTTCGCCAGGGCGAGGATCGGATCCATGTCCGCACATTGGCCGAACAGATGCACCGGCATGATGACTTTCGTTTTCGCAGTGATCTTCTTCCGGGCGTCGTTCACGTCCATGTTGAAGCAGATCGGGCAGATATCGGTGAATACCGGAATCGCTCCCAGACGCGAAACCGCGCCCGCCGTGGCGAAAAACGTGAATGCGGGGCACAACACCTCGTCGCCAGGTTTGATGTCCAGCGCCATGAGAGCCAGCAGCAGCGCGTCCGTGCCGGAGGAAACGGACAGCGCGTGCTTCGCACCCGTCATCGCCGCCACTTCCTGCTCAAACGTCTCCATCTCCGGCCCCATGATGAAGCGTCCGTGATGCAGCACCTTGGTGAAAGCGGCCTGGAGTTCGGATTCGAGCGGCAGGTTCTGGGCGTTGACGTCGAGGAGCGGGACTGGCATGGCGGAGGAGAATGACGAATGAGTAATGACGAATGACGAATTGGCGAGCTACATTCGCTCCGTCGTCTGGATGCCGAGGAGGCCGAGGCCGGTTTTCAGAACACGGCTGGTGGCTTCGCAGAGCGTGAGGCGCGTGTTTCTCACCGCGCCCTCGGCACGCAGCACGTTGCAGGCCTCGTAGAAGCTGTGGTAGGTGTCCGCCAGCTCGTAGAGGTAGTTGGCGAGCAAGTTCGGGCGATGATCAACGAGAATGTCGTGCGCGTTTTCGGCAAACTGGGCGAGTTTCATCGCGAGCGCACGTTCGGCGGGCTCGGTGAGGGTGAGCTCGTCAGTGAGCGTGACCGCGCCATCGAGTTTGCGGAAGATGCTGCGCGTGCGGACATAAGCGTTGAGCAGATAAGGCGCGGTGTTGCCTTGCAGCGACAGCATCTTGTCCCAACTGAACTTGTAATCGGTCAGGCGGTTCTGGCTGAGTTCGGCGTATTTCACCGCTCCGGCGCCGATGATCCTGGCGATCTCGTCTTTTTCAGCGGCGCTGAGTCCCTGATCCTTTTCATCAGCGGCAGCACGGGCGCGTTCGATGGCCTCGTCGATGACTTCGAGTAGGCCGACAGTCTCGCCGCTGCGGGTTTTGAACATCTTGCCGTCCGGACCGAGGATGCTGCCGAAGGCAATGTGGATCATTTCCGTCGTGATGCCGCGACGATGCGCGGCGGCGAAGACCTGACGGAAGTGGAGTTGCTGCGGCGCGCCGACGACATACCAGATTTCATCGGCCTTCCAATCCTTCACGCGATGATCGATCGTGGCGAGGTCGGTGGTCGCATACAGGAAGCCGCCGTCGCCTTTGCGGATGATGCAGGGCGCGGCTTTCCACTCGTCCTTTTCCTTGATGAGGAAAGGATCGTTCTCCGGCTTCACGCTGCCGTCGCTGAAAACGACGGTGGCCCCTTCGCTGATGGTGGCGATGCCTTTTTCGAGCATGTCGGCCACGAGCGGTGCGAGCGCGTCGTTGTAGAAGCTCTCCCCGAGGTAGTGGTCGAACTTGATGTCGAGCGCGCCGTACACTTTTTCGAGCTGTTCGAGCGTGAGGCGCACGCATTCCTTCCAGGTGCCGAGATTTTCAGCGTCGCCTTGCTGGAGCTTCACAAGCTCGCCTTTACAGACTTCCAACACAGCCTCGTCGGCTTTTGTGGCGGCGTTCACGGCCTTGTAAACGCGCACGAGTTCGTGAATCGGGTCATTCTTCAGCGCCTCATGATCGAGCTGAGTCTTCCAGCCATGAATGATCATGCCGAACTGCGTGCCCCAGTCGCCGACATGGTTGTCGGTGATGACTTTGTGGCCGATGAAGCGTGCCACACGGGCCAGCGAATCGCCGATGAAGGTGCTGCGAATGTGGCCGACGTGCATCGG
>JAEUHJ010000058.1 GCA_016795375.1 Verrucomicrobiaceae bacterium
CGGGTCAATCCTTTCACGCATTGACTTGCCGGTCACGACTGGTTCTAATCATTCGTATGAACTGCCGTGCGCTCTCTACATCCTTGATCTTTGCTGCTCTCACGATTCTGCCAGCCCAGAATGCCAAGGAAGAATCGAAAGATCAGAAAGCCAAGGACGCCTTTGTGAAGACGCCGCTCAAGGTGCTGCCGCAGGACGAGATCAACAAGATCATGTCCCGACGCCTTGAGGGCAGCCTGGGCCACTCTTTCGGACAGTTCGCCAACATGTTCCTGGTGCGCAGCCGCATGGACACCGATGTCAGTGTGATGCTGAAGGCCGCGAATGGCGACATTGCAGACACGGAACTTCAGGCTGTGTTTCCTGAGTTTTACAAACCGACTCTTGCGGAGCTTTGCGATTCCATCGCACTCCAGACATTCTCCAAGTGGTCTTATGAAAAGGACGACCAGCATGTCATGTCGGGAGTGCCGGGGCAGAAGCTGATTGACGAAGGGATTGTGGTTCTGAGCTTCAATCCCGACAGCGGGCGCAAAAAGCCTTTCACACTCACGCCTGCCTCAGGCTGGAGACACGAGGATCGCGGTCATTGGGAGATGTTCATTCCTCCCAGTGCTCAGGTAGGCATGGACATCTACGAAGTGGGTCGTTATTCAGCGAAGAAAGGCGAGGACGAGAAAAAACTCATGCTTCGCGTGCGCAAAGAGGTGTCATTGGAATGGGCGGGCAAGGTCCATCCCAAAGTCGGGGAGAAAGACCTCAAGCTGGCCAAGGTGGGGCCGTTTGAAGCGCTGCATTTTGAAGCTTCCGTGCCCAGTCGCCTCGGCAAGGATGTGCACTGGCGCCAATGGGTGTTCTTGGCTGGTGACCGCTGCTTTTTCATCGTCAGCACGCTGTTTCCCGAGCAGGAGGACACGGTGTGGCCGGATGTGCAGGAGATGCTCAAATCCTTCCGATGCGATGAGAAGTGAGCCTTGAAGGAAAGCGGGGGCCGGCCACGTTCGCCGTCTTTCTTATGATCCGAACTGCTTTTCTCGGCATTCTTCTGACTTCTTCTGCTTTTCTTCGTGGGGTGGAGCACGATGTCGTCGTCTATGGCGGCACCTGCGCCGCCGTCATCTCCGCCGTGCAGGTGAAGAAGATGGGCAAGTCGGTCATCATCGTGTCGCCGGACAAGCATCTGGGCGGCTTGAGCAGCGGCGGCCTCGGATTCACGGATACGGGCAACAAGGCGGTCATCGGCGGCCTTTCGCGCGATTTTTATCACCGCATTTACCTGCACTACCAGAAGGCGGAGTCATGGAAGCAGCAGAAGCAGTCCGAATACGGCAACAAAGGCCAGGGCACGCCCGCGATGGATGGCGAGAACCGCACGATGTGGATCTTTGAGCCAAGCGCGGCGGAGAAGGTGTTTGAGGATTATGTGAAGGAGTTCGGCATCGAGGTCGTGCGCGACGAGTGGCTCGACCGCGCGAATGGCGTGAAAAAGGACGGCGAGAAGATCGTCTCAATCACGACGCTGAACGGGAAGACCTACGAGGGCAAGATGTTCATCGATTCGACCTATGAAGGTGATCTGATGGCCGCCGCAGGCTGCGATTACCACGTCGGCCGCGAGGCGAACAGCGTCTATGGCGAGGAGCACAACGGCATCCAGGTCGGCGTGCTGCATCACCGCCATCACTTCGGCGCGGTGAAGGAGAAAATCAGCCCCTACAAGGTGCCGGGCGATCCGAAGAGCGGTGTGCTGCCGCGCGTGAACCCGGAAGATCTAGGCAAGTTCGGCGAAGGTGACAAAAAGGTGCAGGCCTACTGCTTCCGCTCCTGCTACACGAATGTGCCGGAGAACCGCATTCCGTTTCCAAAACCGGAAGGCTACGATGCCACACAGTATGAAATTCTTCTCCGTGTGCTGAACACCGGCTGGGGCGAGTTCTTTGAGAAGTTTGATCCCATCCCAAATCACAAGACGGACACGAACAACCACGGGCCGTTCAGCTTCGACAACATCGGCTACAACTATGACTACCCCGAGGCCAGTTACGCGCGCCGCAAAGAAATCATCGCCGAGCACCGCACCTACCAGCAGGGTTTGCTGTGGTTTGTGGCGAATGACCCGCGCGTGCCGAAGAAGGTGCAGGAAGAACTCAACACATGGGGCCTGCCGAAGGACGAATTCACCGACAACGGCCACTGGAGCCACCAGCTCTACATCCGCGAGGCCCGCCGCCTGATCGGCAGCTATGTGATGACCGAGAACGAGCTGCGCAAAAAGAAGCCCACGCCCGAATCCGTCGGCATGGGCAGCTACACCATCGACAGCCACAATGTGCAGCGCCACATCACGCCAGAAGGCTTTGTGCAGAACGAAGGCGACATCGGCGTGAGCACGAACGGCCCGTATGAGATCGCGTACGGCTCGCTCGTGCCGAAAAAGGGCCAGGGGAGCAATTTGCTCGTGCCTGTGGCCATGTCCGCCAGCCACATCGCCTATGGCTCGATCCGCATGGAGCCGGTGTTCATGATCCTCGGGCAATCAGCGGCCACCGCGGCCGTTTTTGCCATCGACGACAACCTCCCCGTGCAAAAGGTGCCGTATGTGAAACTGCGCGAGCAGCTCCTCAAAGATGGCCAAGTGCTCGAATACACCGGTGCGAAGTCCCCGCGCGGCGTGGAGGTCAAAAAGCTCAAAGGCATCGTCATGGATGACACGCAGGCAAAAGTGACCGGCCACTGGCAGGAAAGCGGCGCGGCGAAAAGCTTCATCGGCGACGGCTACAGCCACGATGGCAATGCGAAGGACGGCCAGAGCAGCCTGCGCTTCGAGCCCAAGCTCGAAAAGCCCGGCAAATTCCGCCTTCAGCTCGCCTCTCCGCCGAACAACAACCGCGCCAGCAACGCGCAGGTCGAAGTCCATCATCTCGGCGGCGTGAAAAAGTTCACCATCGACCTCCGCACTCCGAAGGAGGCCGAAGGCGTGCATTGGATCGACCTCGGTGAATACGAATGCGGCAACGACACCGCCATCAGCATCAGCAATGCCGGTGCGAATGGCTATGTCGTGGTGGATGGCGCGCGCTGGCTGCCGGTGGAGTGAGCGGCAGCACCCGGATTGTCGGGTGCTCTTCAAGCAGGAAGTTCCGGCCTTGCGTAATTTCCAGCCGCCGCCCGGCGTATGCTCTCATGCCCTCGATAAACACTGTCATGCACCCCATCCGTCATTTGATCCTTGCCGCCTCACTCCTTGGTGTCAGCGGACTTCACGCCGCCTATCCCGAGTTCAGCTCCACCACGCCGAATGGTGCGCAGCGTGGCACGGAGGTGAAGCTGACGGTCAGGGGCAACCGCCTGGCGGATTTTGAGAGCATGATTTTCTTCTCCCCCGGCTTCACACAGAAGAGCGTGGAGAAGGCGGAAAACGGCACGGTGGAGCTGACCATCGCCATCGCTCCGGACGTGCAGCCTGGGAACCACCTCATGCGCATCCGCACGAAGACCGGCATCTCGCACGCCCGGCAGTTCTTCGTGGGCATCTTCCCCAATGTGGGGGAAAAGGAGCCGAACAGCGACTTCGAGACGCCGCAGGTCATTCAGATGAACCAGACGGTGGAGGGCATCGTGCAGAACGAGGACGTGGACTACTACCGCGTCGGTTTGAAGAAGGGGCAGCGTCTCTCCGTGGAGGTGGATGGCCTGCGCCTCGGCTACACCGTCTTTGATCCTTTCCTCGCCATCATCGACAAGAACCGCTTCGAGAAAGTGATCTCCGATGACACCATCCTGCACCGCCAGGACGGTTACTGCTCCTATGTGGCGGAGGAAGACGGCGATTACACGGTGATGATCCGCGAATCGTCCTACCGTGGCGGCGGCAATTCGTTCTACCGCCTGCATGTGGGCGGCTTCCGCCGGCCGGATGTCGTTTATCCCGCAGGCGGGAAGGCAGGCACGACCGCGAAATTGCGTTTCATCGAACGCGACGGTTCCTTTGAGGAGGACGTGAAGCTTCCAGACGAGGCCAAGCCCGGCTACATGATCTTTTCGAAGTCGCAGGAGCCGGCCCCCTCGGGCAATCCTTTCCAGCTCGCGACTTATGACAACGTGCTGGAGGCCGAGCCGAACGACGAGCAGGCAAAGGCGACTGCGGCGCCCGGCACGCCGATCGCGCTCAATGGCATCATCGAAAAACCCGGTGACGTGGATTTCTTCAAGGTGCCGCTGAAAAAGGGCATGGCACTTCAAGTGCAGGCTTACGCGCAGAGCGTCGGCTCGCCGCTGGACAGCGTGGTGAACATCCACAACGACAAGGGCGGCAGTCTCAGCGGCAACGATGACGGCGGCGGCCGCCGCCGCCTGGACAGCAAGTTCAAGGTGAACATCCCCGCCGATGGTGATTATTTCGTTCGTGTCGCCGACCATCTGGAACGCGGCGGGCCGAACTTCGTCTATCGGATCGAGATGATCGCCGCCGAGCCGGAACTCTTCTTTGCCTCGCCGCAGTTCACGGTGAATGACACCCATTACCGCCAGTTCATCGCCGTGCCCAAAGGCGGCCGCTACGCGACGCTGGTGAACGTCTCCCGCAACAATATCAGCGGCGACTTCAAGTTTGACGCGCAGAACCTGCCGCAGGGTGTCAAGTTGCTCACCGAGCTGGCCCCGAAGGACCTTGGCAGCATGCCGCTGCTCTTTGAAGCCACAGCCGGGGCTCCGCTGGCGCATCAGGTTTCGCCGGTGCGTCTGTTGCCCGCCGATCCGAGCACCAAGATCACCGGCAGGCTGCGCCAGGAATTCGACGT
>JAEUHJ010000118.1 GCA_016795375.1 Verrucomicrobiaceae bacterium
TAGCCCGCCTGCTGCATGAGCGATGGGAACGTCGTCTCGGCGAGCGGGAGGCCCGCCGTGGTGCTCTCCGGCAGCCACGCGGGATTGTTCTCGTGACCGAATCGGTGCTGGTAGCGCCCTGTCATGATCCCGGCGCGCGTGGGACTGCAAAACGGATGTGAGACGTAGCCGTTCGTGCAGCGCAGGCTGCGCGCGGCGAGTTTGTCGAGATGCGGCGTGGGAATCTCCTTCGAGCCTTGGAATCCGACATCGTTGTAGCCGAGGTCGTCAGCGACGATGAGGAGGACGTTGGGCCTTGCAGCATGGAGCAGGGCGCAGGGGACGAGGAGCAGGGTGAGAATAAGCGGACGCATGGCGAGGCGCGGAAAACGCGGCTGGCGCGGCCTTGTTTCACTTCCAGCTTGCAACCCGTGCCGGATTCCGGCATCCCCGTGGACATGAAACGCATCGTCCTCCTGTTCCCGCTGCTGCTGACGCATTGTGGTGATGAGCCAAAACCCGCTGCCGTGCCAGCGCCAGATCCGCAGCCGAAACCGGCGGCCGCTGAAAAACCCGCCGCGCCTGCCAAAGCGAAGCCGAAGAAGGTCTATTGGACGCAGGAGATGATGCACACGGAGATCAAGTATCACAATCCGGGCTACGCGGGCGACGGCCAGCTCAACATCGAGGGCGGGAATGTCGTCGCCCTGAGCCTGCGCGGCGCGAAGATCGACAACGTGAAATTTTTGCAGCACATCGAACCGCTGGCACTCGATCTGAGCGAGACGCCGATCACCGACCTGCGACCGATGCAGGGCAAAAAGCTGGTGGAGCTGTATTTGGAGGACACGAAGGTGCGTGACCTCTCGCCGATCCGCGGCATGCCGCTGGAAAAGCTCTATTTGAGCCGCACACCTGTGGATAATCTCAATGCCCTGGAAGGCATGCCGTTGGTGGAGCTCAATGCGGTCGGCTGCCCGATCGGTGACATCTCCGGCATCGCTAAGTGCCCGATCCAGATGCTCTGGCTCACGGACTGCCCGGTGGAGGACATCCGTGCGCTCAAAACGGTGCCGCTGGTCAGCGTGACGCTGCACCGGACGAAGGTGAAGGACCTGTCTCCTCTCCATGGCACGGCCTTGCAGCGGCTGCACATCGCCGAAACGCCGGTGACAGACCTCACGCCGCTGAAGGGCATGCGGCTCACGCGCCTCGTTTTCACCCCCGCGAACATCACCGCAGGGATCGACGTGGCGCGGGCGCTGCCCTTGCAGGAGATCGGCACCCGTTTTGACGAACAAGGCAAAGATTTGCAGCCCCCGGAAAGCTTCTGGGCGGCCTACGACGCGGCGGTGAAAGCGAAGCCCAAACCGTGACAAATCTGTGAAAAAATTGTCTTGTGGCGTCCTCCCTGACCCTGCCACAATCCGGGTCATCACCATGAAAGAATTTGCCTACATTCATGACGGGCGCCTGAACCCCTCTCCCCTGCGCGTGGTACCCGCGCTGGCGAGCTTCACCGACGACCAGCTCGACGACGTTCTGAACTCCAGCAGCCTGCTCCAGTGCGAGCCGGGCGACTGCATCATCCAGGAAGGAAGCATCGACTCCCGCATCTATGTCCTGCTCAGCGGCGAGCTGGAGGTGCGCGTCGGCGGCAAGAAAGTCGCCGCCATCACCCGCATCGGCGAGGTGTTCGGCGAGCTGGCGCTGGTGAACCAGGACAAGCGCCTGGCCTCCGTCATCGCCGCCACGAAGTCCGTCTGCCTCGCGGTGGACCAGAAATTCCTCCAGGACATCCATCCGCGCGAGCAGGATCCGGATTTCCACGCCTCGCTCTACGAATTCGTGGCGCGTCTGATGATGCGGAAGCTGGAGGCGACGTCGAAACGCCTCGCCGAGGTGGAAAAGGAATTGAAGCTGCTCCGTGAATCTCGGGCCGGGATGAAAACCACGCCTGCCGCCAAACCGAAACTCAAGCGTCCGGTGAAACGCACCGTCACAGCGCGGAAGCCCGTGCGACGTCGCTGAACGTGGCGCATAAAGCGCGTTCGTCCGCCGCGAAGACGCCACGCTCGGTGATCAAACCGGTCACAAGGCGCGCAGGTGTCACGTCGAAGGCGTAATTCGCCGCCGGCGATGCGGCCGGAACGACGCGCACGTTGTGCAGCGTGCCGTTGGAGTCGGCTCCCTCCATCCAGTTCACCTCCTCGCCTCCGCGTTGCTCGATCGGAATGTTTTTAACCCCGTCGGTGATGTTCCAGTCAAACGTGGACGACGGCAGCGCCACATAAAAAGGCACGCCGTTGTCCCTCGCGGCCAGTGCCTTGAGGTAGGTGCCTATCTTGTTGGCCACGTCGCCATTGCGCGTTACGCGATCGGCTCCAGTGATGACGAAATCGACCTGACCGTGCTGCATGAGATGGCCGCCCGTGTTGTCGGCGATCACGGTGTGCGGCACACCCTGCCGCGCCAGTTCCCACGCTGTCAGACGCGCGCCTTGGTTGCGCGGGCGCGTTTCATCGACCCAGACGTGAATCGGGATGCCCGCATCATGCGCGGCGTAGATCGGCGCGGTGGCTGAACCGTGATCCACAAACGCCAGCCAGCCGGCGTTGCAATGCGTGAGCACGTTCACGACTGCGCCCGGTTTTTTCGCCGCGATGCCGCGGATGAGTTCGAGGCCATGCACGCCGATTTGCTCGCACGCGGCCGAGTCTTCGTCCGCAATCGCCTCCGCTTCGCATTTTGCGATGTCGGGCCATGATGTCACCGGCTGGTTTCGCAGCGCATCGATCTGACGATTCACCGCCCAGGCCAGATTGACCGCCGTGGGACGCGTTTCGACCAGAATCCCGGCCAGCGACTCAAGTTCAGACCATGTTTTGGCCTCAATCGCCGCCAAAGCCATGCCGTAACCCGCCGTGGCACCGATGCAGCCCGCGCCACGCACCGCCATGTCGCGAATCGCATGCGCCACCCCGGCCACGGACTTCAAAGCAATGAGCTCAAACGCCCACGGCAGCCGTCGCTGGTCGATGATGCGCACGACGCCGGGTTCGGGCATCCAGACGGTGCGGAAGTGTTTTCCATCCACGTTCATGCGCCTGCTCCGATCGTGATGCGCCTCGATGGAACCGGCGATTCGATGATGCCGAGCTCTGTTTCCTGCTTCAAACGAAGCTGGCCGCAAGCGGCGGCGATGTCGTGGCCTTTTTCACGGCGCAGCGTGGCGGTGACACCGGCGTTGGAGAGCACGGCCAGGAAAGCGTCCTGCCGCGCTTCGCTCGGTCGCGCCCAAGGCAAGCCTTCGACGGTGTTGTAAGGGATGAGATTGACCTTGGCATTCACGTCGCGCGCGCGTTTCGCGAGCACACGGGCCTGATCGAGGCTGTCATTGATGTTTTCGATGAGGATGAACTCGAAGGTGAGGAACTGCTTCCGGTGCGCATTCCAGTATTCGAGCGCCTCGAACAGCTCGACGAGGTTGTGCTTGCGGTTCACCGGCATGATTTTTTCGCGCACCTCGTCGGTGGCGCCGTGCAGCGAGATGGCGAGGCGGATTTGCAGCGGGAAGTCGGCGAGTTTTTTGATCTGCGGAGCCAGACCGCTGGTGCTGACGGTCATGTGGCGCGCGCCGATGCCGATGCCCCATTCAGCGTTGAGGATCTCGATGGCCTTGGTGACGTTCGAGTAGTTCGCGAGCGGCTCGCCCATGCCCATGAAGACGAGATTGTCCACGCGCTCGCCCGCATGGGCCTCGACCTGCACGATCTGCTCCACGATCTCGGCGGCGGTGAGGTTGCGTGTGAAGCCGGCGAGGCCGCTGGCGCAGAATTTGCAGTCGTAGGCGCAGCCGACCTGGCTGGAGACGCAGAGCGTGCGGCGGTCGGACTTGCCGCCGTATAGCGCGGGATTGGCCGGAATGAGCACGGTTTCGACGTAGCGGCCGTCGTGCAGCTTGAGGAGGAATTTGCGCGTCGTGTCGGCGGAGCCGGTGACTTTGGCGATCTGCATCGTGCGCGTGACAAATCGTGTCGCCAGCGCCTCGCGCGTCGTCTTGGGCAGATTCGTCATGTCATCGAAACTGGCGGCCCGCCTGGAGAAAACCCACTCCACGAGCTGCTTCGCACGAAACGCGGGCTGGCCGAGCTCCGCGAACACGGCGGCGATCTCCTCCGGCTTCATGCCGAGGATGCCCAGGGGCGGATGTGAGGATGTCATGCAGTGTCGGAGAGGCGACAAAGACATGGATCAGCCCAGCAGCTTTGTCACCAGCTCTCCATGCACGTTCGTGAGCCTCATGTCGAGTCCCTGGAAGCGGACGGCGAGTTTCGTGTGCTCGAAACCGAGCAGATGCAGCAGCGTGGCATGCAGATCATGCACATGCACGGGATCCTCGGTCACGTTGAAACCGAACTCGTCGCTCTGACCGAGCGTGAGGCCCGGCTTCATGCCGCCGCCGGCAAACCACATGCTGAAGCAGTTCGGATGATGATCGCGGCCGTCGCTGCCGCCCTGCACCATCGGCGTGCGGCCGAATTCGCCGCCCCAGATGACGAGCGTGTCCTCCAGCAGGCCGCGCTGCTTCAAATCACGCACCAGCGCCGCGCATGGCTGGTCGGTGAGGCCGCATTGCTCCTTCAAACCGTTCGTCAAACCGCCGTGATGATCCCATGCCTCATGGAAAAGCTGCACGAAACGCACGCCGCTTTCGATGAGGCGGCGTGCGAGCAGGCAGTTGTTCGCGAAGGACGCCTCGCCGGGCTTCGCCCCATACATGTCGAGGATGTGCTTCGGCTCCTTGCTGATGTCCATCAGCTCCGGCGCGGTGTGCTGCATGCGGTAGGCCAGCTCGAAGCTGTTGATACGGCTGGCGATCTCAGGATCACCCGCGACGCCGAGACGCTCCTCGTTGAGCTGCTTCAAAACATCCAGCGTGTCACGCTGCGTCGCGTCATCGACGCCTTCCGGGTTGTTCAGAAACAAAACCGGCTCGCCGCTGCTGCGGAAAGGCACGCCTTGATACACGGTGGGCAGGAAGCCGCAGCCGAAGTTGCTCATGCCGCCGCTCGGGCCTTTCTGGCCGCTTTGCATCACGACGTAGCCCGGCAGATCCTGATTTTCGGTGCCCAGGCCGTAAAGCGTCCACGCACCGAAGCTCGGCCGGCCGAAAATCTGCGCGCCGGTGCTCATCAAAATCTGCGCCGGGGCGTGATTGAACGCGTCCGTCTTCATCGAACGCACAATGGTGAGGTCGTCGGCGATCCCCGCGGTGTGCGGCAGCAGCTCGCCGATCTCCGCGCCGCTTTGACCATGCCTGGCGAACTTGTACTTCGGCCCCAGCAGCTTGCTGTTCGGGTTGATGAACGCCGCGCGGTAGCCTTTCAGCAGCTCCGGCGGCGGCAGCTTGCCGTCCCATTTCGCCAGCTCGGGTTTGTGGTCGAACAGCTCCAGATGGCTCGGCGCACCGCCCATGAAGAGGTAGATCACGCGCTTCGCCTTGGCGGGATAATGCGACCGCTTGGGCAGCAGCGGATTCACGGCCGTCGGGGCCGCGCCCGCGGTTCGCGACATCAGATCCATCGCCGCGATGCCCGCCAGGCCCACGCCGCAGTCTTTGAAAAACCAGCGGCGAGTGCGGTAGCGGGCGTATTCGGCCTGAAGTTCGTGACGGAGGTTCATGGCGGCGTTCCGGGGATGGAAATCGTCTCCTGGCGGGGCTGTCTATCGGTGGCGGCGCGAGAACACAACAAGCCAGGCGGCTTTGTCCATGCGAAAGCACCGGGGTGAAGGATCGTCATGCCAGCCATCGTTCCCAGCACCTCATGAAGTTCCTCCGCATCCTCATTTCACTTTTCAGCTTTCAGTTGTCAGCTCTCTCCGCCGACCGGCCCAACATCCTCTGGCTCACGAGCGAGGACCACGGCCCGCACATGGGCTGCTACGGCGACAGCTACGCCACCACGCCGAACGTCGATGCGCTGGCGGCGAAGGGCATGCTCTTCAAGCACTGCTGGTCAAACGCGCCGGTATGCTCCGCCGCGCGCACCACGATCATCGCGGGCATGTATCCGCCCTCCACCGGCGGCGAGCACATGCGCAGCATGGTGGCGATGCCGAAGGGCGCGAAGATGTATCCGCAGTTCCTGCGCGAAGCCGGCTACTACTGCACGAACAACAGTAAGGAAGACTACAACCTCAAAAAGCCCGACGGCGTGTGGGACGAGTCAAGCGGCAAGGCCACCTGGAAGAACCGCAAGGACGGCCAGCCCTTCTTCGCCATCTTCAACGAGACCTGCAGCCACGAAAGCCAGCTGCGCAAACGCCCGCACGAGGCAATCCACGATCCCGCGAAGGTGCGCGTGCCCGCCTATCATCCCGACACACCGGAAGTTCGCCAGGACTGGGCGCAGTATTATGATCAAGTGACGCTGGCCGACGCTTCCGCTGGCAAACGCCTCCGGGAGCTCGAAGAAGCCGGTTTGGCCGCCGACACGATCGTGTTTTACTACGCCGACCACGGCAGCGGCATGCCGCGCAACAAGCGCTGGCCGTCCAATTCCGGCCTGCAAGTGCCGATGGTCGTTTATTTCCCGCCGAAGTGGAAAGATCTCGCGCCGAAGGAATACGCGGCCGGAGCGAAGTCCGACCGCCTCGTGAGTTTCGTCGATCTCGCGCCCACATTGCTCAGCATCATCGGCGTGCAGCCGCCGGAGTGGATGCAGGGCCACGCCTTCGCCGGAAAGTTCCAAACCGGGCCGCAGCCGTTCGTCCATGGCTTTCGCGGCCGCATGGACGAACGCTACGACTGCGTGCGCAGCGTCACCGACGGCCGTTTCGTCTATCTGCGCAATTACATGCCGCATCTCTCGCAGGCGCAGCATGTGGCGTATCAATTTGAGACCCCCACCACCGTCGTCTGGCGCAAGCTCTTCGACGCGGGCAAGGCCACGCCGGAGCAATCCATCTTCTGGCAGGAACCGAAGGCACCGGAGGAACTCTACGACCTGCAAAGCGATCCCGATGAAGTCCACAACCTCGCAGCAGCACCCGAACATGCCGAAACGCTCGCCAAGATGCGCGCGGCGCAGGAAGACCTCGCGCTGAAGATTCGTGACGTCGGCTTGCTGCCGGAAGGCGAGATGCTTCGGCGATCCGAAGGCACCACGCCCTACGACATGGGCCACGACGACAAGCTCTATCCCATCGCCCGCATTTTGAAAATCGCCGGAGAGGCGTCGTCATTGAAGCCCGCTGCCATCGCCGATCTCAAAGCCGGGTTCGCCGACAGCGACAGCGCCATCCGTTACTGGAGCACGATGGGCGTCCTCATGCGCGGCAAGCCTGGACTCGCTGCCGCGCACGATGAGATCGCCAAAGCTGCCGGCGACAGCTCCCCGTGCGTGCAAGTCGCCGCCAACTGGACGCTGGCCAAATTCGGCGACGATGCCGACAGCGCAGCCGCGCTCACGAAGCTTGTGAACCTCGCAAACTGGAGCCAGCACGATGTCTTCACCACCATGAGCGCCCTCAACGCCATCGGCGATCTCGGCGACAAGGCCAAACCCATCGCCGCGCAGCTCAAAAATCTGCCCGCGCAGGGCGAAGCACCCGACAGCCGCTACGCCGGCTACACCGCCCGACTGCTGGCTGATCTGACCGGGACCAAGCCCGCCTTCAACGACGCGTCGAGCATCAATGGCGCCGTGCCGCCGGAAAAGCCTGGAAAAATGAAACGCAAGGGGAGGAAGTGAACTTTGTGACAAAGAAAGCGAGCAGCCAGGTCACGGCCTGGGCCTGGTCGTGTTTTCCATCAGCAGCTTGAAGCGCGGGTCACTCTCCAGTTTCCCGCGGTTCATTCAGGCCTCGGCAGCGCTGCCGCCCTATGCGTCATTGATGCGGTCGGCGGAGATGCCGGGTGTCTTGTGCAGCACGCGGCCGAAGAGAAAGCCCACAGCTCTGAAGCCGCCGGCATTCCGCGTCGGGAAGCATGATCAGGGACGAGGATTCATGGGCGGAGCATGAACAAGCGCGGCACGGCTTTTCCATCAAAATTTGGCCTCAGGCTTGCACTCGCCACGAGATGAGTCCACGCAACATGTTCCCCGTCTCCGCAATGCCGCTCCGTTCGTCATTCGCCATCCTGGCCGCGTCATTTCTGCTCTGCCCTTCACTGCTGGCGGAGAGTTTTTACCGTGCGCCGCGGAGTTACAGCACCACCCGTGCTCCTGATCCGCCGAAGTATGCGCGACATGCGCCGGAGACCGGCATGAACCTCCTCAAAAACGCCGCATGGCTCGATCTCGGGCTCGATTATCGCTTCCGTTACGAGTATCGTGACGATGACATCCGCCGCGCGCAGGGCGGTTTGAACGATCCGTTTCTTCATCGCGCGCGGGCCTACCTCGGCATTCATGACATCCTCGATCCCTTCCGGTTCGCGGTCGAGATGCAGGACTCGCGCCGCTATCACAGCCGCTATCCGCGCGACAACCGCGATGTGAATGAATTCGAATTCATCCGCCTTTACGCCGAACTGCATTTCAAGGATTTGCTCGGACATGATCCACGCGGCAATGCCCGCCCGGTTTTCATCCGCTACGGTATCCACAATTTCGAGTTCCTCGACCGCCGCCTCATCGGCAACAACCAGTGGCGCAACACCACGAACGCGTTCCAGGGATTTCACGCCGCGCTCGGCCAGGAGAGCAACGACTGGCAGCTCGATCTGCTCGCCGTGCAACCACTGAGCCGCAGCCTGTATGACTGGGACCGCCCCGTGGAGCAGCAGTGGATGTATGCCGCCATCGGCCACTGGCGGCGCTGGGCGGAAATCATCACGCTGGAACCATACTACCTCGCGCTGCACCAGTCGGCGCATGCCGGTGTTCTTGAGCGCATGGTGCATAACCCCGGCCTGCGCGGACATGGCGTCATCGGCCAAAGCGGCTTCGATTATGACGCCAGTTTCAACTACCAGTTCGGTCAGAACGGTCCGCGCAAGGTCCGCGCCTGGGCCGCCACCGCCGAACTGGGCTACAGCTTCAAGCTGCCGTGGCAGCCGCGTCTCAGCCTCTGCTACGGCCAGGCCAGCGGCGACCACGATCCCAACGACGGCACCGACAACCGCTTCGAGCGCTTTTTCGGCTTCTCACGTCCGTGGTCGGCGAACGACTACATCGTTTTTGAAAACATCCGTGCGCCGAAGCTGCGGCTCGAATGCGCTCCGTCCAAAGTCTTCCGCTTCGACCTCGGCTGCAGTTGGTACTGGCTCGACAGCGCCACAGACCGCTTCGCCGCCGCAAACAACGCCCAAGACATCACCGGTGCCAGCGGCAGCCAGGTCGGCCATGAGTTTGACATCCGCACCCGTTTCAATCTCGGCGACAAGGCCGAGTTGATCCTCGGCTACGCCCATTTCAGCGCGGGCGGCTTCGTCGAGAACAACGTGCGGCGCGGCGACACGGACTTCGGCTACATTGAATTCAGCCGCCGGTTTTTCTGATGACCCCGAATCCGCCAGCGCCCGAAAGCAGCGACTTCATCCCGAAGATCGTCAGCAAGCCGCCACGCTCCGGCCACGGCATGAAGATCGGCATCTTCGCCGGCATCCATGGTGACGAGGAGGCGGGCACGCTCGCCACGCAGGAACTCATCCGCTGGGCGGCGGAAAAGCCGGAGGCACTGCGTGACTACGAGCTGCATTTCTACCCTGTTTGCAATCCCACCGGCCTCGCCCTCGGCACGCGGCACAGCCATTGCGGGCTCGATCTGAACCGCGAGTTCTGGCACGGCTCCACCCAGCCCGAAGTCGTCTATCTCGAAGGCGAGCTGCGCCGCGAACACTACGACGGCATCATCTCCCTGCATTCCGACGACACCTCCGACGGCTGCTACGGTTTCGTCAGCGGCGCCCTGCTCAGCGAGCATCTGCTGGAGCCCGCGCTGCAGGCATCCAGCGAGTTCCTGCCGCGCAACGAAGCGCCCGTCATCGACGGCTTCCCCGCCTCACGCGGCATCATCAAGGAAGGCTACCTCGGCATCCTCAGCGCCCCGCCGGAGCAGCGACCGCATGCGCTGGAGATCGTCTTCGAAACACCCGCGCTCGCGCCGATGGAGGCGCAGGTCAAAGCGACCGTCGCCGCCGTGAAACGCATCCTGGCGGAATACCGCGAGCTGCAGGCGTATGCGGCGAATCTTTGATTGGAACTCATCATTCGCGACTGCACACTGGTTAGAAACGAATGTGCAAAACAGGATCAGTTTCGCACTGGGAAACAATCTCGTTGTAGCGAGTCAGGATTGTAGCGAGCGTCGCTTTGCACGCGTCCGCTTTGAACAGGCTGCGTTCATAGACGTTGGCTGTGAGAAACTGCGTAGCATCAATCACATCAATGCGGTCCTTCCATTCGGTGTTTTTGAGCAGGTAGGCGGCTCCTTCGACTCCGTCCGCGAGTGTGACGATGACAGGTTTCAATCCGGCCTGGAGATTTTTGGCGGCTTTGCGGATCAGCGCTTCGCTCGGATGGGTGGTGACATGGATGGCGACACCACTCACCTCGAAATCGCCCTGTCGTTCAGTCGAATGATCCGCCACTGAAAACCCATGATGCGCTGCAACGCCAGTGCCCAGCACCATGTCGAGCTTGGCTCCAACGAGATGCTGAAGCATGGCCCCCACGAAGTTAGCGCCGCCCGAATTCTTCTGAATCTCCGTCGCCTGCTCGAAGATGTCGGCAAGGTTTGCGGCGACGGATTTGCCTGTGTCGAAATGAAACTTCGGGCCTTCGCTGGCAAAGTGCTGCCGCACCTTCTCAATCCACCAGTCCATGGCGGTATAAAGATCCACCGCGCCTGTCTTTTCCTGTGCGTCATTGAGCGCCATCACATAGTTTTCCATCAACCCAAGGCTGCCTCGACTGGTGCGGCCACCTTCTTCGGCAAGAACCTTGGTGCTTCCATAAGCAGCGAGAATATTTTGCACCGCCGCCTTGCCAAGGCCGGCCACCTGTCCGCCTTCATCTGTGCGAAGCGATTCGGGTGCCAACGGCAGCCCTTGATCTTGCGCCGTCTTGGTGACGACCAAACCAACGCAGAGCCCGCCTTTGTTGAGAAATTTCTTCTGCTTTTCGGCGAGCGCTTCGAGCTGTTTAACAATAGCGCTCATGCCTTCGGCTTGGATGTTCGTCGTGGAATGGCATAGCGGACATTTTTCCTAACTGATGGCAGCGGCAGCGGTGTTTCTCGCATCTCATCGAGCATTGGGTTCAGATAGTGTCGGGCAATCCATTGGATCGCAGGCACGCAGACGGCGTCACCAAAGCCAAACAACGCCTGATTCAAAGGCACATTGATTTTGTAGCCGTCAGCGCCCATCAGGCGGGCGCATTCACGCGGAGTGAGAAGCCGGACCTTGTACTGACCTTTGCCCGCACAGAAAAGAATCTGCCGCCCGCTACCGCCTCGGGGCGTACGCAGGCATCCAGCGATGCCGTCCGTGCGAAGCTCTCCCATCGAGCGTCCGTTGCGCACCCGACGAAACACGGTGCCGTAAGACCACTTCGAGCCAGCGATCATGCGATCAGCCTCCGCACGATGCTTGTCGCTCATCTGGTTTAGCAGGTATTCGCAACGTTCCCGCGACCACCAGACTTCTGAATTGAGCGGCACATCTTCAATGATGTCCTGGAGACGCTTGGTGGAAGGCGGGAGCTGCGGCAGGCGGCGAATTGACCAGCCGATGTCTGGATTCATGAAAATGAAGTCTGCCAAAGCTGAGGGGCGCACGTCGCTTTGCAGCAGGATGTTGGATGTCTCCTTGAGGCGATCGGGTTTCGCCTTGCTACCAACAACAAACAGACGCACGCGGCTCTGAGGAACAAATCGAACAGCGTCGATGATGAATGCATCCACAGCGTATCCCAGGTCATTCAGGGCGATCAGTGCGTCACGAAAATCATTCCCATCGTTGGAAGTTAGAAAACCAGCCACGTTCTCCAAGAGCACCAACGGCGGCCTACGTTTCCCCATGCCTTTGAGCGCGTCCATGAAGCCCCAAAAGGCGGATGAATGAGTTCCTGCCAGTCCATGCCGCGCCCCTGCCAGAGAAAGGTCATTGCAAGGGAAGGATGCCGTCGCGAGATCAATATCGGGAATGTCCTTGCCTTCCACCTTGTGAACATCATCAAGCACGAACTCGCAGGCACCATCATTGAAGTTGGCCCGGTACATATCCCACTTCTTATCATCAAGGTCGTTGGCCCAGACCGTGGTCCAGCCTTCTTTGTCCAGCCCCATTCTCATGAGACCAATCCCGGCGAAAAACTCTGCGGCGCGTCTTTGCATGTGTTGACCGACTTTGAAGCAGTGGAGTGGCAGTGACAACTCCAACATCTGGCCGCAGGGCCATTCATTTAACGTCCCGCTTTGAGCTTCTCCAATTTCACCCCCGCCGCGTCCAGCGTGTCCTCCTTCTTCGCGAAGTGAAAGCGGATGAAGCGGTGTTCGGGTTCGCGGAAGAAGCTGGAGCCGGGGACGCCAGCGACGCCGATCTCGCGCACGAACCATTCGGCGGCTTCGGTGTCGTTTGGGAAGCCGAGCGATGAGATGTCCATCAGGACGTAGTAGGCACCATGCGGTTCGGTGAACGGGAGGCCGGTGGCGCGGAGGTGGGCGAGGAAGATGTCGCGTTTCCGCGTGTAGAGATCGCGCAGGCCTTGGTAGTAGCTGTCCGGCAGCTCCAGACCGGCGATCGCGGCCTCCTGCAACGGGGCGGCGGCACCGACGGTGAGGAAGTCATGCACCTTGCGCGCCTGCGCGATGATGTGCGGCGCGGCCTGCACATAGCCGAGCCGCCAGCCGGTGATGGAGTAGGTTTTGGAGAGCGAATTGCACACGATCACGCGTTCTGCGGCTCCAGGCAGCGCATGCATGTAAACGTGCTCATGCGGCGCATAGACGATGTGCTCGTAGGGCTCGTCGGTGATGACGAAGGCGTCGTGTTTTTCAGCCAGATCGAGGATCAACTGCAATTCCTCGCGTGTGAAGACCTTGCCAGTCGGATTCGACGGATTGCAGACGATGATGGCCTTCGCGCCCTGGGCAAACGCACGGGCCAGTTCATCGGGATCGAAGCCGAACTGCGGCGGATGCAGCGGCACATAGATGGGTTGAGCGCCGGAGAGGATCGCGTCCGCGCCGTAGTTCTCGTAGAAGGGCGAGAAGACGATCACTTTGTCGCCCGGCTCGCAGCAGGTCATCATCGCGCACATCATCGCCTCCGTGCTGCCGCAGGTGACGACGAGGTTCTGATCCGGATCGACCGGCGTACCGGAGAAATGCGTGATCTTCCGCGCCAGCGCCTGCCGGAAACGCGGCGCTCCCCACGTCACGGCATACTGATGAAACGGCCCGCGTGTCGCACGCTCCAGCGCGGCGAGCAGCTCCTCCGGCGGATCGAAATCGGGGAAGCCCTGCGACAGATTGATCGCGCCATGCTGATTCGACAGCCGCGTCATCGCGCGGATGACGGACTCGGTGAAGGTGTGAAGGCGCTGCGAGGTCGCGGGCATGTTGCGCATTTGGCGAGATGCCGCCACGGTGCAAGGATGCCGCCAAAATGTTTCGTCTCCGCCCTTCTGCTGGCCCTGCCAGTTGGTGCGGCCGACAGATGGCATTATCTCGACAACGGACAGGTTCGGCTCGGCGTGAATCTGAACGCTGGAGCCTGCATCGGCTGGTTTTCGGCCTCCGGTTCGCAAGACAGCCTGCTCAACGCCTATGACGTCGGCCGCTACGTGCAGCAGTCGTATTACGGCGATGAGGACGGCAGCGGCTGGAACGGCAAACCGTGGCGCTACAATCCGGTGCAGGGCGGAAGCTGGAAGAACGAGCCGGCGGAAGTCATCGAGACGAAAGCGGATGCGACGAGCTTCTATGCAAAGACGAAACCGCGCCACTGGGCCACGGGGGTGTTCACACCCGAATGTGTGATGGAGGAATGGCTGCGGCTCGACGGCGCATTGGCTCGGCTGAAGTTCAAAATGACTTACACCGGCGACAAAACCCACGCAGCGCGGCATCAGGAGCTGCCAGCGCTGTTTGTGACGCCAAAGCTCGACACGCTGGTGTTTGTGAACGCGGAAAAGAATCTTGTGCGCAAGCAGCCCGGCTTTCCAAACGAGTACTTCAAGGTCGGCGAGCCGTGGTGCGCGTGGGTGGATCAAAACAACCGCGGCATCGGCCTGTTCATGCCGCACACGAGCGACGTGACGTGTTACCGCGTGCGCAACGGCAACAAAGGCGATTGCAGCTACCTCGCGCCGATCCAGACCTTCGCGCTCAAGCCGGGACTGGTGTTTGAGTACGAGGTCGTGCTCGTGGCTGGCAGCTTGGAGAAGTTGCGCGCGGTGTTTGCAAAGATGAAGCCGTGATGCGGTCGATCACTGCGGCCACGGGGCGCGTTTGTCCGGCGCTGTCATGAGCCAGCGGGCGAGAACGGTGGCGGGATCATCGGATTCAGGCAGGCGGGCGACGATTTCCTGCTGGGATTGATGACGAACGGGCTCGGTGGAGCCGTCGGGGAGGAGGCGTTTGGTGGCACGGGCCTCGGCGAAGTCGAGGAACCAGGCGGGAAGGACGCCGGGACGCGCGGGCAGCGGGAGTTCGAGCCATTCGCCGTTTTCGCGCTGGAAAAAATAGCCGCGTCCGTCCTCGCGCATGCGCACGGCGGTGGCGCGTTCGCCGCATTTGTGCAGAGCCATGAGCGGCTCGCCGGTTTGCGCGTCCCAGGCGCGGTGCGTGCCATCGACGGTGATGGTGAGGAGCGTGCGTTCATCGGGCGTGAGCACGGCGTGGCGGATGGTGTGCTCGTGAAACAGCGGGGCGCAGACGGGGCGGCCGCTGGCGGCGTCGGTGACATCGAGACGGTGACCGAGTTCGACACGGAAGTGGCGCTCTTTGCCGCGCAGGAGCAAGAGCATGGGCTCACTGCCGGGCTGGGGGAGCGAAGCCACCGATCCAGCGCCCTGCGGTGGTAGCGTGGCGGATGGACGGGGATCGATCATGCGGAACTGCATGTCCCACACTTCCAACACGGGTGTTTTTTCCTGCGCCATGATGACGAGCGAGCCATCGCGGCTGGCGGCGGCGGTGCCGAGTAGCAGGCGGCTGTGATTGCTGATGCTGGTGTCCGCACCGGGATGCCAGAGCCGGATCTCGCCGCGTCCGCCGATGACGAGCACATGACCGCGCACCTCCAGCGTGCGGCACAGGCGCACGGGGCCTTTCAAGCGGATGCCGATGCCGATGGGCCGTGTTTCGGGCGCGCGCCAGACATTGACGCCACCTTGCGAGTCGCCCACGGCGAGGGCGTTGCCCACGCCATTAAAACTGAGAGCGGAGGCCGGTCCCATGAGCGCGAGCGGCGTGCCGACGGAACTCAAATCGGGCAGGCGGTGCGTCATGACGAGACCGTTGGCAAGGCCGACGGCGGCGAGCGTGCCCTGTGGATTGAGAGCGATGCTGGTGACGCCGCTTTGACGCACCTGGAAGGGCAAGGCGGCAAGCTGGCCGGTGCGCGGGCGCATGGAGACGAATGTTGTGTTTTGCGCGACGAGCGCCTGCTCCGCCCTGGCATCGAGCGCGAGCTGGAACACGCTTCCTTGCAAAGCGAGCGCCGGGGCCGCGGGCTGCTGTGTTTTCATGTCCCACAGGCGCACCTCGCCTTCAGAAGTGCCGACGAGCGCGTGCCGCGCGTCATCCGCGCAGGCAATGGCGGTGACGCGGCCCTGCATTTTCGTTTCAAACGGCATGAAGTCGCCGCTGGCGATGTCGTAACGGGCAAGGCTGCCGTCGCTGAAGCCGAGCATGAGCGTCTCGTCATCGAGCGACGTTTGAAACGCGCTGATCCGCGCTCCGGCGGGCAGGGCGAGTTTCTGCGGCCGGCCGGCGCGGCGCAAATCCCAGCGCGCGATGAGGTCTGGGCGTTCGGTGTCGCTGGATTGAAACACCACGACCGCCATCCTGCGCGACGCGTTCGCGGCAACACCGATGATCTTGTCCCAGCCTTCCTCCACATGCAGGTTTGTGGCGATGCGGAAGCCAAACTGGCTGTGGGCGAGCTGCGAGCAGAGATACGCGGCGGCGAGCCAGTTGTGCGGGTCGGTGCGCAGCGCGAGGCAGAGCGACGCGATGGCATCGCTGTGCCGGCCGCGTTCGCTGAGCTGGCGCGCGGTCTGGAAGTCCTTGCGGCTCTGCATGCGCTGAAGTTCGAGCTGGTGCAGCGCGGCCATCTGCTGCTCGCGTCGCTGCTGCATGAAATGCTGCACGCCCGCGCCGATGGCGGCCAAGGCAGCGAGCATGAAGGCCGCCGCGACGGCGACACCCCGGCGATGACGGCGGGTAAATTTGCGCAGCAAATAAACACGCGACGCGGGATGCGCCTGCACGGGCTGGTCGGCGAGATGACGCAGGAGTTCCTGAGCGAGCGCGTCCGCGCTCGAATAACGTCGTGACGGCTCCGGGGCGAGCGCCTTGAGGATGATGTGCCCCAGATCGCCACCAAGACGTGGATTGTGATGCGAAGGAGCAACGAGCGGCTTTTCCGCGGCTACGCGCAGGGCCTCGTGCAGTGTTTTTCCGCTCAAAGATTTCGGATCGACGACGGGAACGCCGGTGAGCAGCTCGTAGAGCAAGGCGCCGAGCGCAAACACGTCGCCACGCACATCGGCGGCCTCGGGGCCGTGCTCGGCCTGCTCCGGACTGATGTAACCGGGCGTGCCGATGATCTGATCGTGCAGCGTGTAGATCGTG
The DNA here is from genome assembly GCA_016795375.1 of Verrucomicrobiaceae bacterium. GTDB lineage: Bacteria > Verrucomicrobiota > Verrucomicrobiia > Verrucomicrobiales > Verrucomicrobiaceae > Prosthecobacter. Next base: position 16,795 of record JAEUHJ010000118.1, read on the forward strand.
TGGCGCGTGAGACGCGTGTCGAGCGCCTTGGCGAGGCCGAAGTCGATGACCTTCACATGCGGTACGCCGTCGGCGAGCGCGACGAGGATGTTCGAGGGCTTCAGATCGCGATGGATGACGCCTTTGGTGTGCGCGTGATGCACGGCGTCGCAGATTTCGACGAACAAACGCAATCGCGCGGCCAGCGCAGGCTGCTGCTGCCGGACGAATTGCGTGACGGGAACGCCGTGAACGCGCTCCATGACGAAAAACGGCCTGCCATCCTGTGTTTCGCCCGCGTCGAGCACTTGTGCGATGCCGGAGTGATTCATCAGCGCCAGCGCCTGCCGCTCCATTTCAAAGCGCGCGATGACTTGTGACGCGTTCATGCCCGCCTTGAGCACTTTGACGGCGACTTCGCGGCGGATGGGCTGTGTTTGAGTGGCTTCAAAAACGAAACCGAAGCCGCCTTCGCCCAGCTTCGCGCCGAGCTGATATTTTCCCATCAAGCACGGCTCCAAACCTTCGGCGGCGATCTCGGGCGCGGCCTGCGTCGTTTGAAACGCGGACGTTTCGGTCTCCGGCATCTCCAATCCGCCCTTCAGCAGGCAATGCGGGCAAAATCCCGCCGCTGGCAGGACGCGACCACATTCGGGGCAGGCGGGCATGATGTTTGTTCTCGGTTCGCGGTTCTCAGTTTCGCTGTTTTAGCGAGAGCTGAAGATTTGGAGAAGGTGGTCGAGCTCGGCATCGACCTCGGCCTCGTTTTCGACGGTGGCGGCAATGTGTTTTTGCAAAAGGTCGCGGTAGCGCTTGCGCAGACGATGCACGGCGACGCGGGCGGCCTGTTCGTTGATGCCGAGTTTTTGCGCGGCCTCTTCATGGCTCGGCGGCTCTGCCTTCCAGGAAAGAAAGCCACTGAGCACGGCAAAAATTTCGCCACGCTCGCTGCGCTGGTACTCGGCTTCGAGTTCACGCAGCACATTTTCCAGCAGCGTGACTGCCCAGCGCTGCTCGAACAAGTGCTCGGGGTCGTCCTGGTCGGCGAGTTCGCGTGAGAGGCGGTCCTCGGCCATCATGACGTCGAGTTCGAGATGCTCGCGCCCGCCGCCGCGTTTGAGCGCCTGATCGTGCCGCCACACGCTTTGAAGATAATTTTTCACGGCGACGAGGATGAAGCTGCGCAGGCGGCCGTTTTTCGCGTCCACCTCCGCGAGATCGCCGCGCTCCAGCAGGCGCTCGAAGAAACCCTGCGTGTGATCCTCCGCGTCGTGCGGCTGATAGCCGCGGCCGCGGATGTGCGCGTAAACCGGATACCAGTAGAGCTTGCAAACGCTGGCGAGAGCGCGGCGCGCGGACTCGTCATCGCCGCGCAGACGCACGAGCTGCGACCACGGCGTGGCCGGAAAGAGGCCGGGAGTCGCGGGAGCTGGCGCAGGAGTCGTCACGCGGCGAGTTTGCGCCAGCGGCGGCGGCAGGGTCAAGGCGCTTGAAGGCATGAGAGTCATAAAACAAGGGAGAAGCCTGCCGGGGGTGAGCCGGCAGGCCGTGAGGGTTGGTTTTGAAACGCGGGGTGTTTAGAAATCAGGGGCGCCGGCGTCGATCTCGTCGATCTCATCGGTGCCGCCGCCGCCCCAGAGGTCGTCATCGTCCATGCTATCGCCAGTGAGCGAACCGCCGCCGAGCAGGTGCAGGATCATCGCGTCGGTGAGGGACATCGGTTTGAGCGAGTCGTTGCCGTTGCCACCGCAGATTTCCGCTGGGACGACCGGGCCGGTGAGCGCGGCCCACATGGCCATGGGATCAGGAGCGACGGGGGGCCGGGGCGGAGGAGCAATGCCAAGCGGATCGGTCGTGAGGCCTTGCAAGACGGGCGGCTGGGCGGGATTCGGCACGAGGCCAGGCTGCGGCGCTCCGGCGACGACGCCGAGCGGATCGGAGACGAGACCCTGGGGTACGGGAGGCACGAACTGGTCGTCATCGGCACCACCGCAGAGGGAGGGAGCACCGAAGACTTGGTCGTCGTCGGCACCGCCGCACAAGTTGTCATTCGCGTGAATGCTGGCACCGCCGCAAAGCAGCGCCGTGGTGAGAAGGAGGATGGGGTTTGTTTTCATGACTTGTCTTTCGTTGGAGGTTTTCCCAGCTCCGGGGGGTTGTGGAGGAGCTGTTCACAGGGGAGGAGAGCAGGTCGCGAAAAAGTGTTACAGGCCGGGCAAAAAAAATCCGCCACCGTGGGACACACGGTGGCGGATGAGGAAAATCGAGGCTGGCAGAGGTTACTTCGTCGCGGATTTGGCCTGTGCCTGGCTTTCAGGAGACAAACGCGTGAGCGGGACGATGTGGGTGACGCCGGTGGAGGAGATTTTCAGCAGCACGCCGTCGCCTTGCAAGCCCATGAACTCGGCCTCGATGACCTTGCCATCATTGCTGGTCCATTTCATGGCACCACCGGCGGCAGGTGCTGATGCAGGAGCGGGGGCGGGGGACGCGCCACCGCCGGTGAGACTGGCACCTTCATTGATCCAGCCTTTGAGAAGATCGATCTCCGCGTCCGTCAGGCGGTTTTTTCCGTCAGGAGGCATCACGTCGGCGTCATCATTCGGCAGGGTGCAGTTGATGAGCATCGTGCTCTTCATCGCCTCGCCAGGAATGATGTTTTTACCGGGTCCGATCTGTTCGGGCAGCTTGTCGTCATCGAGCGCGAGCTTGCCCTTGACCTTTTTGGTCACGCTGTGGCAGGCGTAGCATTTGTTGCGGAAGATCGGGACAATCTGTGATTTGAAATCGACTGCGGTAGCGGTGCCGACGGCTGTGAAGAGAACTAGGAGGATGCGAGATTTCATGCAAGGCGGGTCATGAAACGATCAAAACCGTTGTTTGCCTAGCTATTTTCACCTTTTGCCGGACTGATGTGGTGGAAAATGAGGAAATCGAGGAGCCGCCGGGCTTCATTGAGCGGATCAATTGGGTATTTCGCAGATTGAATGAGAGAATATCACTTTTGTATATAAAACCGATAGACTATTGTCATAATGGGCCTTGCCCCCTGCTTGCTTTCGTGCCATCCTCGTGCAGTCTCCCACCCCTCCATTCCCACCCAACATGTCCAAAGCCTCCGTCGAAGAACTCAAACTCGAATCCCTGGGCCTGCGTGGCCGAATCGCTGAAGAGTTCGCGGACACCTCCCTGTCCCACATTTCAGATGACTCGAGCAACCTTCTCAAACACCACGGTTCCTACCAGCAGGACAACCGCGATGTGCGCGCCGAGCGTTCCAAGGCGAAGCTCGACAAGGACTGGAGCTTCATGGTTCGCAGCAAGATGCCCGGCGGACGTGTCACGGCCAGGCAGTGGCTCATTCACGACGAGCTTTGCGCCAAGGCCATGGGCAGCCTGCGCCTGACCAACCGCCAAGGCATCCAGCTCCACGGTGTGCTCAAAGGCGGGATCAAGGAGGTCATTCATAATGTCTGCCACAGCGGCATGAGCACCATGGGCGCCTGCGGCGATGTCGTGCGCAACACCATGGGACCTGCGGCCCCGATCAAAGACGCCGTCCACACCGACACGCAAAAACTTGCCGAGGAATTCAGCCGCCGCTTCCTCTGGCGCAGCTCGGCCTACGCGGACATCTGGCTCGACGGCGAGAAGGTGGACCCGAACTGGGCTCCGGCGCGTGAACCCAATCCCGCCGTGCGCGCCATCACCAAGGCGCCCGAAGGGGATGACCCCATCTACGGCAAGGTCTATCTGCCCCGCAAATTCAAGATCGGCATCGCCGTCCAGCCCTGCAATGACGTGGATGTTTACTCGCAGGACTGCGGCCTCGTGCCGCACGTCGTGGACGGCCAGATCGAAGGCCACACCCTCATCGTCGGCGGCGGCTTTGGCATGAGCCACGGCCAGCTCGCCACGCGCCCCAACCTCGGCAAGCCGCTGCTCTATGTGAGGCGCGAACACGTCGCGGACGCCGTCGAAGCCGTCGTCACCACCCAGCGCGACTTCGGCAACCGCACCGACCGCAAGAACGCCCGTCTCAAATACACCCTGGAAAAAATGGGTTTTGAGAACTTCCACGCCGAGGTCGTGCGCCGCCTGCCCGGCATTGAGATCTTCCCGCCGAAAGAGCTGAAATTCGACACGGTCGAGGACAACCTCGGCTGGCATGAGCAGGGCGACGGCAAGCTCTACTGCGCGGTTTATATCAGCATGGGACGCGTCACGGACCGCGAAGGCGGCCCGCAATACCGCGCCTGCTTCGCCGAAATCGCCCGAACGCTGGACCTGCCCTACATCGTCACGCCCAACGCGAATCTCATCATCGCCGAGGTCGCACCGGAGCAAAAAGATGCCGTCGATGCCATCCTGGCCAAGCACGGCGTCGCCCACACCGACGGCATGACCCGTGCGCGCAAAGTCGCCCACGCCTGCGTCGCCCTGCCCACCTGCGGCCTCTCCCTGAGCGAATCCGAGCGCGTGCTGCCCGGCTTCATGGACAAGATCGACGAAATACTGCGCGAACTCGGCCTGGAAAACGAGCCCATCCTCATTCGCATGACCGGTTGTCCGAACGGCTGCGGCCGCCCGTACAATGCCGATTTCAGTTTCGTCGGCCGCTCGCCGAACAAATACGCCTTGTTTGTCGGCGGCAGCATCCGTGGTGATCGTCTGGCCGGCCTCGAATACAAAACCGTCCTCGGCGAAGAAATCCCCGGCAAGGTGCGCGTCTTCCTCGAAGCCTTCAAAGCGGAGCGCCAGCCCGGCGAGATCTTCGCCGATTGGTTCAACCGTACCCGCATCAAAGGCGAGGAACCCACGCCGGAACAGTTCCACGTCGAATTCGCCGAACGTGCCGCGAAACTCGCGGGCGCGAAGGTGGAGGCGGCGGGTTGAGGCATCCCTGCGGCAAAACTTCACATCCTGGAGCTTGTCGGGCGCGCTTCTTTGCGCCAATAAACCGCCATGTCCGTGCAAACCTACCACATCCTCCATCTCGTCGGCCTGATCTGTGTTTTCATCGGCTTCGGCGGCCTGCTTTCCAGCGAGGGCGCGAAGAAGGCCATGAAATGGCACGGCATCGGCCTCGTGATCAGCCTCGTGTCCGGTTTCGGCATGCTGGCGAAGATGGGCATCATGGGCGCGATGCCCGTGTGGGTCTGGATCAAGATCGCGCTCTGGCTCGTACTCGGCTTCCTGCCGGTGCTGGCAAAGCGCCGCGCCCTCGCCGCACCGGTTGTCGTCTTGATCGCCGTGATCATTGGCGCGGCCCTCGCCTGCCTGGGTTACTTGAAGCCGGTGTTCTGAGTCGATCCACGCACGCTTGATTCAACATCACTTGAATGGTCTGCGGTTGATCACTTCGTCTTCCCGGCATCGAGAAACTCGATCGCCTTCTTGAGCCAGCCGCCCGTCGGCGGCTGGTGGGCCTGGCCGGGGATGTTCAGGAGATCGACAGCCTTGAAGCCCTCTTTTTTAAATCCGTTCTCATAAACGGCGCTGGTGTTCTTGAGGTTGAAGTCTTTTTCGCCGGTGACGAGGACGTAGCGGCAGTCGGTCTTCGCGAGGGCGGCGACCTCGTCGTGCGGGATGTAGCGCGCCTCAAAGACCTCAGTTTTGTCGAGGGTGACGATATCGGTGTAAAAGTTCACGCCCATGAAGGCGATGGTGCCGGTGAACATGTCGGCGTAGCAGACACCGAGCATGCTCGCGACGCGACCGCCGCCGGAAAAGCCGGAGACATAGACGCGGGCGGGATCGATGTCGTAGAGATCGCGCAGATTGTCGTTGGCATCGACGGCCATGCGCATGCGGGCGAAGACCTCACGGTTGTTGCCGGAGTTGTGGGCGCCGACGAAGATGAGCTTCTTGTCGGCAAGTACAGCCTCCCATTCGGGCGAGATTGACGGGGCATTGCCGGGGCTGATCCAGATGAAGAGGCCGTGGGGATCGCCCTTCTTGTATTTCTTCGGCACGATGATGTCGAACTTCTCCATGCTGATGTCGTAGGGCGGCGGAGTCTCGGCGGCGTGCATGCGCATCTTGAGCTGCGCATTGTCCGAAACCTGCGGCGAGCGCTGAAAGGTGATGGGTGAGCGCACACCGGGCTTGATCGTGTCCGCCGCGGCGGCCAGCGAGATGAAAAGGCTGAAGATCAGGATTAACCGGGACATGCAGCAATCAAAGCGTCCGCGCGCCGGGTTGTCGATGCTGGAATGTGTGCAATGCGGTGGTCGCGGGCGGCGTTCATGGGCACATGAAGGTTCTGTTTTCCCTGCTTCTGCTCACCTCGTTCATTCAAGCCGCCGACCATGCTCCGAACATCATCTTCATCCTCGCGGATGATCTCGGTTACACGGACGTGGCATGTTTCGGCTCGAAGTACTATGAGACGCCGAACATCGACAGGCTGGCGTCGCAAGGCATGAAGCTGACGCGGCATCATCACTGCCAGAACTGCCAGCCGACGCGCGCGGCGCTGATGACCGGGCAGTATGCGCCGCGCACGGGAGTTTACACGGTGGGCGGCATCGGGCGTTTTGATTGGAAATCGCGGCCGCTGCGCCCGGTGGACAACACGGAGAACCTGCCGCTGGAGAAGGTCACGATCGCTCAGACGATGAAGAAGGCAGGCTATGCGACGGGGATGTTCGGCAAATGGCACCTTGGCCAGGGAGGCGCGCATCATCCGGGGCGGCGTGGTTTTGACGAGGCGATCGTGTCGATGGGCAGGCACTTTGATTTTGTGACGAAGCCGGAGGTGGAACATCCGAAAGGGCAATACCTGGCGGATTTTCTCACGGACAAGGCGGTGGATTTCATCCGGCGGCACAAGGACGGCCCGTTCTTCCTGTATCTGCCGCATTACGCCGTGCATTCACCGCATCAGGCGAAGGAAGATCTGGTCGCGAAGTTCAAGGGCAAAGCGACCGCGGGCGGACATCATGATCCGACGTATGCGGCGATGATCGCGAGCGTGGATGAAAGCGTGGGCCGTGTGATGAAGGAGCTGGATGAGCTGAAGCTGGCGGACAACACGGTGCTCATCTTCAGCAGCGACAACGGCGGCGTGGGCGGCTATGCGCGCGAGGGCATCCAAGGCGGCGACATCACAGACAACGCCCCGCTGCGCAGCGGCAAGGGCAGCCTGTATGAAGGCGGGACGCGCGTGCCGTTCATCGTGCGCTGGCCGGGCGTGACGAAGGCCGGGGCAGCCTGTGATGTGCCGACGATCCATGTGGATCTTTATCCGACCTTCGCGGCGATCAGCAAAGCAACACCGCCGGAAGGCCAGACGCTCGATGGAGAGAGCCTGGCACCGCTGTTTCATGACCCGGCGGCCAGTTTGAAGCGCGAGGCGATCTATCAGCACTTCCCAGGTTACCTCGGCGCGGGTGAAGGCACCTGGCGCACGACGCCGGTGGGCTTGATCGAAGCGGGCGACTGGAAGCTGATGGAATTCTTCGAGGACGGCCGTCTGGAGCTGTACAATCTCAAAGACGACATCGGCGAGCGGAAGAACCTGGCGGCGGAGAACCCGGACAAGGTGAAGGAGCTGCACGCGAAGATGCTCGCATGGCGTGAAGGCATCAAAGCACCGATGCCGGCGAAGAACGCGTCTCAAACAAGCCCGGAGCCGAAGAAGAAGGGCAAAAAGAAAAAACAGGCCGTGGAGTGATCCCCACTCACGCCATACGCGCCAGATAGACGAAAGCCGGCGGCAGATTCCCCCAGACGATGCGCGTGGTTTCCACGCCATGCGTCATCTCATGCAGCAGGGAACGGAACTGCCGCCCGCCGGGCAGATGATGGAAACCCCAGTAGGCGAAGGTCGTGAAGCAGCCGCCGGGAGCGAGATGCGGGAGCACGTTGCCGAGAATCGACTGCTGCAATCCACGCGGAAAGGACGTCCACGGCAGGCCGCTGATGACAACGTCGAACTTTTCACCGGCTGCGAGCACCTGGGAGAAATCGAAATTCCGCGCATCCGCGCACTCGAAGCGCATCCTCGGAAAACGCGGCCGGAGCTGGCCCACAAATGTTTCGTTGAGTTCGATGCCGAGGTATCCTGCCGTGTGCGGCATGACATCGGCGATGGCTGTGGTGAGCGCGCCGGTGCCGGGGCCGAGCTCGAGGATGCGCCGCGCCTGCCAGACGCCGGCGGCCTCCATCATGCGTTCCGCCAACGCGGGACTGGAAGGTGCCACCGCGCCAATGGTCTTCCAATTGTGGCGAAGTTCTTTGATGAAGGCGGCGGCGGACATTCGGGGGCCGATGCTAGCGAGTCCGCGCAGCCGTGCGAGAGCTTTTCCCCGTCAAAAAGCGACTCCCTTCACCGCTTTGCCACAGATTCGATCCTGCGCAGCGACTCGCCAGCGTAGCGGGTGTGCGGGTGATCCACGCCGAGGCTCGTTTTGAATCCCTCAAGAGCGTGTCGCATGCACACCGCGGCTTCTTCAAACCGCGCCCGCGCCTCCAGGCAAAGGGCGAGGTTGAACCAGCTCAGGAAGACATCCGGGTGTCGCTCCCCGAGCGTTTTCTGACGCAGGGAGAGAATCTGGCGATGCTCACGTTCGGCCTCCGCATGACGTTCCTGCTCCTGAAGCACGGCGGCGAGGTTGTTGCGGCTGTCCAAGGTCCGGGGATGCTCCGCGCCGAGCAGACGTTCACGCAGGGCGAGCACCGCGCGGTGTTCCTTCTCCGCCTCGGTGCGACGACCTTGATCGTTGAGCGCGGTGGCGAGGTTGTTGCGGCTTTCGAGCGTCACCAGGTGCTCCGTGCCCAGCACGCGCTGACGCACGGCCAGCACGGCGCGGTATTCACGCACCGCCTCGGCATGCCTGCCCTGTTCCTGCAAGGCGGCGGCGAGGTTGTTGCGGCTGAGCAGCGTGTCGGGGTGTTCCGCGCCCAGCACTTCTTTGCGGATGGCCAGCACCGCGCGGTTTTCCTTCTCAGCCTCGGCATACTTGCCTTCGCCTGCCAGCGTCGCGGCGAGATCGCTGCGGCTGGTGAGCGTGTCGGGATGTGACCTGCCAAAAACCTGGCTGCAACTGGACACCACCTTCCTCATTTCGATTTCCGCCTCCAGCAGCCTGCCCTGCGCGGACAGGGCTGCGGCGCTTCGATACTGCTGATGCATCGCGAGCAACTGCTGTTCACGCTGCCCCTGCGCACACAGGACGGAGCAGGACAACATCACCGCAACGCATAAGAGCATTTTACGCATGACATGCGGATGATGCCGATCCTTCTGCGGCGTAGCAAGCCTAAAATGCGCGCCCAAGCGGGATCACTGGCAGGAAAGCAGAAAATCGGCACCCGTCTGATTATGGCTTTTCCGGGCGCAAATCCGGCACATTTGAGGCCAACCCCCGTCAGCAAAACTTTGAACAATACGCTGCGTGAACAACTCAAAGCAGTCACTTGAACGATTTGATGTTCAAGCCATTGCCAACCATGAAACCAGCCATCACCTCCCTTCTCAGTCTGTCCGCAATTCTTCTGCTGACCCAATGTGCCGCCCCACGCCCTACCGCTCCAGGCCAGGCATCGGCCGCGCCTGCTTCCAGATCTGCGGCAGTTGCGAAGACCGCCGTGTCGGGCGGGGATGTGACCGTCGCCACCTACGGAGACACTCGTGTGGCCACGCGCCGCCTGATCAACCGTCCCCTGACCAACAAGGACATCGGCAAGGTTTATGAAGAGGTCACCTTTGCCACCCCGTCCGGCACGAAGCATGAGGAGCGGGTCATCGTGCGCGTCTCGCCGAAGCTGCAGACGAAGGTCGTCAGCCGGTGAGCGGGAGGCTTGACGGGCATGGTGCTTTGCGGCGAAACTTCCCGCCTCACACGCCATGCCCCACCTTCTCGACGCTCTCGTCATCATCGGTTACTTCGTCCTGATCATCGGCATCGGCCTTTCGCAGCGCAGCAGGAGCGGCAGCGTGGAAGGCTTCACCTTGGGTGACCGCCAGATCGCCTGGTGGGCGGTGCTCGCCTCGATCCTGGCGGCGGAGATCAGCGCTGGCACGTTTTTCGGAGCGCCTGGCGAAGGTTACGCGCTGCGCAACTACACCTACATCCAGCTCATGGCGGGCTATCTGCTCGCGCGTGTGGTGGTCAGCGCGGTGTTCATTCCCGCCTATTACCGGCACAATGTGGTGAGCGTGTATGAGTTCCTCGAAGCGCGGTTCGGGCCGAAGACACGCCGCCGCTCCTCGGCGGTGTTTCTGGTGACTCGTTTGCTGGCGAGCGGATCACGCCTGTGGGTGCCCACCGTGCTGCTGGTCCTCGCCTGGAAGGTGTTCATCGACCCGAAGACGACGCCGATGCAGGAATTCTGGCTCTACGCGGCGGCGCTTGTCGGAATCACCGTGCTGACATCCATCTACACCACGCTCGGCGGCATCCGCGCGGTGATTTGGACGGATGTGATCCAGGTGGTGATCCTGTTCTCGGCGCTCGGCTTCGGTCTGTGGCATCTGCTCGGACACACAGGCGGGTGGTCCGCGCTGTTCGGTGCCATCCAGGAGCCGGCGCTCATCGACTGGGGGCGGCCTGACCCGGATCATCCCGGCGCATGGGGCTGGATCAAAGGCGTGCTGGAATCTGAGTACACGATCTGGACGGCATTTCTCGGCTCCACCTTTGTCACTCTCGCCACGCATGGGACCGACCAGGACATGGTACAGCGCATGCTGACGGCGAAGAACAAAAGCCAGAGCGCGAAGGCAACGATCCTTTCCGGCATCGCCGACATTCCGGTCAATTTCATGGTGCTGAGCATCGGCATCCTGCTCTTCGTGTTTTACCAGCAGCACCCGGAGATCATCCTGCCGAAGAATGCGAAAGGCGCGCCCGACAGCAGCCAGGTCTTCCCCTTCTTCATCCTGACCTCGATGCCTTCCGGCCTCCGCGGGCTGGTGATCGCCGGCGTTCTTGCCACGGCGATGGGATCGCTGAGCACGGCATTGAACTCGCTCGCCACGAGTTATGTGCGCGACTTCCATTTCCGCTGGTTCGGCGAGCCGGACACCGACGCGGGCAAGGTGCGTGTCCTGCGGCTCGGCACCGTGCTGTTCGCGGCCTTCATGATCACCGTCGCGCTCGGCACCGCGTGGGTGAAGGCGCACAACCCGTCGCTGCGCATCATCCCCATCATCCTCGGCATTTTCGGCTACACCTACGGCTCGCTGCTCGGTGTGTTCATGGCGGGCCTGTTCACGAAGAGCCGGGGCAACGATTTTGGCAACGGCATCGCCATGCTCGCCGGATTTCTCGTCGTCGGTTATTTGAGCGGTCTGGACAAGGATCTCGCCGCCACGCTCGGTCTGGGCGGCGGCATTCCCAGGCCCGCATGGGTGCCCGAGATCGAGTTTCCATGGCGCATCCTGTTTGGCACCATGGTCACATTCGGCATCGCCATCTGCTTCAAGACTCCGAAGGACAAGCTGACTCCGCCGCCGGCCGCGTGACGATACCTGTCCTTGCATTCGCCGCCATGCGGTGAACCATCCGCGCCCTATGTCGAAAGTCACCCTCGGCCTGGTGCAGAGCCGGGCCTTTTCATCGAAGGAAGAAAGCGTGCGGCAGCATGAAAAGCTGGTCCGCGACGCCGCGGCGCGTGGTGCGCGGATCATCTGCCTGCAGGAGCTTTTCAACACACCGTATTTCTGCATCACGCAGGATCCGGCCTTGTTTGATCTCGCCGAGGAAATTCCGGGGCCGACGACGGACAAACTCGCGCCGCTGGCAAAGGAGCTGGGCGTGGTGATCATCGTGCCGTTGTTCGAGAAGCGCGGGCCGGGCCTGTACCACAACACGGCGGCCGTGATCGACGCGGACGGCACCGTTCTGGGCAAGTACCGCAAGATGCACATCCCGCAGGATCCGGGCTTCGAGGAGAAGTTTTACTTCACACCGGGTGATCTGGGCTACCGCGTGTGGGACACGAAATTTGGCCGCATCGGCGTGCTGATCTGCTGGGACCAGTGGTATCCGGAGGCCGCGCGCCTGACGGCGCTGATGGGAGCGCAGATTCTGTTTTATCCGACGGCGATCGGCTGGCTGCCGAGCGAGAAAGCGCAGCTCGGCAAGGCGCAGCATTGTGCATGGGAAACCGTGCAGCGCGGCCATGCGGTGGCGAATGGCTGCTTTTTGGCCGCGGTGAACCGCGTGGGCACCGAGCAGCAGAGCGAGTTCTGGGGCCAGAGCTTCGTGGCGAATCCGTATGGAGAAATCGTTGCAAAGGCATCCGTCACGGATGAGGAAATCCTTGTCGTGGACTGTGATTTGCAGGCGGTGGAGGACTTCCGTCGCATCTGGCCTTTTTTCCGTGATCGCCGCATTGACACCTACGCTCCCCTGACCAAACGCTACATTGATGAGTAAAGCCTCCCACCCCCAGAACTACCGTCTGCCCGCCGAATTCGAGCCGCAGGAGGCAATCTGGCTTTCCTGGCCCTCCAACAAGGAAAGCTGCCCGAAGACCTTCCACAAGCTGCAGGACAAATTCGGCGAGATCGCATCCACCATCTCCCGCTACGAGCGCGTGCGCATCAACGCCCCGATGCTCAGCCACATGAACATCCGCCTGTCCATCGCCGACAACGAGGGCGATCTCTCCCAGGTGGACATTTACGAACACCACACGAACGACGTGTGGTGCCGCGACCACGGCCCGATCTTCATCAAGCACAACGAGACCGGCAAGGTCGCGATCACCGACTGGGAATTCAACGCCTGGGGCGGCAAGTTCCCGCCGTGGGACCTCGACAACGCCATTCCCGAGAAGGCGGCGAACGTGCTGAAGATGGAGCGCTTCAAATCGAAGATGATCCTCGAAGGCGGTGCCATCGAAACGAACGGCAAAGGCACGCTGCTGACCACGGAGTCCGTGCTGCTCAATCCGAACCGCCACGGCGGCAAGGCCGGCAACAAGGCCGAGGTCGAGAAGGAATTGAAGGCCATGCTTGGTGTGAAGGACATCGTCTGGTTCAAGAAAGGCATCGAAGGCGACGACACCGACGGCCACATCGACGACATTGTGCGCTTCATCCGCGAGGACGCGGTGATCTGCATGGTCGAGCCGCGTGATTCCGACCCGAACCACAAGGTGCTGAAGGACATCCGCGAGCGTCTCGATGACGTGAAGGCTCCGGACGGCGGCAAACTCGAAATCATCGAGATCGAAATGCCCCAGGCCATTGAAATGAAGGACTGGCGCCTCTCCCGCCTTCCCGCCAGCTATGCGAATTTCCTGATCCTGAACAACGCGGTGCTCGTCCCGCTCTTCGGCAACAAGAAGAAGGACGCCGCCGCCGAGGACAAGATCGCCGAATGCTTCCCGGGCCGCGAAATCATCTCGATGATGGCCAAGGACCTCGTCACCGAGGGTGGTGCGCTGCACTGCATCGCGATGCAGCAGCCGAAGTGATCAATCGAGCCGCTGGACGGCTTGAAAGTCAGATTATCCGCAAAAATTCCGTCGAATTTTCAGACTGAGTAAATCTGTTTGGAAATAAAGGCTCGTTCGCCTGTGCGAGCTTGCTTGGTATGCCGGTTTCGTCTGGTAGCCTCCTGCTTCTATGATGGCTCTATTCGATCGCGCCTTCTCCATTCAAAGCAGGGCTTTGGGTGGCCTGGCCGTTGCGAGTTTGCTTGTCGGTTGCGCCCTGCCGGATTCCGCGTTTCAAAACTACACCGGCGCTAGCCGCCTCCATCAATGGACGAACGTGCTGGATGCCATCACTGAAGGCAGCGTAAAACGCGCGGAAAGCACCGGCCGCGGACCGCTCTACAACGGCGCTGCTTCGATGAATGTGCCGGCACGCCCGTCATCCATCAACGACATCGCCCGGCTGTTCGCCGGCATGGACGGCGGTGGCTTGTCGAACATTCGCGGCACCTCCGCTTGGGCCTCGCACAAGGTGCGGATGGACAATCTGTGGGCCACGCATCAAAACAACCACCGCGCTCCCTTGCTCGCCTGGGCAGGGACTGAGGTCGGCGACATCCAAGGCTCCAATGCCTTGTTTTACCCGTTCAGCGGCCCGGATTTCCTGTTTGCGAGCGCGATCTGCCCTGGTGCCGAGACTTATGTGCTCGTCGGCCTGGAACCTGCCGAGCCACTGCCACGCCTGGACAGTCTCTCTCAGGAGGAGATCGCGCGCGGGCTCTACGGGCTGCACAACTCGGTCTCCACCCTCATGACGAGCAGCTATTTCATCACCACGGAGATGAAGAGCGACCTCGTGGCCACACGCTTCCGCGGCGTGCTGCCTCTCATCCTGGCCTTCATGGCGCGCACGGGACACACGGTGGACTCGGTCGATACCGTCCGTCTGGACGGAGCGGGGAACGTCACCCTGGCCGGCTCTTCGGGAAACACCGGTCTCATGATCCGCTGCCACGGCGGCTTTGGCAGCCCGAAGCGTGTGTTCTATTTCCGCCAGGATCTCGCGAATGGCGGCGGCGGCGGCCCCCTGCTCGCTTATGTCTCGCGTCTGGGCCGTGTTCCCGCCTTCATGAAAAGCGCCTCCTACCTCATGCATGAGAGCGGCTTCTCGAACATCCGTGATTTCTTGCTGCGCCACAGCAGCGCCATCGTCCAGGATCCCTCGGGCGTGCCTTACCGCGAATTCGGCCGCGCCGGCTGGGACTTGTGGCTCTACGGCAATCATCGCGGCACGCTGGATATTTTCTCGGGCTGCCAGCAGCCGGATCTGACCGCCGCCTACTCCTCCGGGCGTCATCCGGTGCAGCCGCTGAATTTTGGCATCGGCTATTTGATGAACCCGGAAACCACCTGCCTCATGGTCGGAAGACCCCGGCGGCGCTGAAAGCCGGACTTTTGGTTGACGCCCCGTGCTCCTCGGCTAGTATCGCGGCCCCCTTCCCCCGAACCCCTTCATCCTATGGCAAAAGTTTGCGAAATCACCGGCGTTGGCGTCACCCGCGGCCACCACATCCATCGTAGCGGTAAAGCCAAGAAAGAAGGCGGTATCGGCCGCCACATCACGAAGCGCGTGAAGCGCGTCATCCTGCCGAACCTCCGCTCCAAGCGCATCTTCGTGCCGGAACTCGGCAAATACGTCGAGGTGAAGCTGACCGCCCGTGCGCTCAAGACCGTGAACAAAAACGGTGCCTACGCCACGCTGAAGAAGGCCGGACTGATCTGACCTCGCCTCCCTCACATTTTCTTTTTCCACAGGCGGACTCCGAAACGGGTCCGCCTGTTTTTTCAGTGTCCGGCGGGCATCGAGACACTTCCTCGAATCTGGACGCCAGGGACAACCGCAGGCGGATTCGGCACGGCGAGTCCTGGCACACTGCCGAAGGTTCCGGCGCTCCGTGCGGCCGGGGAAGCGAACCCGCCCGGATCATACCAGCCCAGACTCGGGCTTTGCTGCACCTGCGGCAGGCCGGTGAAGAGAAATCCGCCGCTTTGTGGCACATAGATGCCGCCGCTGCCCGCGCCGATGGTGGCAATGCCCACACTGTCCCATCCGCCGTTGCGCGTGACCCCATGATGATGCCCGCCAGTCCAGTAAAAACCGCCCCGGCCTGGCGCGGCAAAACCGACCGCAGGCACCGGCCCGGAGTAATAGCCGGCGGGTGGCTGCACCACGATCACCTGCGGCGCTTGTGCCAGGCGCTTGATCTCCGCCAGCCGTGCCGCGTGGCGCAGCTCCACCGCACGCGCCGCCTTTTGCTGACGCTGCTTTTCTCTCTCCGTGCGCTCGTGCTCGCGCGTTTTTTGCAGTTCGGCCGCCGCCTTCGGACTGTAGCCGAGTTCGGCCCGCGTGGCCTCCGGCAGGTCGCTGAAGAGCACGCGGGCGGTGCCTTTCTGATGGGTGAAAGCCACGCCGTCCGCGTCTCGACGCACGATTTTGCATTGCCGGTAAACTTTGCCATGCACCGTCTCGATCACGGCCAGTTCCAGCACTGGCGCGCACATGGCCGACGCAGGTGCCAGCAGGATGAGTGCGGCGAGGAATGTTTTCATCGACTGGAGGCCAGTTGAACGCGACTACCACCGGTTTGCGAGCTTTTAATGCTTCGCAAAACCGAAGCAACACCTCATGGAAACAGCCGGACGCCAGCACCGAACGGCGTGATGCCCACCCCGACGCGGAAACCACTCCCCACATTCCACGAACGATAAATCGTGGGACTCACATACGCCCCGGCCGGCATGCAACCATGCCCATGATACGGATAACTGTAGCCGTAGCCATACGCCGGATAGGAATAGCCGCCGCCGTAACAGCCGAATGGATAACCACTCCATGACGAAACGCGCCGGTAGGCGCTGCCACCCAGCGCCGTCCCCGTGATGGGTGTCCCCACCCAGGATGGCGTCTGATAGCTCAAAACCGGAAGGCTCTCGCCCGGCAGGGCCGGCGACATCAGGGGCTTCACCGCCACGCTGGATGCCGCGCCGGCCACCGCCGCGAAATAACCCGCCTCCGCCATCCGCGCCTCCGCCAGCTTTTCCTCCATGGCGATCTCATGCAGCCGGGCACGCTTTTTCTCATCCTCCCGCCGCGCCGCCTGCTCGCGCTGATATTCGGCCTCCTTTCGCGGATCGTAGCGGAACTCCTGCCGCAGCTTCTCCGGCAGATCCTTGAAGGCGATCTTTGCCGCGCCATCACGGTGCGTGAAGCCGACACCATCCGGGTAGATGCGCGTGATCTTGCAGTCGAAGAATGACTTGCCGGCCCTGGTGGTGATGGTGCCGTGGTTTTTCGGACCACCCAAGGCTGGCAACGCGGCCAGCAACAGCGCAAGAAGCAGAGCTGATCGTTTCATGAGAATACCTCCGGGAATCAATGTCACTTGTGACAACGGTGGACGGAACCCCGTTGCATCGAATTCAGGCTGAAAACTCAAAAAATGCCCTCACCCGGCACTCAAGCCGTCGGGCAGCTCAGCCAGAAGGTCGTCGTGTTGTTCTCCGACGCCACACCGAGCTGGATGCTCATCTGATGGCTCAGCATCGCGGCGATCGTCAGCCCGAGGCCGAGGTGGTTGCTGTTCTTCGAGCCATGGAACGGACGGAAAACCTCCGGCATCTTCTCCGGGGAGATCTGGGAGCCGGTGTTGCTCACCAGGATGTCCACGCGGCGCTGCTCGGCAGGTGTGATCGCGCCCGGGCCGCAGATTTTCAGCGCGCAGCGCCCGCCGCCCTTCGCAGCGGCTTCCGCCGCGTTTTTCAGCAACTCGACGAGGATGTCCTTGAACTTCGTCGGATCGACAAGGACCGGCGGCAGCCCGGCCTGCACATCCGCCTCGAGCTGCACACCTTCCTTTTGAAACGGTTCCATCACGGCGCCCTCGATCACACCGAGGTATTCGTTCAGGTTCAGCGCCTGCGGACTCAGTTTCGCGCAGCCGCCCGCTGCACGGATGCGCTCGCTCAGGTTCGTCACCCCGACTGACGCCTCGCGGATGTGCTGCATGTTCTCGTTCACGCCGGAATCGAGATCCTCGGTCATCAGGATCAGGCTGCTGAAGCCCTGGATCACCGCCAGCAGGTTGTTCAGCTTGTGCGTCAGCCCGCGCAGCAGTTCCTGGTGAAAGCCTTCGCTGTGTTCGTTGCCGAGATTGAGTGACGTGGGGAAATAGAACTGCATGGCGTGGGCGGGGACAGGCCGGAGTAATGCAGTCTCGCGGCGGCGCTGGCAATCGCGATTTTGGCGGCTTTCAGCGGCAAAACGTGACGAAAAACTATTGAAAAAAGGTCCGCAATTTGATGAAATAGTTCTGATTCACATGAAAACTACACAAATACTTACGAATGGGATTGCTCACTTCTCCACAGTATTGCTGCTTTGCGCATCTGGTTTAAATGCACAGGATGAAACCATTCAGGATCAAACATATGAGGAATGGGTCCAACAGATAGTCGATGGAGATGTCAGTGCGCAGGCTGAGGAGTGGATCGAAGCATTAGATGCTCAAGACGATGAGGTTCCTGAGATGACATATGTTCCGCCTCCGGTGTATCCAGATATGGTCTATCATCCTCCAGCGGAACCTCCACAAACGATCAATTACTCGCAGAGGGCGAGGATTACATACGGCTACAGAACTGCTGATCTAGACTTGGATCCGTGGTCTGCAACTTCGGGACAATGGGTGCCGAATGGAGATATCATTTTGGACCAAACTGCCTCGTGGGAGAATACCTCCTATGACACAATCCTTCCAGAAGGCTGGATGTGGTGGGGTGAGCTAAACATCATTGAGACAGGTGAAGGAGTTAACTATCAACAGCTCGATCCCGACACAGTGTTCTTATTTTACTACATGTATTATGATTGGGAACGAACAGCAGTCGATGGCAGCACTGTTTCATGACTTGCGCTACATCTTAGCAGCAGTTTTGCTGATTCTGATTGGTGGTTTCGAAGACAATTGTCAGGGGCAGCAGGTTGCTCCAGAATCTAATCTGGCATCTGTTTTAGAACGACTTCGTGAGAAGCAGCAGATGTTTTACTCTAATTGGCTGAACAAGGAAGGAAGTGATTTGCATCGCATGTTGCCAGAAAAAATCAAAAGCAGGTACTCCATCGAAGACCTTGGCACATGGCAGAAATCAAAGTTGCTAATGTTAACAGGCGGAGGAGACAAGCTGTCATTGATCAGGGTCGATTTCGTTCGACGTGAGAAGTTGGATGCAAGCCCATTCCCGGGCGTGATTACGGCAGAAATAGTAACAGCCGATCTTTTTTTTGAAGTGATGGCTCCCAATGGATTTAATTCGAGAAAAAAACTACGCTTCGTTGACTGCTGGTCATTGACCAAGGTTGGGGAAATTGAATGGATGGCGGGGCCTATGTTTCATGTGGAAACTTTGCCGCCCACCGTTCGTACGGAAGCGAAAACAATTATCACCAAGCTGCACGCCGCGTTTATTGTGACCGTAGCAGGCAGAAAACAAGTTTTGGGACAAAAAGAAATAAAACAGCTTGTCCCGGGCAATTGAAAATGGATATGCCGATTCAATGGCCCTCCTCGACGTCCGTCATCTCACCAAGCGCTGGCCCACGGGCCGCCTCGCGCTCGACGATGTGAGCTTCGAGGTCAAGGAGGGTGAGATTCTCGGCCTGCTCGGCCACAACGGCGCGGGCAAAAGCACCATCATGGGCATCACGCTCGGTATGGTGCGGCCGGATCAGGGCGAGGTGCGCATCGGCGGCCGCAGTGTGCAAAAAGAGCGTGACCGTGCGCTCCGGCAGATCGGCGCGATTTACGAGGCCGCCGTGTTTTACGACTACCTCAGCGGCTGGCAGAATCTGCGCGTGTTCTGCTCCCTCTCCGGCTGGTGGGATGAGGCGGAGGTGAAACGCGTCGTGCAGATAGTGAACCTCAACCGCGCCATCCATCACAAAGCATCCACCTACAGCCACGGTATGCGCCAGCGCCTCGCCCTCGCGCAGGCCATGCTGCCGGAGCCGAAAATCCTCCTGCTCGACGAGCCGACCGACGGCCTCGATCCCGAGGGCATCCGCGAATTTCGCGAACTCATCCTGCACCTGCGCAAGCACCACGGCATGACCATCATGCTTAACTCCCACCTCCTCGCCGAAGTCGAGCAGATGTGCGACCGCTGCGTCATCATCAAGGACGGCAAAAAGGTTTTTGAAGGCCCCGTGCCATCGCAGGAAAAGACGCGCCGCATGTTCCAGCTCGAAACCGGCGACATCGGCCTCGCGCGCGAGATTCTCGATCGTGCCGGCGCCACGATGGACAAGCACGGCATCGTCGAGGTGCCGCTGAGCATGGAGCCGCACGAGCTCGTCGCCGCGCTCGTCCGCGGCAATGTGCAGGTCGGCGCATGGCAGCCGCACCGCCGCACGTTGGAACAACTCTACATGGGCCTCTCCTCAAAATCATGACGCTCTTCCTCCAGCAGTGGCATGGCGAGCTCTTGAAGCTCTTCGGTCGCAAGCGCACCTACATCGGCTTCGGCGCGTTCGTGGTGCTGCAGATCCTCGTCTTCCTGCTGGTCAAAAAATTCGGCCTGCCCACGCAGCGCATCATCGCCGGCGCCGGTGAGAACGTGGACTATTATCTGTCAGCACTCACTGTGGCCAGCTTTGTCATGGGGGTGTCCGTGTTCCTGCTCGGCGCGTTGTTCCTCAGCCTTGTCGCCGGAGACATCGTCGCGAAGGAGGGGGAGGACGGCCACATGCGGCTCCTGCTCGCACGTCCTGTCAGCCGCTTCCGCCTGCTGTTGTTGAAATACCTCACCTGCACCGGCTACGCTGTGTTCCTGATCCAGTTCCTCGCCTGGACGGCCTTTCTGCTCGGAATCATGCTGCGTGGCTGGGGCGGCGGTTATTTCGCGCTCGTGCCGGAGGTCTCTGTCGTCGCCTTTTACGATTGGGGGCCGGGCTTGCTGCGCTACGCTCTCAGCTCGGTGTTCCTCGGCATCAGCATGACCACGATCAGCAGCATCGCGTTTTTCCTCTCCTGCTTCCGCATCAAGCCGGCGGCGGCCACCATCGGCGCTCTCTCCTACATCCTCGTGGACTTCATCATCCGCACCGGCGGCTTTATGGATAGTCACCAGCATTTGCTCATCACCAAGCACATGGCCGTCTGGGGCCGCGTTCTGGCCGAAACCATCGACTGGCCGCTCATCTGGCGCGGCTATGCCGTCATCCTTGCCGTGAACCTCACCCTCTTCACCCTCGGCTACGCCGTGTTCGAATCCCGTGACCTTAAATCATGAACGTCATCAACAACATCCGCCAAGTCCGCTCCTGGCACACCGTCAACCGCGGCGCACGCTGCGTGTTCGTGCCCACTATGGGCGCTTTGCATGAGGGGCATGCCGCTCTCATCCGCGCCGCACGTGAGATCGCTGGATCAAATGGCAACGTCGTCGTCAGCATCTTCGTCAATCCGCTCCAGTTCGGCCCTGGCGAGGATCTGGAAAAATACCCGCGCTCGCTCGTCGAGGATCTCTCCCTCTGCCGTGACAACGGCACGGACATGATTTTCGCCCCGAAGGCCGAGGAGCTTTATCCCGCCGACCGCAGCATCGTGATGCGTGAGTCCAGCCTCTCACAGATGCTCTGCGGCGCCAGCCGCCCCGGCCACTTCGACGGCGTCTGCACCGTCGTCGCGAAGCTTTTCAACCTCGTCCAGTGCGACGACGCCGTGTTTGGCAAAAAAGACTTCCAGCAGCTCGCCATCATCCGCCGCCTTGTGCGTGACCTTGACTTCAACGTCGTCCTCCACGCCATCGACACCGTGCGCGAGCCCGACGGCCTCGCCATGAGCAGCCGCAACCGCTACCTCACGCCTGAAGAACGCGCCCAGGCACCCGCGCTTCACGCCGCGCTCAAGCTCGCCCGCGACACCTGGAAAAACGACGGCGAGCGTGATCCCGCCGCACTCGTCAACCTCATCAAAAAACACCTTCAGCAGCACGCCCCGCTCGGTCGCGTTGACTATGTCTCCGCAGTTGATGCCGTCACCCTCCAGCCTGTCTCCGCCACCACCGAGCTTGTCGTCGTCGCCGCCGCTGTCTTCTTCGGCGGCGCGCGCCTCATCGACAACATCGAGCTGAAATGAAGTAGGACGGACATTCTTGTCCGTCGGTTCAGTGGTCCCGCAAACTACCCCATGTCCGAACTTCCCGCCATTTCCGACACCGTCGAAGGCTACGACGCCGAGATCATCCGCCGCGTCTGGGCGCTGGCGCAGGTCATTCCTGGCAATGACCCCGAAGTCTGGCGCAAGGACGAGTTCGGCGCGTGGATCCACCGCGCCGACTACCGCAACCGCCATTCCGACTTCGGCTGGGAGATCGCCGACTACGGCTTCAGCCGCCGTGGCGCCGGCCTCGCCTCGTTGCGCCCCATGCAGTGGCAGAATCATCTCGATTTCATGATCGCCGCGCGCAACCAGGCCGTCGTCACCGCCGACGGCCTGCGCAACTCACGGCGCCTCTTGTAGAACGAGTTTCCCAACTCGTTCAGGCAAGGTCGGCCCGCCGCCGTTCGTTCCCACGCCCGCATGTCACGCGTCGTGTCCATTCTACTTCTCGCCGCCACGGCCGCCCATGCTGCGGACTTCGCCAAAGAAGTCTTCCCCGTCCTCCAGCGCGCCTGCTTCGAGTGCCACGGCCCCGAAAAACAAAAAGGCGATCTCCGCCTCGACGCCGCGTCGAAAAAACACGCCGAAATCGGCGCCGACCTGCTCCGCCGTGTCGCCTTGCCGAAGGAAGGCAAGGACGCCATGCCGCGCCGCGGCCCACGCCTCACCACCGCCGAGATCCGTCATCTCCGCGACTGGATCAACACTGGCGCACAATGGCCCGACAAACTCGAACCCCTCAAACACTGGTCCTACATTCCACCGCAACGTCCGCCGCCTCCAGCCATTCAAAACAAAGCATGGCCGAAAAATGAGATCGACCGCTTCATCCTCGCCAAACTGGAGGAGAACAAACTCGCGCCTTCACCCGAGGCATCCGCTGAAACTCTCATCCGCCGTCTCTCCCTCGATCTCACCGGCCTTCCGCCAACTCCGGGGGAGGTGGAGCAATTCGTCAACGAATGCCGTTCCGGTTCGTCATTCGTCATTCAGAATTCGTCATTGGAAAAGCTCGTTGACCGTCTTTTGTCCTCAAGGGACTACGGCGTCCACTGGGCGCGTCCATGGCTCGATCTCGCACGCTACGCCGACTCCCACGGCTTCCAGCGTGATGATTTGCGCGACATCTGGGCCTGGCGCGACTGGGTCGTCGATGCGCTCAACGCGAACATGCCCTTCGACCGCTTCACACTCGAACAACTCGCCGGCGATCTTCTCCCGAACGCCACGCCCTCGCAGATCATCGCCACCGGCTTCCATCGTTGCACACCTACGAACGTCGAGGCCGGCACCGAACCCGAGGAAAGCCGCATCAATCAAGTCATCGACCGCGTCAACACCACCGGCGCCGTCTGGCTCGGCTCCACGCTCGAATGCGCCCAGTGCCACAATCACAAATACGACCCCTTCACCCAGCGCGACTACTACTCGCTCCTCGCCTTCTACAACAACACCGAGAAGGAAGCCGAGCGCGCCAATCCTAAAGTGCCAGGCTCCATCCGTTTCAACGGCACGCCGTTTCAAATCAAAGACAGCGCCCGTGAGGCACGACGGCAGCAGCTCACCACGCAAATGACGGCGCTCGACGCAAAGATCGTCGCGCGGCGACGGCAGCTCACCGGCGGCACGCGCAACCAAAGCCCGGCCGCCAGACCCGTCCAGGCGCTCAAGCCAGCTTCCTTCATCACCGAAAGCGACGCCGAGTCCGAGCTGCAATCCGACGGCGGCATCCTCCTCACCGGCCCCGTGCCTGAAACCGACACCTACACCTTTGAAGCCAGCCTCGACGCGGGTGAATTAAGCGGCCTCCTGCTCGAAGCCCTCACCCATCCCTCTATTCCAGGAGATGGACCCGGCCGAGGCGGCGCGAACCGTCCGAACTTCGTCCTCCACACCTTCGACTGCACGCTCACCACGCCCGACGGCAAAACACAGCCGCTGCGCTTCAAGAACGCCTTCGCCGACTACTCGCAGAAAGGCTACGCCGTCACCCATCTCATCGAAAAACCCGGGGGGAAAGCCTGGGCCATCGGCCAGCGTTTCGGCGAGCCGCACTGGGCCGCATTCGAGCTCGGACAACCCGTGCATATCGCCGCCGGAACCAAACTCAGCGTTCGCATGGAGCAGAACTACGGCAAAGGACTCGTCATGGGCTGTCTGCGTATCTCCAGCATCACCGGTGACGTCACCGCCTGCCTGCCTGAAACCGATGGCGGCGCCGCCAGGCCCAAGGACGCGCAGCTCGTGCAACTGGAGAAACAAAAGACCGCATTGCAGAAACAGCTCAGCGAGCTGACGAATCCCACCAGCGAGGTCATGCGCGAGCTGCCGCGGCCACGCATGAGCACGATCTTCAAGCGCGGCGTTTACACCGACCCTGCGGAAAAAGTCACGCCCGCCTTCCCCGCCGTTTTCACGTCAGAGCCCGGCGGCCCGCCCAACCGCATCACACTCGCGAAATGGCTCGTCAGCCGCGGCAATCCACTCGTCGCCCGCGTCACCGTGAACCGCTGGTGGGCGGAAATCTTCGGCCAGGGCATCGTCTCCACCCTGGAGGACTTCGGCATCAAAGGCGCGCCGCCTTCACACCCTGAACTGCTCGACTGGCTGGCTGTCGAGTTCATCGACAGCGGCTGGGACATGAAGCACATGCTCAAGAAGATCGTCATGAGCGCGGCCTACCGGCAAAGTGCGGAATTCGGATCTCGGAATTCAAAATCAGCCATTCCGCAATCCGCATTCCACATATCGCATTCCATTGATCCCGCCAACACGCTGCTCTGGCACGGCCCGCGCTTCCGTCTCGACGCCGAGTCGATCCGCGACAACGCCCTCGCCATCGCCGGCCTCATCAACCTCAAACAAGGCGGCGCTCCCATCCGCCCGCCGCAGCCGGACGACCTCTGGCAGAAAGTCGGCGGCCAGAAGTACAACTACGTCGTGAGCCCTGGTGATGAAAAATACCGCCGCGGCCTCTACGTCGTGCTCAAACGCGGCTCGCCCTACCCCAGCTTCATAAACTTTGATGCCAGCGCCCGCATGGCCTGCGTCGTGCGCCGTTCCCGCAGCAACACACCGCTCCAGGCGCTCACACTGCTCAATGATCCCGTCTATGTCGAGGCCGCCAAGGCGTTTGCGCGCCGCATCGTCGCCGAAGCTCCCAGCAGCGATCTCGATTCACGCCTTCAGCACGCCTTCCGCCTCGCTTTGGCCCGCAAACCGCAACCGCAGGAAATCACCGTGCTCAAGTCACTCTGGGAAACGCAGTTTGAATCCGCCAAGGCCGATCCCAAGACCGCCGGAGAACTCGCTGCGGGCTTTGCGCTGACCAAAAACCTCCCGCCCGCCGAATTCGCCGCCTGGTATGCCGTGGCCAGCGCCATTCTCAATCTGGACGAGTGCATCACAAAAGGTTGAGGCTTTTGTTCACCGAGTAATGCCTGAATTGTACACCAGAAGCTTGTTCCAGTTTACTGCACCATCAGCGTCACAAAACTCATTCGAGAATTCACGACTGAATTTGTTGAGCACCTTGGCATATTCTTCCGCGAACTGTTCATTGCGTTCTTTCGCCTTGTGGCCCAAAGGCTGGATCAGGCTCGTGAACAGGCGGTCATCGCCTGAGATGAAACTCCAAAAACTCTGGCCGCATTTTTTAAGATAGCCGTCTTTTTCCTCTGCGGCTTCCTTCCCGTAACAACAGCCGTTGACGGCTACCACATTCACCCTTGAGCGGTTAGTGCCCAGGATACGTTTTGCCAGCAAGAAGTTCTGTCGCATCTTGGCAATCTGACTCGCGTTGCCCCAGTTGGGGCCAGATTTGATAGAAACAATGTAATGAATCCCATCATTGTCGAATTCGAGGTCGATTCCTTGCGCGGAAGATTTCTTGCCATCGAAAACCATACCGGAAATGTGAATGGCAAGACCCTCCAGGAATGTCCCAAACAATGTTTCCTCTTGCGAAGACAGATGAGCTTCAAGCAAACTTTTTACGAGGTCGGCCGCCACGTTGAGGTGCTTTGCGCGGAAAAGATACGGGTTCTTGCGCGATAACACTGCTTTGAGTTTGAGTCTTACCAGTTTTTCGATCCGGTTTTGATGGAACACGGGTATGTTTTTCTCGATATACGTCGCGATGTCCTTTTCTTGGTTCGATTTCATAATCAGCAGGGGCCTCACAGAGCAATATCTCCTCCTCTTCCAAGCCGGTTTTTGCGATTTTGCAATACTCCGGCTTGATCTCAATGCCGTAACCCTTTCTGAACAACTGTCTGGCAACGGCAATTGTTGTTCCAGATCCAGCGAATGGATCAAGCACCCGGTCACCTACATCGGTGAAGAGTTTAATGAACCATTCCGGCAAGGCGGGCGGAAAGGCGGCACTGTGCTGTTTGTTGCCGCATTCCGTTGGCAAGTGTAGGACATTGGTCGGATAAGCCATTTCACGTCCGAGCCAGTTGGCGATGTTCTTACCAAAGCCGCTTCCGACTTGCGAGTCGAAGCGCGTCACATCGTTTTTCCCAAGCGACTTTAGGCGTGCTTGCGCCCAGTCACCCATGGGAACCATAACGGCTTCCTGGTTCATCTTGAACTTGCGGGTTTTGTTAAATTGGAGACACCGTTCCCACGCGTCACGGAAGCGGTTCGGCCATTTGCCGGGATAACAGTTCTTTTTGTGCCAGATGTACTCCTCAGTCCATAACCACCCCTGCTTTCGCAAGGCGAGAATCAGTTCGATGACGAAGGTGTGACGCTCACCATCCTCAGCCTTTTCCTTGATATTAAGTACAAAGCTCCCGGTGGGTTTTAGCACCCGGAAAAACTCTGCGCTGCGAGGTAGAAACCAGTTCACATATTCATCGGGGGCAACTCCGCCGTAGGTGTTTTTGCGTTTGTCGGCATACGGCGGGGATGTGACGATCAGGTCAAAATGGTCGTCGTCAAACTGGTGAAGCTCTTCAAGGCAGTCGCCCTGCAAGATTTGGGAGGACGTTTCAATCACAGGGGGGAGGATGTCGCACAATACTTGGTGACTGCAAGCCTGGTCATCACGCCGCTCTTTGACGGATGTCAGTCAAGAAACGGCTGGTGATGGCGTACGTTGTGCGACTACTCTGCCAGCATGCAACCCAACGCCCCGACTTCCTGCCCGCACTGCTCCTCGGACGAGGAGAAGCCGGTGAACGTCGGCATTAAGCCGGCGGCGGCGGTCTTCGCCTACATCTGCCCGATGTGCGAGGGCGTCGGCTCGGACAAGCCGGGCGCGTGCCCGCAGTGCGGCATGGCGCTGGAGAAAAATCCGCTCGCCACGCGCAACGAGCCGGAATGCTGCGGGGACGGCGGCGATGACGAGGTGCGCGACCTGTGGTGGCGCGTGCGCTGGAGCACGGCGATGACCATCCCCGTGGTGCTGCTTTCCATGGGCATGGATCTGCCGGTGATCCGCGGCATTCCACATGACGCTTCCGGCTGGATGCAGTTCGTCTGGGCCACGCCAGTCGTGTTCTGGGTCGGGTGGCCGCTGTTGGTGCGTTTCGGGCGGTCCTTGCTCACGCTGAAGTTGAACATGTTCACGCTCATCGGCCTCGGCGTGCTCGCGGCGTGGGCCTACAGCACTCTGGTAATCGTGGCTCCGCATCTGCTACCACACCAGTCCGCGCGCGGCATGGCGCTCTACTTTGAAAGCGCGGCGGTCATCACCGTGCTCGTGCTGCTCGGCCAGCTCCTCGAATTGCGCGCGCGCAAGGCCACCGGCTCGGCGATCCGGGCGCTGCTGGATCTCGCGCCGAAGACCGCCTTCGTGGTGCGCGACGGGCAGGAGGTCGAGACGGAGGTCAGTTCGATCCAGGTTGGTGACATCCTGCGCATCAAACCCGGTGCGCGCATTCCAGTCGATGGCGTTGTCACTGAGGGCAGCTCCACAGTGGATGAGTCCATGCTCACCGGCGAGTCGATGCCTCAGAAGAAAGAGACGAAGGCCATGGTGACTGGCGGCACGGTGAACGGCGGCGGCAGTTTCCTCATGCGCGCCGAGCGCGTCGGCGCGGACACGATGCTGAGTCAGATCGTGGAGATGACGGCGAAGGCGCAAGCCAGCCGTGCGCCGATCCAGCGGCTCGCAGACAAAGTCTCGGCGTGGTTCGTGCCGGTGGTGGTGGGTGTGGCGGTGCTGACGTTCGTGCTGTGGTGGAAGTTCGGGCCGGAACCCTCGCTCGCTTTTGCTGTGGTAAACGCGGTGGCCGTTTTGATCATCGCCTGTCCGTGTGCGCTGGGCCTAGCGACGCCGATGGCCGTCACCGTCGGCCTTGGTCGCGGTGCGCAGCTCGGCGTGCTCATCAAGAACGCTGAAATCCTCGAACGGCTGCAAGGGATCGACATCCTGATGCTCGACAAAACCGGCACGCTCACCGAGGGCAGGCCATCAGTGACGGAAATCGTGCCGCTGCCGGGTCTTTCCGCGCGCGACCTGCTCGCCTGCGCGGCGGCGGTGGAGGCGTTGAGCGAGCATCCGCTTGCCACCGCGATCGTGAACGCCGCGAAGGAGCGCAACATCCCGCTGGCCGCCGTGACGGAGTTCCAGTCCATCACCGGCGGCGGCGTGCTGGGCAACATCGGCGAAAACGAGGTCTTCGTCGGCCAGGCGTCATTTCTCAAGAGGGGGGGCGTCATTCTCGACGCCGAGTACCACGCGCAGTCCGCGCGGATGCAGGCGGAGGGCTGCACGGTGGTCATCGTGGTGCTCAATGAGAAGCCGCTCGGCCTCATCGCCATCAAGGACAAGGTCAAGGAGACCACGCCGCAGGCCGTCGCGGCGCTGCACGCGCTCGGTTTGAAGCTGCAGATGATCACCGGCGACGCGCTGCCCACCGCGCAGCGTGTGGCGAAGGATCTCGGCATCGATGAAGTCGCCGCCGAGGTCTCGCCGAAGGAAAAACTGCTCCACGTTTATCAGGCGCGGGGCAAGGACCGCCATGTGGCCTTCGCCGGCGACGGCATCAACGACGCACCCGCACTCGCCGCCGCCGATGTCGGCATCGCGATGGGCACCGGCACCGGGGCGGCCATCGAAAGCGCGCCGGTGACCTTGGTGAAAGGGGATCTGCTCGCGCTGCACCAGGCCTTTGCCCTCAGCCGTGCCACGATGAAAATCATCCGGCAGAACCTGCTCTTCGCCTTCCTCTACAACGGCCTCGGCATCCCCGTGGCCGCCGGCCTGCTCTATCCCTTCACCGGCTGGCTGCTCAATCCGATGATCGCCAGCGTGGCGATGTCCCTCAGCAGCGTCTCCGTGATCCTGAACAGCCTGCGGCTGCGGCGGTTCAGGTAACCGCCGCAGCAAGTTGTGGCGCGAGGCAGAACACGACAGCAACCACAATCACTGGCACGCCTCGCACGTCCCGCCATTGCGCATGGCTTCGATGGAGCAGGCCTGGACTTCCTCGGCCGTGTATTCGCGTTTGACTCCGCCTTGGGCGATGAGGCCGCGGAGTTCTTTTTCGACCTCGGCGGTGCTCTTCTCGATGTTCGAGGCGCTGCGGGAACGGAGGTAGTAGGTGGTTTTGAGGCCTTTGCGCCAGGCGCCGCGGTACATGTGGCTGAGGACGCTCATTTCCTTGCCGCCGAAGAAAAGGTTCACGCTCTGGCTTTGATCGATCCACTTCTGACGACGTGCGGCGGCATCGACGAGCCAGGCCCAGTCGATGCTGAAGGCGGTGGCGTAGCGGCGCTTCAGATCGACGGGGATTTCCTCGATGGCGTCGATCTCGCCGTCCATGTACTTGAGTTTGTTCTGGATGTCGTCGGTCCACAGGCCGCGTTTTTTGAGATCGCGGATGAGGTAGGGATTGAGCACCATGAAATCGCCGGAGAGGTTGGATTTCACGAGCATGTTGCTCATGAGCGGCTCGATGCAGGGGCTGCTGCCCATGATGTTCGAGATGGTGGCGGTGGGGGCGATGGCGAGGACGTTGCTGTTGCGCATGCCCTGTCTGGCGATTTTGGCGCGGAGGGCGCTCCAGTCCATCTTCCCGCCGCGGGGGACATCGACATCCACGCCACGCTCTTTGGCGAGAAGGTCGAGCGTGTCCTGCGGGAGGATGCCACGGTCCCATTTGCTGCCTTTGTAGCTGGAGTACTGGCCGCGCTCCGCGGCGAGGTCGCTGGATGCCTCGTAGGCGTAGTAGGCGATGGCCTCCATCATTTCGTCGTTGAATTCGACAGCTTCCTTGGAGGCGAAGGGGATGCCCTTGCGGTAGAGCGCGTATTGCAGGCCCATGACGCCGAGACCGACGGGGCGGTGGCGGATGTTGGAGGTCTTCGCGGCCTCGGTGGGGTAGTAGTTGATGTCGATGACGTTGTCGAGGGCGCGGACGGCGCTGCGGATGGTCTCACGCAGGCGCGCGTGGTCGATGTTTCCGGCCTCATCGAGGTGATTGTCGATGAGGACGGAGCCGAGATTGCAGACGGCAGTCTCGTCGGCGGAGGTGTTCAGCGTGATCTCGGTGCAGAGATTGGAGCTGTGGATGACACCGGCGTGGTCCTGCGGATTGCTGACGTTGCAGGGATCTTTGAAGGTCATCCAAGGATGGCCGGTCTCGAAGATGGCCTTGAGCATGAGCTTCCACAGGTCGATGGCGGGCATCTCCCTGCCGAAGATTTTACCGGCCCTGGCAAGGGCCTCGTATTCACCGTAGCGCTTTTCAAAGGCGGAGCCGTAGAGCTCGTGGAGGTCGGGGACTTCGTTGGAGCGGAAGAGTGTCCAGCTTTCACGGGCCTCGACGCGTTTCATGAAAAGGTCGGGGATCCAGTTCGCAGTGTTCAGCTCGTGGGTGCGGCGGCGCTCGTCGCCGGTGTTGATGCGGAGCTGGAGGAAGTCCTCGACGTCGTTGTGCCAGACTTCAAGATAGGCGCAGCCGGAGCCGCGGCGCTTGCCGCCTTGGTTGACGGCGTTGAGCTGATCGTTGTGCAGCTTGAGGAAGGGGATGACGCCCTGGGATTCGCCATTGGTGCCTTTGATGTAGCCGCCGGTCCCGCGCACGGACGTCCAGGAGCCGCCGAGACCGCCGGCCCATTTGGAAAGGAAGGCGTTTTCAGCGATGCCGCGGATCATGATGGACTCGATGCTGTCGTCCACCTTGTAGAGGTAGCAGGAGGAGAGCTGGCTGTGCAGCGTGCCGCTGTTGAAGAGGGTGGGCGTGCTGGAACAGAAGCGGCGGCCTTTGTACATCTTGTAGATGCCGATGATGCGCTCCTCGGTGTTTTCCTTCTCGCCGACATTGAGGCCCATGGCGACGCGCATCCAGAAGAGCTGCGGTGTTTCGAGGCGCTTCGATGGCTTGATCTTCTTGTCCACGACCAGATAGCGGTCGTAGAGGGTCTGGATGCCGAGGAAGTCGAAGTCGAGGTCGGCGGCGGGGTCGAGCGCGTCGGCGAGCCTGTCGAGGTCAAACTGCAGAAGTTTCGGGTTGTAGCGGTCGATCTCGACGCCGCGGGCGAGGTTGCGGCGGAAGGCGCGGCGGTGGAAATCGCGCAGGCTTTCGATGCCGTCACGCGCGATGTCCCAGCCAAGCACCTCCTCGTAGATGTAGCTGAGCAGGATGCGGGCGGCGAACTTCGCGAAGTCGGCGTCCTTTTGCATCAGGGTCTTGGCATTGAGGATGACAGTCTTCTTGAGATGCTCGAGCGTGATGTCGGAATTCAAGGAGCGGCGCAGCTCCATCTCGATCTCGGCACGCGTGAGGCACAGGTCGAGTCCGAGCATGGCGTAGTCCACGCGCTTCTTCAGATCGGCGCCGTCCCAGAGGAAGGATTTTCCGTCGGATGTCTTGACGAGGATGAGCGCCTGCTGCTGCTCGCTCTCGATTGCGTTGGCGCTGGCGGCCTGCTGCTCGTCCGCGTCGCGCATGTTCGAGCGCAGCGCACGGTACTGGATGTAGGAACGGGCGACTTTGTAGAACCCCTGCTTCATGAGCTCCTCCTCGACAAGGTTCTGCACGTCCTCGATGTGGATGAACTGCTTGTTGTCGGCGGCGATGGCGCCGCTGACGGCCTCGGCGACGGCGACGGCGGGCGAGGAGTCGAGTTCCATGGAGAGGAATGCCTTGCGGACGGCGATCTCAATCTTGTTGTGATTCCAAGGGACAAGCTGGCCGCTGCGGCGGATGACCTTTGTGTTCACGATCAACGGCTGGATGGCGGAGTCGGCAAAAGGATCAGCGGCGCGTTTGCGGCGTTCCGCCAGGGTACGGGCCACGTCGTGGGCATTGTTATGGATCAAGGCCCGCTCGATGCAGTGGTAGATGTCCTTCGCCTGCAAAGTGGCCGCGTTGCCGCTCCCTTCGGCAAGCTGGGCTGTGCGCTGGCAAATCTCCTCCGTGACCGCCCGTGAGATCTTCTGCACCAGCTGCTGGTTGTGCTCGTTGAAGATGTCCCCCTCCTTCTGGCGCGCCAGGAACAGGTCCGTCAGCGCGCCGCCCACCGTGTCGGCGATCTCCTTGGAGTCGAAATCACGCTCCACACCGCCGATGCTCACTTTGATCGAAGACGGAACGGCGCTCACGCCGGTGGTGGCCGCCAGGGCGCTCCATTGGAAGCTCGGCTTCTGGTCTTTCGGCGTCTGGGTGACTTTCTTGAGGACTTTGTCCTCTTGCAGCAAGGTGGTGATCATGGCGGGAGGAGTGGCTGATGGTTGGACTGGGGCGGGAGCGGGAAATTTGAGGGTCGGCAGGATGCGAAAAGCAGGCGGCCGACTCCAGCGAAAGTTATTCTTTCTTGTTCGGAAGGTTGTTCACAAAGAGCGCGTCAGAGATCGTCGTCAGAGGTCTGGACGAGAGCGGATGCCTTCTGGTAATCAGTGACCTTGCCTTCGAAGAAATTCTGCTCCTTGCGCACATCCATCATCTCCGCCAGCCAGGGCAGCGGATTCTGCACGCCGGGGCTGAGGGCCGGCAGGCCGCAGCCGGCGAGGCGACGGTCGGCGATGTAATCGATGTACTGCTCGAATTCGGCGGAACTGAGCCCCACGGCGTTCACCGGCAGGCAGTCGCGGATGAATTCTTTCTCCAGGGAGATGGCCTCGCGCATCAGGCCGACGAGCTCCTCGCGAAACTCGGGAGTCCAGACATCCTGGTTTTCTTCCACCAGGTCCATGAACAGATTCCGCAGCAGTTCGATGTGGTTCGACTCATCACGCAGGGTGTAGCGGAACATCTGGCCGATGCCGGGGAACTTGTTCTGGCGGTAGAGGGCCAGGATCATTCCAAATAACCCGTAGAACTGCGTGCCCTCCATGCACTGGCCGAAGACAAACGCGTTCTTGGCCAGGAGCTGTTTGTTCTCGGTCCTGGTGAGGTCGATATCCTTGCGCAGCGCGTGGGAGATGCGGGTGACGAACTCGTTCTTCTTCACGATCGTCGGGATCTGCTCGAACATCGCCTCGCACTCGTGCGGATTGATTCCCAGCGACGAAATCATGTACAGCAGCGAGTCGGCGTGGATGTTTTCCTCATGCGCATGGCGGCCCAGCACCAGCTTCAACTCCGGCGCTGTCACCAGCTCGCGGATGACGTGCTGGATGTTGTCCCCCACGATGCCCTCGGCGGCGGAGAAATAGCCGATGCCCATCATGATGATCCACCGCTCGTTCTGCGTGATCTCGTTGGAGCGCCACTGCTCCACGTCCTTCTGCATCTGGATGTCCTCCGGCTCCCAGTGGTTCGCCTTCATCACACGATAGAGATCGTAGGCCCACTGATACTTCAGCGGCAGAAGGTTAAAGGTCATCGATTTCCGGCCATTGATAACCTTCTTGGCCGCAAAAGCTGCCTCCGCTTTGTCTTGATCGAGCGGGAATTCGCGAGTGCCTATTTTGTAAACTTTTTCCATGACGATTTCGTTGCAGAGCGAGTGTGAATAAGTTGAGAAACGGGGAAATTAAGTGAGCTAGTGGAAAATGTTATAAATACTATATATTGAGGAGCTAGGAACGAATCATGCACAAGATGTTGTGGGAAGGCGAGATTTTTTTCCCTCCCATTGTGTCGAAAATCGTTTCCCGCCGATGTTTCAAGGGTTCCACGCTCAAATAATTTTCCTGGCGTCAAAACCGCAGTCCATCTCGGCAATAGCGCGTATTTCTTCGAGTTTCCCGCAGCTCCTTGAAAACCAATGCCTCATCAAAAAATGACAAAATCCCGGCTGCGAGGTGCCTGACATGTCACAATTTGCCATATCACCCGCCATCTCCTGAAATCATGAATTTCCCGAAAATCACCTTCGCCCTCTTGCTGGCGGTTCTCCTCAGTTCCTGCTCCATGCTCGTCTCCCAGCGCACTCCACCGGGTGTCACGGTGGATCTCATCCCCGGCGGCAGATACGCGCGGAGCTACCACCGGCCGATGACGCCGCGCTACATCACCATTCATGCCACGGAGAACCGCTCGCGTGGTTGTGGCGCCCGCGCACATGCGCAGATGCTGAAATACGGCACCCTCAAAGGCCGGCACAACGCCATCGGCTACGTTTCGTGGCATTTCACCGTGGATGACCATTCCATTTATCAAAGCCTGCCTGTGAACGAACGCGGTGAGCATGCCGACTACGACGGCCCCGGCAACCGCACCTCCATCGGCATCGAAATGTGCGAAAATCGCGGCAATGACCGCGCCCGCACTGTGGACCGCACCGCCCGCCTCGCGGCATGGCTCATGAAAGAACACGGCATCCCGCTCAGTCACATCGTCCCGCACCAGCACTGGCGCATGATCCGTCACGATGATCGTCGCGACCTCGGTCACAAGAACTGCCCGCATTTCCTGCTCGACCGGGGGCGTCCCGGCGCGAAGTGGCGGACGTTCCTCGCCAAAGTGAACGCGTATTACCGCGCGATGTGAAATTCACTTGCCTCCTCCTTCCGCGCACGCTGGAGTCGCCGCATGGCTCAAAACCTTGACGCTCTCCGCCTCGCCCTCCAGCACTCGCCTGACAACGCCCCGCTGCTCATGCTCCTTGCGGACGGCTGCCTGGAAGATGGACTCGTCGATGAGGCGGAGCAGAGCTTTCAGCGCGTGCTGAGCCATGACCCCGCGCATGCCGAGGCGCGGC
Source organism: Verrucomicrobiaceae bacterium (assembly GCA_016795375.1). GTDB lineage: Bacteria > Verrucomicrobiota > Verrucomicrobiia > Verrucomicrobiales > Verrucomicrobiaceae > Prosthecobacter. The sequence continues at coordinate 51,492 of JAEUHJ010000118.1, forward strand.
TCGGCCTCGCCCGCGTGGCCTTTTTGCAGGGAAAACCATCACAGGCCGCCGTGCGTGCCGAGCAAATCCTCTCCGACACGCCTGCCTGCGCCGCCGCGTATCTGCTGCTCGCACGCATCCACATCACGGAGAACGACCTCACTCGTGCCAGGGCCATGTACGACAAAGGCGTCGCGCTGAATCGCTCTCTCGCCGATCCCGGCATCGAAAAAGACCTCCACGGCATCAAGCCGGCCTCGGATGACGATTCCGGCCGCAAACGCGCCGCGATCACCTCCAGCGGCAGTCACATCGAATCCGCCAACGGCGACAAATCCGATGAGGACGACAGCCATCCGCGTGGCGGGACCGCGTTCGACCTCGGCCTGGCGGATTTTGAAAAGCCAAAGCTCAACTTCGCCGGCGTCGGCGGCATGGAGGCGCTGAAGGAGGAGATCCGCATGAAGATCATCTACCCGCTCCAGCACGCGGAGTTGTTCAAGGCCTACGACAAGAAAATCGGCGGCGGCGTGCTGCTCTACGGCCCGCCCGGCGTGGGCAAGACGCTCATCAGCAAGGCCACCGCCGGCGAGATCAAGGCGAACTTCATCGCCCTGGGCCTGCACCAGATCCTCGACATGTGGATCGGCAACTCGGAGAAAAACATGCACGAGGTCTTCGAACTCGCCCGCCAGAACGCGCCCAGCATCCTCTTCTTCGACGAGGTCGATGCGCTCGCCGCCGACCGGCGCGACCTGCGTCAAAGCGCCGGCCGCAATCTCATCAACGCCTTCCTTTCCGAGATGGACGGCGCCGAGTCGGACAACGACGGCGTGCTCATCATCGGTGCCACAAACGCCCCGTGGCACATCGACCCCGCGTTCCGCCGTCCAGGCCGCTTTGACCGCACGATCTTCGTTCCACCACCGGATGAGGGCGGCCGCGCCGCGATCATCGAGGTCATGGCGCGGAAAAAACCCATCGGCGAACTTGATCCGCACGCGCTGGCGAAGAAAACCGACGGCTTCTCAGGCGCGGACATCAAGGCCGTGTTCGACCTCGCCACCGAGGAGGTTTTGAACCACGCGATGAAGACCGGCAAGGTCATCCCGCTGACCACGAAGGACCTCATCAAGGCCGCGTCACGTCACAAACCCACCACGAAGGCCTGGTTCGAGAGCGCGAAAAATTACGCGATGTATTCCAATCAAAGCGGCTTCTACGACGACGTGCTGAAGCATCTCGGCCTCCTCAAGCGCTGAATCATTTTCCGCAGCGCCCATGCCCGATGATTTCCTCCCCTCGCCTGAGGCCGCTTACTCTCGCGGACGCCTCCTGCAGACCCAGCATCGCCTGCGGGACGCCATCGCATGCTACAAGCAGGCGCTGGAGATCGACGCGCATCACACGCCCAGCTACATCATGCTCGCCCTGTGCTGGATGGATGGCGACGCCACCGCGCCTCAATCCGTGGACGCCGCGAAACGTGCCGTGGCACTCGAACCGGAGGACGCCTTCGCGCGCAGTGTTTACGCGCTCGCCTTGAACGCGAACGCGAGGGACGGCCAGACCTCAGCCATCAAGGAAGCGCTGCACCAGGCCGAGGAGGCCGCCAGGCTCGATTCCGACAGCGATTTCAGCCATGCCGTGCTCGCACGCCTGCACCTGCGTTTGCGTGATTATCCCAAAGCGGAGGCCTCAGCGCTCGCCGCGCTCGCCCTAAACACCGAGAACACCATGGCCGCCGAGGTGCTCTCCATCGCGCTGCTGAACCAGAAAAAGGACGCCGACAACCAGGACCTCATCCGCTACCAGCTCGAACGTGACGCGGAGGACGACAGCGCCCACACCAGCGCCGGCTGGATGGCTGTGATGCAGGGCGACCACAAAAAGGCCAACCAGCACTTCATGGAGGCCCTGCGCCTCAACCCCATGAACGAAAACGCGCGCATGGGCCTCATCGAGTCCTTCCGTGCCCGCTCCTGGTTTTATCGCGGCTACCTGCGCTTCGGCCACTGGATGAGCCAGTTCACCGAAGGCCGGCAGAACGCCATCATGATCGGCGGATTCATCGGCTACCGCGTGCTCAGCGGTTATTTGAAAGGCGTCGCCCCCTTCTGGGCGAATGTCGTCATCGGCGCGTGGCTGCTGCTGGCCTTATGGTCGCATCTCGCCCGCGGATTGAGCACCTTCTTCGTCACGCTGGATCGTTTTGCGCGTCAGGCGCTCAAGCCGCGCGAATTTTGGGAGGGAGTCGTCGTGGGCGGGCTCATCCTGCTCTCCCTTGCCTCGTTGTTGCTCGGTTATGTGCTCATCAGGCCGGAATCAGGTTTTGTGGCGCTTGTCTGCGTGCTCGCCGCCGTCACCAGCGCCGCGGCCTTCACCAACGACCACCACATCGGCAGGCACGTTTACAACATCGCCGCCGCCATCTCCGGCCTGGGCGCGCTATATCTGGCTGTGGCGGTGTTTGCATCACTTCCACTGCCGTTTGCCGGCACGGCGGGCCTCGTGGTCCTGCTCATCGGCGTCGCCGTCACCTGGCTGCGACCTTTCCGCGTGCTGCATGCGTAGCACGAACTTTCCAGTTCGTTCGGAACGAGTTGGAAAACTCGTTCTACTTCCTCATCAGATACGCGAAGAAATCCTTCAAATCGGCGTCGCTCATGCCGGTGGTGAGTCCTTCGGGCATCAATGACACGGGCGACGCCTCCATCTTCTCGATGTCGGTCTGCTTGACTGCTGTTTTGTTGCCGGCCATGTCCTTGATGACGATGCCGCCGGCATCCTGCGCATCCATCAGACCGGTGAGAATCTGGCCGCCCTTCGTTTTCACGGTGTAGGCGCCGAATCCCTCGCGGATCTCCATGCTGGGCATGAAAAGATTGTCCAGCCAGAAGTCAGCGTTCGCGCGGTCGTAACCGGTGAGATCGGGGCCGATCTTGCCGCCTTCGCCGAAGAGGGTGTGGCAGATGGCACAGCGCGCCATGAACTGGATTTTGCCCTTCGCGGCATCGCCGAGACCGGTTTTGAGCACGGCCTTGATGCGCCCGGACTCCTTCTTCTTCTCCGGCGTCGGTCCGGTGGCCAGCAGGCCCTTCCAATGCTTGTCGATCGCGGCGTCGATCTCCGGATCCTTGTGCAGGCTGAGCTGCCGCACGATGTCCACTGTGAAGTGCTTCGCCGGTATCTTCCAGTCGTTGACGAAACTCATCAAAATCCGCGCCCACTCCTTGCGGCCCGCCATGACACGCAGCGCATCCTCGCGCAGTGCCTTGTCTCCGGCAATCTGACCTTCCCAACCGAGCAGAAGAGCCTCGGGAATGCGTTTGTCGTCAAACTTGGCCGCTGCTTGAAGAATGCCTCGCTTGAGGCTCGGAGCCGCGCTGGACTTCAAAAGGGCCACCATCGGCATCACGGCGTCTTGCTTGCCGAGTTCGGCCAAAGTCTTCGCGATGGCGATTCGGGCCGTATTCGTCGCTTTGGAGTCGGCGAGCAGTTTGAGGGCGCTTTTGAGCGCCTCCGCGTTTCCGCTGCGCAACGCGAGCGTGAGATCACCGCCGCTCTGCTTCGCCATGTAGTCGTTCAGCGCCTTGGTGAGCGAATCCGGCAGCTTCGGCATCTCCGCGCCTTCGAAGGCTGACGCGATGCCTGCGATGAACTTGCCGCGCAGCGTTTCATCGTTCGTCAACGCCAGGAGGTCGGCGCAGGAGTTCAGGTTCTCCTCGCCACCAGCCAGCGCGTAGCGTTTCGCGAGCTTTTCGGCGAGGTGGTCGCGAAAGAGTTTGGTGGCAAGAAAGGCGGTGTCGGACTTGAGGAAGCTGAAGACGGCTTCACGTTCCTTTTCAGCCTTCGATTCGAGTGCCCACCAGGCGAGCAATGGGAGGTGGCCGCTAGGATCATGGAGCGCCGACGATTCGTCGGCCTTGCTTCTGGGCGACGAGTCGTCGCCACTCCATAGGAGCGGCAGCGCCACGCTAGCAGGAAGCCTTTTGGCGCTGGCGAGGATTTGGGCACGGACTTCGGGATGTTTTTCCTCCCGAGCCAAGCGGACAAGAGTGTCCGCGCTCCCTTCGTGTCCTTCGCCAATCATTTTGACGGCCCAGCGGCGGACGTAGGGATCTTTGGAGGCAAGCGGCACTTCATCCACAGCATCGAGAGCATCAAGCGCCCAAAGCGTTTCCATCGACTGCGGCAACGCTTTGAGCTTCGGCGCGAGATCAGTCATGTTTCGCCACGCAATCTCATGAACAGCTTGTTTGCGGAACCACTCATTCGGATGGCTCAGATAGCCGAGCAGATCCTCACCACTCGCTTTGCTCAAATCGAACGCCTTCAGCTTCGGCGCATCGCTCGCGGGACGCACACGGTAGATGCGTCCGCTGGTTTTGTGCCAGTCATCGACGGGGCTGACGTGGCTGAGGCGGGTGTCATACCAGTCGGCCATGTAGAAGCCGCCGTCCGGGCCGACGCCGGCCCACACGGGGCGGAACCAGCGATCGGCGGTGGTCATGAGTTGCTCCTCATCCTTCGTGCGGAAGGTGGAGCCATCCGGAATGAGCTGGCTGACATAGACGAGGTTTTGCAGCGCGTTCGGCGCGATGATTTTGCCTTCGTAAGCGCTGCCGAGCAGGCCTCCTTCGTAAATCGCGAAGGCTTGAGGGAAGCGCTTGTTGTCTCCCTCATGCCTCATGTGCTCGAACCAGCCGAAGGCATACGGATTGGTGAGCGGGCCGTGTTTGCCCCAGCCTTTGATGCCGTAGCTGCCCTGCTCGTAATGCATGCCGCGCGTTGCACCGTTCGTGCCGGAGAAAATGCGGCCCTTGCTGTCGATATCGAGACTGAAGGTGTTCCCGCCGCCCTCGGCGTAGATTTCGAAGGTCTTCTTCTTCGGATGGTAGCGCCAGATGCACTGGCCTTCCCATTTCACGTTCTTCGTGTTGGCGCTGCTGACGTTGCCAGTCGTCGTGCTGCCGTTCGCGCCGTAAAGCCAGCCGTCCATTCCCCATTGCAGGCTGGTGGCCACGCTGTGCGTGTCTTCGAGGCCGAAACCGCTCAATTCGACCTCCGGCGTGTCGCTGTCGGGCTTCGCGTCGAAGTCGGCGTCGGCGTAGCTCAGCAGGTAGGGCGGATTGAGCACCCAGATGCGGCCCATGCCGTGCAGCGCGGCGCTGGCGATGTTCAGGCCGGTGATGACATCCGTGTGCTTGTCGAAGAAGCCGTCGCCGTCGGTGTCCTCGAATACAACGATCTTGTCCGCGCCCTTTTCACCACGCGGCGGCGGCAGCGGCACCTTGTCGAACTTCGCGCGCAGATGCTGGTCGTAGCTGATGATCTTCAAACCGGCGGGAAACTGATACTGGCGGTACATCGTGACCCACATGCGGCCTTTCGAATCCCAACTCGCGTAAAGCGGCTGCTCGACGACGGGTTCATGCGCCATGAGGTCGATGGCGACATCACTGCGATGCTTGAACTTCTTCACCGCCTCCTGCGGCGGCGTGGGCGGTGTGTCATCGCGCATCACGCCGCGACCAGCACGGGTCTCCATGATCTTTTTGACGGCTTCATTGCCGGCGACGGCACCCGCCTTGGGATTGGGATCGGCGGCGAGCCCGGAAGTGCCGAGCGCGAGGAGAAATAGACGCGTTTTCATGAGTGTGGGAGCTTAACAAACGGCACGACGGTGGATTCTTGCCGCCTTGTCACGGGTTCCGGTATTTTCGTGCGTAATGAATTGCCTGGACACAAGACATGCGTTTGCGCTTCAATGGCCGCGACTACCCACCTGACATCATGGCCGACTCCTACACCGAAGTGACAACCAAGAGCTGGTTCGGCCGCATCGGCGAATCCATCAAGGGCATCTTGTTCGGCATCATCGTCATTCCACTGTCCATCGCCCTGCTCTGGTGGAATGAAGGACGCGCCGTCACCACCGCGAACAGCCTCAAGGAAGGCGCCGCCGCCGTGGCAAGCGTGGCGGCGGATAAAATCGATGCCGCCAACGACAAGAAGCTCGTTCATGTGACCGGCGACGCCAAGGCCGCCGTTCCTGTGGCCGATCCTGATTTCGGCATCAGCGTGCCCGCCCTGCGCCTGGTGCGCAGCGAGGAGATTTACCAGTGGGTTGAGAACAAAAAATCCGAGACAAAGCAAAAAGTCGGCGGTGGTGAGGAGACCACGACCACCTACACCTACACGAAGAAGTGGACCGACAAGCCGGTGAACTCCGCCGAGTTCAAACAGCAGGGAAATCACGTCAATGAAGGCTCCCTCATCGCCGGCGACGCGAACATCAGCGCCGACAAAGTCACGCTCGGAGCCTTCCTGGTGCCGGTGGACCTCGTGAAACGGATGGGCAGCCCGGAGAAACATCCCGTGACCGAGACCGACCTCGCCAAGCTGCCGGCGGATCTCAAGCCCGGGGCACATGTGCAGACCGGCGTCTTTTACTTCGGTGTGAAGCCGGATGCTCCTCAGATCGGCGATGTGCGCGTGTCGTTTGAGATCGTGAAGCCCGGCACCTTCAGCATCCTGGCCGCGCAGGTCGGCGAAACCTTCGGTCCATACCAGACGAAAGCGGGCGACGCGCTCAGCATGATCACGTCCGGCGCGGTGAGCGCGGAGACGATGTTCAAGAACGCGGCCAGCGCGAACAAGATCATCACCTGGCTGGCGCGGCTCGGCGGCTTCCTGTTCATGGCCTTCGGCTTCATGGCCGTCATGCGTCCGCTCAGCGTGCTGGGCAGCGTGGTGCCCCTCATCGGCAGCATCATCGGCATGGGCACCGGTTTGATCTCCTTCATGCTCGCGGCCACGATCTCGCTCGTGGTCATCGCCATCGCCTGGATCGTGGTGCGGCCGCTGCTGGGCATCACGGTGCTGGTGCTGGCCGTCGGTGCCTTGGTGTGCACCCGGAAACTCGCGGCGGCCGGCAGGCCCGCGGCATGATGAATGGCACGTCCGGAAATGAAGCACCGCGAGAGTGGTGAATTCATCCCCTTCCTGCAAATCGGATCACTCCGGCAAATTTGCACCAATTCTTGATGCCGCTGCATTCAAGTCATACCTTGGGAGGCCACGCACAGACGTGCGCTGAACATGTGTTCGCCGCAAAGCCACCTGCCTGATCACCTGGGAAAAATGATCCAGCAGGCAGTTTTAAAACCGGGCATGATCACAGCAGGCACTCCGCGATCTGCACCGCGTTGAGTGCCGCGCCTTTGAGGAGCTGGTCGCCGACGACCCAGAAGGCCAGGCCGTTGTCGAGGGCGCAGTCGAGGCGGAGGCGGCCGATGGCGCAGTTGTCGCGGCCGGCGATGTCGAGGGCGAGCGGATACTGCTTGTTGGCCGGATCGTCGAGCACGTCGAGGCCGGGGGCCTTCGCGAGCACTTCACGCGCGGCTTCGACGGTGACGGGCTTTTCAAACTCGGCGCTGATGGCGATGCTGTGAGAGCGGAAGACCGGGATGCGCACGCAGGTCACCGACGCGCGGAACTTGTCATGATGCATGATCTTGCGGCCTTCGTTCTCCATCTTCATCTCCTCCTTCGTGTAACCGTTGTCGAGGAACGAATCGACCTGCGGGATGGCGTTGAAGGCGATCTGATGCGGATAGACGTGCGGCTTGCTGTCGAGCTTCGCGGCGTCCCAGGCGCGGTTTTGCGCGGCCCATTCGCGGGACTGGTTGGCGAGTTCTTCGATCGCTTGCGCGCCGGTGCCGGACACGGCCTGGTAGCTGGAGGCAAAGATGCGCTTCACGCCGAAGGCCTGATGCAGTGGGTACAGCGCCATCAGCGAGATCGCGGTGGTGCAGTTCGGGTTCGCAATGATGCCTTTGTGGCCCTTCACGTCAGCGGCGTTGATTTCCGGCACGACCAGCGGCGTGTTCGGGTCCATGCGGAAGGCGGAGGAATTGTCCACCACCACGGCGCCCGCTTTGACTGCATGCGGCGCAAAATCACGTGAGATGCCGCCACCGGCGCTGAACAACGCGATGTCGATGCCTTTGAACGAATCTGGCGTGAGCTCCTGGATGGTGATGTCCTGGCCCTTGAACTTCAGCTTCTTCCCGGCGCTGCGTGCGGAGGCGAGGAGGGTAAGCTGGCCGACGGGGAACTGACGCTGTTCGAGGCAGCGGATCATCTCCGCGCCCACAGCGCCGGTG
>JAEUHJ010000142.1 GCA_016795375.1 Verrucomicrobiaceae bacterium
CCTGTCGATGGCGGGCAGCCCGGCATCCATGCTGGCATCCAGGTAGGAAAGATTCACATAGGGCTGGAAGACATGGCGGAGGCCGTTGATTCCCAGCGACGCCGAGGAAACATCGCTCCACGTCCTGGTCAGCTTGAACGAGACATCAAGCCCGGCGTGGAAGATCCCCCGGGTGAAGCTCTGCAACCCCGACACACTGCCATCAATGCTGCCATAACTCGTCACCCCGGCGCCGATGCGCGGAGTCACATTCAACCAGCCGAGGAACGTTTTCGGATAAAGAAGCTCATGGTAAGTGTGAAACCGGGCGAAGTCCGGCTCCTGCAACCGGCTGCCGATCACACCCAGGCCCTGGGCCACATCGACCGCGGTCAAACCGGCGTTGCGTGATTTGCCGATCAAGCTCAGGTAGGATGATGTGGCGGTTCTCAAAGGATCCGCAAGCACGGCAGCCAGGCCGCCAATCCCCAATGCCTGCAACCTCAGCAGCTCGTTCTGTTCCTGATTGCCCACGACCTCGTTGTAAAGACCGGCGGAGATCGTCCCCTGGTGGAAAATCCCCGTGCCCCACAAGGGACGCCGGGTGAAATCAATGGACAACTCCGGCAGACGCGTCGTCGTGCGGTAGAAGTTGTTCGCCTTGAACTTCGCCATCAGCGTCGCGACGTAAGCCTCGTTCGTGTGCACCAGGGAAACCTGGTTGTCCGGCTCACGGTCCGTGCGGAAGTCGTTGAAAAAGAAATCCTCGTAAAAATGGATGTCGCTGATCTTGTTGATGTCGAAATCCAGATACCAGGTGCTCACATCCGGCCCTGGGAGATATACGCGGTGCTTAAAGTTCACCCGGTAGCGGTTTGAAGGCACGGGGAACCGCTGCGTACCCGCCATGTTCGTTGAAGTCCCCGAATCATTGACCGCGTACAGCTTGAGCGTGCCGAAATTCTGCTGGTTCCAGCGATGACGGCGCGAGATGAAATCCACGCCGCCGCCAATGCCGCGCTTGCTGCGCAGATCGACCTTGTAACGTGCCAGCGTGTGGTCCCCGTGCAAAAACGTGTATTGGGTGAGAAGGAAGGCGCCCCAGCGACTCTGGAAGCCAGGACTGATGCGATAGCTCGCCTCGTCCTGAATCTGCTGGGAAATTTGGGGGAGATAAAAGAATGGCGTGTCCCCCCCATACACCTTCACTCCGCGCAAAACCACACTGTCACCGGGCTGCACCGTCAGATCCTTCGCACCGATGTGAAAACTCGGATTCTGGACATCATGCGGCGTAAGCGTCACCCCGCTTGCGTCGATGCGGTTCTCCAGCTTGCTCTTCGACTGGAAATCCTCCGCCTTGTAAATCAGCATGCCCGGTCCCGCCGGCATGCTGGAAATCACATTCTGGCCGGACATCGCTCCTGTGACCGAGTTATAAGTGATGGAATCCCCCCGGTAAATCGTCCCCTGTCTCCAGATCGTCACGCCGTCACGCGCCATGACCTCCCCGGTGGTCTGGTTGTACTGCGCGCTGCCACATCGAATCTCCACGTCCCCGTAAACGATGTGAACATCTCCTGTCACGGTCGCGATGCCCGTCTCGGGATCCATCGTGGTCGTCAGCCCCCGGATGTTCAGGTCCGTCGTGAGGCTGTCGAGAAAGCCCTGCGCACCCACCCTCCCGGCTGCCGCCAGGACGCAGACAAAGGCTGCCACACAGATTCGAAAGGTGTTCATAACACGAAAAAAAACAATGCCTGCCGGGCAGGCTCTGAAACCGCCCTTCATAGGCCACCCGTGTCCCGGTGACAAGAAAAAGCCCCGGTTTTTTCGCTGCGACGTCTCAGTCTTCCGCGCGGCCAGGCCGCACCGGGCAGACGCCTTTCCTGCTCGGAGCACGCACAAACTCCAGCAGCCGCAGCGCCTTTTCCGGCCACTCCCGCGCTGCCGCGTGCTCCACCGCCTGCGAAAGATTCATCCCCTCGCAAAACAACAGTTCGAACAGTCCCTTGATCGCCCCGCGGTCCTCCGCGGAGAAACCCTGCCGCCGCAGGCCGATCACATTCAGGCCCGTGACTCGGTTGATGCGCTGCGCGGCGCAGTAATGCGGGATGTCCTTGCTGAAGCTGCCGTTGCCCTGCACCACGCAAAAGTCGCCGATCCGCAGAAACTGGTGAAACACCGCCCCGCCGCCGATGAACGTGTTGCTCCCCACCTGAATGTGTCCCGCCAGCAGCGCCGCGTTTGCGATGACGTTCCTGTCCCCCAGCACCACATCGTGCGCCAGATGGCAGCCAGCCATCAGGAAATTGCCGTCGCCAATTCGCGTCGCCCCGCCCGGTTTGCTGCCACGATGAATCGTCACATGCTCGCGGATCACGTTCTTCGCGCCCAGAATCACGCCGCTCTGCATGGCCGGATCGAATCCGAGATCCTGCGGCTCCGCACCGATCACCGCCCCGCGCCCGACCCACGTCCCCCCCCCCATCACCACATGCCCCACGATCTGCGCGTGCGCCTCGACCTTGCACCCGGCACCGATCTCGGCCGCGCCGTCAATCACCACATACGGGCCGATTTCAGCCGAGGAGTCGATTAGGGCGCGCGGATCGATCAGGGCGGTGGGATGAATCATGGAGGCCGATCATGCACGCCGCCTCCCGCGCGATCAATCGCGAACCTCCGGCATCACGCAAACTTCCGCTTTGCATAAGCCGTCCCGTCCGCCTACTCTCAAAACACCGCGCTGCGGCACCAGGAGAGGTGGTCGAGTGGTTTATGGCTCCAGTCTTGAAAACTGGCGTGGCAGAAATGTCACCGTGGGTTCGAATCCCACCCTCTCCGCCACCCCGTTTTCGAGCACCTTACATGCTTGGACGGCCTTGGGGATCAAGGGGTAAGGTAGTGACATGTCACCCCAGACTGTCACACTTTCCCCTTTCCACGACATGCCCCGCCAACAGGGTTTGCTGCTTCGCGGCAATCGCTATTACGTCAACGTCAAGGTTCCCGATAAACTCCAAGCTGCCCTTGGAAAGGAGATCATCCGGGAATCTCTCGGCACTTCCGACTACCGGGAAGCCTGCCGCAAAGTCATTGCTGAACGAGAAAACATCGCCCGGCTTTTTGACCGCACAATGAGCCAGCTAGATGCTTCCAAGCCGTCCCCGGCAAAGGAGGAAAAACAGTTTTTGACGGTCATTCCCGAAAAGGAAGCCTATCAAATGGCTGTCCGCTACCTCGCCAGCTTTGAACACAAGTTCGGAGAATGGATGCAGGAGAAAGGCCGCTTTCTTGAGGAGCACGAACGCGAGCAAATGCGCTCCAACGTTCAAGATGATGAATACGACTTGGCACGCGGCGAAATTTTCCAAGGCGAGCCGCTGGACGGCACACGCGAATTGCAGCAGTTCCTCAAGGCGGAAAACATCGAATGCGCAGCGACAAGCCCCGCTTTCAAGACTCTCCGCCCCGTGTTTTTGCGGGCACTCTTGGAGTATTACCGCCGCGCTCAAGACATGCTCAAGGGCGAAATCGTGAAGGAACATGATCCCCTTTTCAAAGGCGTTCATCCCTACGCAGAAGTGGCGGTAGAGAAGCCCAAAGGGAAGACGGTGAATGATCTTCTGGAACTGCGGAAGCGAATCATCAAAGACGAAAATCTCAGCCTCAAAAGTGAAGATGCTTCCAAGCTGGCTTGCCGTCTCATCCGCGAATTTTTTGGAGGGCAACGGCAGCTTGCCACGATTCAGCCAGAAGACATTTGGCAACTTTTCGATTTGTTGCGTCGCGTTCCACCAAACGCCACGAAGCGCTACAAGGGAATGACTTTAGCGCAGGCCGTAGAGGCTGCGGACAAAGCGGAAGACCGTAGGCGCTTGAGTCCCAAAACTCTCCGCAACAACCACATTCAAATCATGGCCCTGTTCAATCTGGCGGTGGATTTCAAAATGATCCCGGAGAACCCAGCTAAAAACAGAAGGCTTGGCCGAACATTTGAAAACGGCGCGGTTTCACCACCCCGCCCACAGTTCACGATTGAGGAATTGAACCGCCTTTTCCGCTCGCCACTTCACATGGAATGCACCCAAGGCAAGGAACGCGGCGGGCGCTTTTGGGTTCCGCTGCTGTCCCTGTTTCATGGCTTCCGCTGCAACGAAGCCTGCCAGCTTTACACGGAAGACGTGAAGACCGTTGAAGGCATCACCTTCATTGCCATCCGCGAGGAACGGGAAGACGGCAGCAAATGTGAAAAGAAGCTCAAGACAAAGCAGAGCAAGCGCGAGGTTCCCTTGCATCCTGAGTTGATCCGGCTGGGCTTCATGAATTTTGTTCAAGAACGCAGGCGTGACGGTGCATCCCCTCGCTTGTTCCCGGAACTCACTCCCGGTCACAAAGGCTATTTTTCCGATGCCTTTAGCAAATGGTTCGCCCGCTTCGTGGAATTGACCGTTGGCAGCGGATGCCGTGCAACCATGCACAGTTTCAGGCACCAGTTCAGAGACGCCACACGGGCCGCACGCCTGCCCGCTGAAACGGTGGCACGTCTCGCAGGCTGGGAAGACGGTGAAGGCCCGGCAAGCCGTCAAATGAACCACTATGGCAGAGGAGCGGGCTACCTCTGCACACTCGCGGAAGACATCGCCAAAATCGAATATCCCGGCCTTGATCTGTCGCACCTTTACGCAGCAAAAGCGGTGAAGTCGGAACCTCGTGAAGATTGAGACAATCCAGCTTTTCACTCTTGCGTGCTCTCTGCCGACTCTCTAATTTCACAGTGCTGATCGAGAGGTCAGCACGAGACTTGATAACCTCGCGTATAGCGGCGGGCGTGTGCCGCAAACACGCCGCTTCCAGACCTGAAAAACGGCCCGGAGGCGGCGGTTATGTCCAGAGCCTCCGGCTTAAAGGCCGTCGCGGTCGTCTATGCGCGATTTATCAACTCTCGGGCCACCTGTTCGGAACTTCCGGGCAAGGTGGCAGAGATTGATTTCAGCCTTTTGAACACATGGACGAACAGCAAGCATCAAACGAGCGGTGGTATTACTCGCTAGGAGAAGCCGTCAACGGCCCCTTTTCTCTCTCTGAACTGCTTCAAAAAGCGGAGCAAGGAGTTCTCAACTCGGAAACGCTCGTTGTGCCAGAGGGCAGTGAAGATTGGCGGCCATTCTCTGCCATCACCCCAGCTAACACCACTCCCCAAGAAGAAAAAGAAGAGCCTTCACAGCAAGCAGAGCCTTCCCCTATTCCGCTCGAATCAGCGGGGACTATGCCGAATGACAACGTGGACAAACCCGGCCCTAAAAAGCTACGCGACAAGTTCCTTGAAGCGCCCGTTGCGCCATCCGAAAAACCGGCCCCAAACAACAAAGACGCCCTCAAGGGCTGCGGCGTGCTCGTTCTCCTTATCGTTGTGGCTGCGATCTTGTGGCATCACTGGCGCTTCCTGCTCACAACGGGCGGTTTTCTTGGTGTCTGGTATGGCTTTGCCAGTTCCAGCCTCCAAGCCAAACGGAGCAAAGTTTATTCAGTGGGCGGCGGCTTTGTGTTGGGCTTGCTGACAATGATGCTTATGAGAAGCTGCGTGGGGACGGATGGCAACGCACCCTCTGCCGATTCAGTTGAGGCCAACGCCAAGAGATCGGAAATCGTCTCCCCAATTTTCCAGCACGAGGCAGCATCCACGCTGAAACACCTCACAGACCAATTCAGAAAGCTGGAATCATTAACAAGTTTTTTGAACTCTGACCGGCCACTGCCGAGTTCTATTGACGGTTATGCGAGATTGACCACAACGCAGGACATAAGAGCCGAATCACAAGATTTCTTGAATGCTCTCTCAGCACGGCTTGCAGAATTGGAGAGGGTGGGCAAAGCGGCCAATGGATATGCAAAAGCATCTTTCGAGGTCAGAAAAGGATTCACCTATTTGCTCCTTGCAGTGAAGGAGTTGGAGACATTTGTAAACGAACCTTCTGGCAGAGTTCAGGCGGCCCGTTCTTTGCAAAACCATCGCTCAATGGTGAAAAACGCAATCAGCTCCGCCAACGACTTATACCATGAAGCATCGAAGATGGCCGGTTTTGAGCTTATTGAAGCAAGCGAGTATAGGACTTGGTTCGATCAAGGAGTTTCTTTTGCTGATCGCTTCTCTACTTTTTGGAAAGAGTTGGATCAGAGCCAGTCCTCGAATGGTGATACGGAAAAGCGTCTGGCAACCCTGAGAGCGGAAGGGAAAAATCTATGCGCCAACTATGATAAATGGATTTTTGGTGTCCGAGACAAGGAAGCGAGCATCAGTGATGCAAACCAAATGGCCAGGCTGATTCAGCACGACGATTTGGAGGAGGAATTGAGCGCGATTTTCACGGCGTTAGAAAGCACAATCGAACTCGATTTGAGCGATGATCGCCAAGATCGAATCCAAGTATTGAGATTCATGGAGCAACGCATTGAGGATGCACGACGCAAATTCCACTAAACCAGCGGAGCACACTCCGCAAAGCCGAATCGGCTAACGCCAGTTCCGGTTTGAACACATGTGCGAGCCTACTAAAGAGAGAAGTCACACGCGCAAAAACCAACGAATATGCCATTTTTGAAGCGTTCTCCCTGCTCAAGCATTGAATTCATCGCCCTTTTCCCTCGATACAAAGTTTCTTCCCGAAGATGCCGGAGAAGACAAAATTGATTTGGACTTGGGGACGTGGCGTGTGTTTGGCCTGACTCCCAGCGATGAGATCGTTGATGAGTTCAAGAGCCATCTTTCTTCGCCACCGGATGACAAAGAGAAGACGGGCTACATGGATGATTTCGCATGGGATTCCGACATTGTTCCCGGCGGCCAGCCGTTGTATGGCGCGTTCCTTTGCCGTCTTTCGGGGAAAGACGATCGGAAATTCTGGATTCGGAAACAGGCTTTAATCCATCCCACGGATTCACGCCGCATCGAGCCGCCCCTTTGCTCCGGCTGCTGCCGCTTTCGTCTGGACAGTCAACTGCCCATCACTGGGGACTTCATTCACACGGCCAAGCTCTACCTCTCCCTGAATCTGCAACGCTTCATCCGGCATCAGCCACCGCAGGACAACCCCAAAAAGCCGCGCACTCCGCGCCTTCAAAGACGAAAGGGCAAACGCTGTGTTCATGGAGATGAACAATCCCTTGATGAGCAGGACAACTGGCTGCCCGACACTCCCGAATGGCGAAAGTATGCCACCAGAGAACACTTCCCGAAGTATCTGGAGTTGATCGGCGATCAAATGGGCAAGGAATTGTCCCGCGCCTGCGAAATCATTGAACAGGGCGTGCTTCAAATTGACCGGGAAACCGATTGGGAACGCATCGGCTGGGATCGAGAAGACACATACAGCCTTAGCCAAGTGGAGACGCTATGGGAGTTCCCCGCAGACAATCCGATAGCCACCGTTTGGGAGCTTGGAACGAAGCTCATGCACTTTTCCAAGACCGGAGGGAAAGTAGCCATGCACAAAATGCAGGCCAAAGAGGCCGGGCACATCTACAACTCCCCCTGTTTCAGCATCCCAATAGCCAAAAATGTGCGTTTGAAGCTCTACGCGAAAACCAACAGAAGGATTCGATTCGAGATTGTGCATTCCGAACTCTGGAATCAGCGGGCCGCGCTTCTCAAAGAGGCCGGATTGAACCCACAAACGGGCGGGCGCTCTTGGGACGATGTTCCGCATCTGCTCAAAGCACTCCGACAACGGGCGGCGAAGCACATGAACAATGTCATGGAGCATTTGCAGACCGTGCAAACGCCCGAACTAAAGCCCAAGACGCTCTTGGAACTGATTACCGCCGTCTTTGAGGCCATCCCTCCCACGATTTTCAAGCAAACGCGCATGGATCGAATTCAAACCATGCTCATCTGGCTCTGCTTTCACAAGGGCTATCGTGGAGGCATCAAGAAAGGGCCGTATTCCGATGCTCTCAAGACACTGGCGGAGCGCGGGATCATCAAGTTTGACCACAAACGGAAATTCTATGTGCTCACCAACGCCTACAAAGACGCCGCAGCCGCCCTTTCCTCGATAGCAGGTGATCCACTTTTGGCCTTAATGGGCATTGATCCGTCTGAATTCGTTCTGCAACCAACAAGCCTTTTGCCCCCTGTCCGCGTTCGCGAGTGACTTTCAATGCGGAAGCCTCTCGCGCCAGTAGTCAGGGCGGCGTTTTTCGTGCATCACCGCGTAAATGCACACGAACTGCGCTGCTTCATCGAAGCTGTAATACAGGCGGAAGGGGAATTTCTTGAGCCGGAACACTCGCACGCCCTCACCAACGGCTTGATAGCGCAAAGGATCGGCCAAAATGGCGTTCACCGCAGCACGAACGATGCTCACAAAGCGGTCGCCTGCATAAAGGCTCCTTTCCTCATACCAATGGGCGGCGTCGTGGAATTCTTCGCGGGCTTCGGGATGAAAATCAAAGGTCATGCCATGCGCCGCGCTGCCAAAGACTGCTCAATTTCGCGGAACACCTGTTCACCGGGAATGGTCTTCACCCGCCCGGAACGAACATCGTCCATCCGGCGTTGCACTTCCTGAACCTGCTCCGCCTCAAGTGACGGCTCGCTTTGAATCGTGGGAATCAAACGCTCCACCAGTTGCAGGCGTGAATCGTCCGGGAGGGCCAGAGCTTCCGCAAAGAGAGTATCAATGTCTGCGATCATGCCGGGAGACTACCCCAAGCGCCCCGGCAAGACAAGATGCGTATTGCCTGCCGTTCCCACCTGATTCCCGCACATGTGTTCAACTTGCCCCCCTCCGGCTCTGGAAGTGTGTTCAAACAATCGTTACCCGCTTTTTGCCTCTGAATCGCCCGGTTTTCTATGGGAAGGGCAGATTTGAAAGTGTGTTCTCGAAATCACTTGATTATTTGAATACTATCCCGCATTGTGGAACACGATGAAAGCGCCAGCCGCCCCCGTTCCCGTTGCAATCCTTGTCCGCGTCTCGACCGCCAAGCAGGAAACCACGCGCCAAATCTCCGAACTCCGCAGCCTTGCTGACTCCAAAGGCTGGCAAGTGGTGGCAGTATGTGAGGAAGCTGGCATTTCGGGCGCTGCGGATGAACAGGAACGCCACGGCCTGCATGAAGTCGAAGAACTGGCCCGCGCCGGGAAGATCAAAAAGGTTCTTGTTCACGAAGTCTCCCGCGTCGCCCGTCGCAACTCGCTAGTTCACAAGTTCGTTGAGACAATGGAAGAACTTGGCGTCTCCCTTTACTGGCACGCGCAAGGCGTGGAAACGCTGCTTGCCAGCGGAAAGCGCAACCCCGCCGCTTCAATCATGCTCGCTTTGCTGGCTGAAATGGCTCGCAACGAACTGGAGACACTTTCAACCCGCATCAAGTCTGGACTGGCAGAAGCACGCCGCAAAGGCCGCAAGCTGGGACGCCCCACGGGCAGCGGTCTTGAGCGTGACGAATTGCTCGCCAAGCATCGCGACATCATCCGCCTTCTCAAAGCCGGGCATTCCGTGAGGAACACGGCAAAGATTGCCGCCAAAGGCATAAGCACCGTTCAACGGGTGAAAGCCGCTCTGGCAGCGTAGCTCTCTCCAAGGCCGCTTTTCGCGGCTCATACATGCTTTGAACCAAGGGCGGCACCGTGCTATCTTCTCCCGTGCTCTGGTTTGGCTTTTTGCGCAGGTAGTTCCGGGCATGAACCCCTGAATGCCCCGCCATGCCCAAGCCCGTTTTCACCCCAAAGAAGCCTGTCAAAAAGCCCGGCAGACCCACGCTTTTGAACCCCACCCGGCAAGCCGCGCTTTTGGAAGCGATTGAACAGGGAATACCGCTCAAGCAAGCTGCCGCAGTCGCGGGCATGTCTTACGATACGCTCAACCACTGGCGGAAGCGGGGAGAGAACGAAAGCGCCCCGGAGGAATATCGCCAGTTTTGCCAGCTACTCCGGCACTCTCAAGCCGTGGCTATGCAGGTGCATGTTTCCTCCATCAGTGACGCAGCGAAACGTGATTGGCGGGCCGCCGCGTGGATGCTGGAACGTCGTTACCCGGAAGACTTCGCCAGACAGCAGCAACTTGAACACAGCGCGGCGGATGCAAAACCGTGGATGCCAGACCCCGACATAACCCATGAAGTTTTGATTCGGATGCAGAAGCAGCGGGGCATTACCGAAATCCTCAAAAAGTTGGGCGGCATCATCCAAGAGAAGCAGCGCCAAAGGGAAGAAGCCATCAAAGCCGAAAGAGAAGCCGCCTCGCTGCGAGCACCACTCGTTTTGAACACAACGCATGTGAAACCAAAGCGTGCGCCTTTGCGTGAGTGAGAGCGAACGGCACAAAGCGGTTGCAGCGTCACACCGAAACTGCATACTGGTTCACGATGTCACTGGCCTAAGCTCTTGATTTCCAAGGAAAAGCTGGCGTTTGGGTATTCTCCCACCCTCTCCGCCATTTCAGAACCAGGGCGCGCTCCGCAGCGGCCCGGCCAACGCCTCCTCCATCGGCTCATGCTCGCAGATCACCAAAACTTGACATGTGCTCGATTTGCACGCCGCCATCCATGTCGAAAATTTTGGCGCTGACGTTTTGCGCCGTCCAGTCGATGTCGAGCAACCCCACATTGGGCAAATGATACGTTTTGGACACGATGCGGTGCTTGTTCGGTGTCGGCGTGCCACGTGGATGCTTTTGGGTCATCGAGCTGGAGGTGAAGTCGAGGACACCGTTCTTTGAAAACTCGCACCAATGGCGGTCACCGCTCAAAACGAGGGTTTTGTGGCCTTTGAGGAGCGAAAGCAGCCGCTGTTGCTCATGCGGGAAATTCGCCCAGCACTCGCCGCCATGTGCTTCCGGGGCGAATTGGACGCTGGAGACGATGATTCGCAGTTCCGCGGGCTCCTGGAGCGTTTTTTCGAGCCAGGCCCACTGCGCCGCGCCGAGGATGGTGGTCGTTGCGTCATCCGTGGGCACGCTGGTGCCGCCAAGCATCGCTTTCTCCTTCGCCACCTTCTTCAGAGGGCTGCGGAAGTAGCGCGTGTCGAGCAGGATGACCTGCGCGCGATTTCCAGCCGGCCCGAAGCTCTGCGCGTGATAAACGCCTTCTTGTTTCCGACGCGGCGAGTCGGCAGGTTCGTCGAGCCAGTCCCAAAACTCGACCTGCGCCTCCTTTTTGTGTGGATAGCCCACACCGCCGTCGTTTTCGCCGAAGTCGTGATCGTCCCACGTCGCCAGAATCGGCTTGTTCTTCAATCCACGGAAGAACCGGCTGTTTTTGAGCAGCGCGTACTTTTCCTGCATCATCGGGATGCCGCCTTTGTCCGCATAGACGTTGTCGCCCATGAAGATGAAAAGATCACGCGGCAGCGTGAGCGTGCGGTCGAGCATGGGATGCTCATGCGTGTCGAGGCAGGAGCCGAAAAGGATGTGCTCCAGCGGCGGTTCGGGTGCCGCGTGCGTGGAGATCAGGCCGAGGGCAGGAAGTCCGGCGAGAAAGCGGCGGCGGTTACTTGCGGGGTTTGGCATCGAGTTCCTCCAGCTTGAAACGCACGCTGACGACGTATGCGGGTTCGCCTTCAGTCCAATGGCCGTAGGTGGTGGTGACGATGGTGCCGTCCGGCAGTACTTCTACGCCGGGATAGGTGCAGTCGGCGCCCTTGGTGTTGTCCATGATACGGACGCGGTACTGGCCTTCGGTGCCGTTCACGATGTCTTCATATTTGCCGACCCAGCCGACCCAGTCGCCTTTGGTGGGGCTCACATGCGTGGTGTCGCGGAAGCTGATGAAGAGACGGCCGTCGGGCGCGTATTTCGCGGTATGGCGGTCGCCGGTGAGCGCGGCTGGGAGCTCCTTCGGCTGCGACCAGGTGAGGCCTTCGTCGTCGCTGAAAATGACGAAGGAGTTGTACTTGCGGCTGTTTTCACGCAACAGAACGGCGATTTGTTTGCCATCGGGCGAGCGAAGCGCGCCGGGTTCGCAAAGCTGCGCGTCGGGGAGCATGGCGATGGGTGCAGGTATGCTCCAGGTGAGGCCGCCGTCTTTTGAAAGCGTGGTGTAAACCCAGAAGCGCCACGGTTTGGCCGTCGATGAGCTGTAGCCGGGTGCGTGCGGGCTTTTGACGCGGTATTTTTCCACCTCGCCGCCGCGGATGAAGCGTCCGTCATCGTGGAAGAAAGCGAGGTAGTGCCCCGGTGTCTTCAAGTCGATCACGGTGCCCATGGTGACGACGCCACCGAAGTCGCCGATGGGTTTCAGCCCGCTCCAGCTCGCGCCATCGTCCTCGGTGACGGCCATGCGGACGGGGTAGAGGCCGCTGAACATGATGATGCGCTTCTTGCCTGTTGCGTCGATCACACGGTGCAGCGTGGGGACTTCGAGTGATGTCTCCCAGTTCTTCGGTGTGGGCAGGCGCTCGCTCCAGGTGAGGCCGGCATCGTTGCTGCGCTTATAAACAATCGCGCCGCGGCCGTGGCCTTTCGGATAAACAGTGAGCATCGTCTTGTGGTCTTCGAGCAGGACGGTGGTGGGATGGCCGAGATACTGGCCTTTCTCTCGATCCACGATGACCTGACGCTGCCTCTCGCCGCTGATATCCACAATGGGGATCGTGTAGCCGGGCGGGAGCGTCGTTTTGAGGTTCTTCGGCGGCGCGAGGGTGACGTCGGCTTTTTGGAGCTTGGTCTGGGCGAAGGCTGGCGTGAGCAACAGCAACGGGAGAACAGCGTGGAAACGGAGGCGCATGACACGCAAAGAACGCCGCCGTGGACTCCCGCCTAACGGAAATCAGCGCGGCGGATGATGCTTCCAGGAGGAAAAAACATCACGCGATCAGCTCCGGAATCGCCCGGCCATTCTCCACGATATGCACGGGGCGGCCGTTGAGGTCGTCGATCGTCACCTTGGTGTAATCAATGCCGAGGTGATGATAGACGGTGGCGAGGAAATCGCTGGCGTTGCAGGGGCGCTCGACCACGTCCTCGCCGCGCTTGTCGCTGGCGCCGATGACACCGCCGGTCTGGATGCCGCCGCCGGCCCACACATTGGTGAAGGCGCGCGGCCAGTGGTCGCGGCCGGGTTGCAGCGTGCCGGTCGGGCCGCTGGCATCACCCGCGCCGGTGCTGCGGTCAAAGTTGATCTTCGGCGTGCGGCCGAATTCACCGGTGACGACGACGAGCACTTTTTTGTCGAGGCCGCGCGCGTAAATGTCCTCGATGAGCGCGGACACGGCGCGGTCATAGGTCGGCATGCGGAAGCGCAGCGCCTCGAACTGATGCTGGTTCACCGCGTGATCGTCCCAGTTGTTCACGCGGCCACACAACGGCCCGCTGAGGCTGCTGGTGACGATTTCCACACCCGCCTCGACGAGACGACGGGCGAGGAGAAGCTGCTGCCCCCAGCGGTTGCGTCCGTAGCGGTCGCGTGTTGCCGGATCTTCCTTGCTGAGGTCAAAAGCGTCGCGCGTTGACGATTTCGTGAGCAGCGTGGCGGCCTGGGCCTCAAATTCATCCAGCGCACCGAGCTCGCCTTCGAGGTCAAACGCGCGCTCCATCCTGTCCAGGCTGCGGCGCAAGGCGATGCGGTCGCTCAAGCGGCGGTTCTCGGCCTCATCAGCCAGGCCGATGTTCGGCACCTGAAAATTCGGCCGGTTCGGATCATCGCTGACCGCGAAAGGCGCGTAGGCGTCGCCGAGATAGGCCGGGCTCGAATACTCCGGCGACGCGGCGGGCACGCCGATGTAATTCGGCAGTGGATTGCTGCGTCCGCCTGCCTTCGCACGCAGGTAATACGCCACGGACATCCAGTCTGGCAGACGCGGCTTCGGCTTGTCACGCGTGTCGCTGTCGCCGGAGAACATCTGCATGGTGCCCGCCGGATGGCCGCCGGCAGTCTGGTTCATGGAGCGCACGAGGGTGAACTTGTCCGCGATCTTCGCGTTCATCGGCAGCAGCTCGGTGAAGCGCGTGCCCGGGATCTTCGTGCCGATCGTTTTGAACGGGCCGCGATATTCGCTGCTCGCGTCCGGCTTCGGATCGTAGGTGTCGATGTGCGACTGCCCGCCCGGCAGCCAGACCATGATGATGGATTTGCGCTCCGAGACCGGCTTCTCCGCGTTTTCCGCGCGCAATTTGAGCAAGCCCGGCCAGCTCAGCGTCGCCATGCCGCTCAAACCGAACTGCATGAAGCTCCGGCGCGAGGTCAGCGGACCGGCGCAACGGACGAGAGAAGGAGGCTGGATGATGGAGGGCATGTGAGGAGAGCTACGAACGAAATGAAATGGTTTATCCTGATGCCAGCCTACTTCCCGCCAAACGCCGCCAGCACCTTCCCTTTAGCGTCCCATACACGCAGATAGCTGTCCTCGCCGCCGGCCACGAGGGTGGCCCCGTCCGGCGTGCTGACGGCGGACTGCATGTAGTCGGGCAGGTCGGCGATGTTGCGAATCTCGGTGCCCTCGTCATTGACGATGCGCACGCGGTTGTCGCCGGCGGAGGTGATGATCTGGTTCGTGGCGCCGATGAACTGCAGGGAGGTGACCTCCTTGGTCCAGCCTTCGATCTTCCGCTTCCGCTCGCCGCTGATCATGTCCCAGGTCGAGACGGTGCCCTCCGCGCCCGCCGTGGCGAGCACGCGGCCGTCGCTGCGGAAGGCGATGCCCATGACGTGGTGTGTGTGGCCTTCCATCAGGTTCAACGGCTTGCCGGAGGCGATGTCGGTGACGCGCGCGATCTTGTCCGCTGCTCCCGAGGCCAGTTTTTTACCATCAGGAGAGAAATCGAGGCAGAGCACCACATCACTGTGCTTGTCCTTCCATGTCTGCGTGACCTTGCCGGTGGCGACATCGAAAAGAATGACATCGCCGCCGCGTGAAAGCTCGCCACCGCCGGTCGCGAGCGTTTTGCCATCGGGGCTGAAGCGCACGGCATTCACCCGGTCGGCAAAGAGACCCCACGCGTCTATTTTCCCCTCCAATGTCCAGCTCGGCGGCTCACTGCCTTCCTCCACCGGCAGGCCGGTGGCCGCGGCCCATGCACGTGATGTGCCATCGTCGAACTTCGAGACCACACGGCTGGCATCGACGGAAAAGGACACCGCGACGGGTTTGGCGGTGGCTTTGGTCAGCGACGCTTTCAATGCCGCGAGACCGGCGGCGGCCTTGTCCTGCGCGGCCTTCGCTGCCGTGATGGCCGCGTTGGCAGCGGTGGTCACCTTGGCATTGGCCGCTTTCGACGCGGTGATGCGTTTCACATCGTCCTCGGCGTCCTTCACATTGCTCTGCGCGGCGGAAACGGCGGCCAGCGCCGAGACCTCGGTCATCTTCGCGGTGATGAGCTTGTCCTGAGCGGTTTTGAGCTCCTTCTCGGCCGCGGCATCCTTCGCGGCGGCGAGCTTGGCAGTGATTTGATCCACGGCCTTCTGCGCGGCGGTCTTCGCCTCGGTGGCCGGCGGCACGGCCTTTTGTTTTTCCGGCAGCACCTTTTTCATCGTGGCGATGGCCTCGTTGGCCTTGCCCAGCAGCACATCGAGCGCCTTGTCCTGCGCGGTCATGCGGGCGATCTCGCTTTGCTGAAATGCCTGCTCCAGCTTTTGCGCGGCGATGGTCCAGTCCAGCTCCGCCATCTTCTTTGCGGCCGCCACGCTGCCTCGCAGCTCGATCACCGGCTTCAGCGTCGCCGCATCCCACACACGCACGGAACCGTCCGCGCAGCCGGTGACGGCTTGCTTGCCATCCGCCGACATCGCGCCGCTCAAAACGACCACCTTGCCTGCGGCGGCGATCTTTTTGATCAAGTCGGGAGTTGCCGCCACGGCGGGTGTCTGCGCGGCATTCGTCGCCGCCTTGGCCGGACCGAGCTTCCACAACTTCACCTCGCGGAAGCTGCCGCTGGCCAGCCGGGTGCCATCAGGGCTGAAGGCGAGCGATTGCACCAGCGCCCGATGCGCCGCGCCGTTTTTCTCCGCCGCATCACCCACCTGCGCCACGAGCTGCCGCGTGGCCAGATCATAGACAAAGATGCGGTTCGAACGCCCGCAGGCGGCGTGGCGGCCATCCCTGGAAATCGCGAGGCAGTAGATGGGATCCACGCTCGCCGCGAATGCCCGGAGCACGACCGCGCGCTCCTGCGGCTTCGTGCTCTTCGCGCCCTGGTCGATCCACAGCTTCAGCGTCGCGATCTGTTCCGGCGTGAGATTCACCGCGCCGGACTTGTTGTTCGACGGCGGCATCTCCATGTCATTCGCATGCAACGAAGCCTGCACAACGAGGCTCTCCCCGCTCTTGCCCGGAATGAGCGAGGGGCCCGACTCGCCACCTTTCATCATCAACGCCGGAGTCTCCATGTTCAGATCGGCCTTTGTCGTCGTCTTGTTATGGCATGAGATGCAGTTCCCTTTCAGGAAGGGATAGACATCGCGGTAAAACTCCAGCTCGTCGGCGGGGGCGATGGTCGAACTGCAAAAAAGAGCGAGAAGCGCGTGCGGTTTCATCATTTGCTGGCGGTGGTGGCAGCCACGGCCTTTACGCGGACGCGGATGGGCTGGGAGATGAGTATCTCCACCGTGTCGGTCGGGTTCGCGGTGGTGGTGACGGATTTCATCCGGCTGGAGGCGGCGGTCATCGCGGCTGCGGCGGCTTTTTGTTTTTCAGCGGCCTTCTTTGCGGCCTCGGCATCCGTGGCAGCGACTTTTTTTGCCTCTGCTGCTGCGACGGCCAGCGCGGCCTCGGCCTTCTTCTGCTCCGCCTCGGCCAAAGGCACGGCTGCGGGATTGTAGCGGTATTTGCAGATGCCGAGGCTTTGCAGGGCGAAGGTGTGATCCCCTGGCTTGATCTTCAGCGCGGCAAGATCGAGCGCCAGGTCATATGTGGCTGCCTTCATCGGGATGTCGAACTCCTTGATGGCGCTGAAGCCTTCGCCGTAGGCTTTCACCTTGATCGAGGTGCCGTTGAACTCGTTCCGCCACGTCAGTTTGAGCGGGATTTTCAGCGTCGTGCCCGCCGCAGCCTCGAAGACCTTGTTTTCCACGGTGGCGATGGTCAGCGGCGCCTGCTCGGAATCCGTCACTGACACAGGAATGTCCGCCATGAGGCGCGGCGCGGGGATTTCCCCCTTCGCGTCCTTCACCGCCCACTCCACGCTCGCGAGCCGCGCCGACCGCGTGACCTCCCTGCCGTCGATGACGGCCTTGCCGGTGATTTTCGCCAGCGAAAAGCCGCGCGGCGCCTTTTCGTCCGCGCTGACAACAAGGTGTCCGTAGGTTCTGTTCTTGCCGATCTTCAAACCGGCGGCGCTGACACCGGGCGGCAGATTTTCCATGCCGATCTCGATCTCGCCATCGAAGCCGTCGCGACGCTGCACCACGACCTCAAACGCACGCGCGTCGCCCTGGCGCAACGACATCGGCTTGGAGAGCGCGGCGCGGTCACCATTGCGCAGCGTCATGTGGACGGCCCACGCGGCGAGCGTGAAATCCGGCGCGGCCTGGCGCACGAGGAGGCGGTACACATTGTGCGGATCGCTGCGCGTGCCGCCGAAGAGATCGCGCACTTGCAGACGATACACGCCGTCTTCCCTGGCCGCGAACTTGCCCAGCACATCCGGCGATCCGGCGTCGTAAGGCGGGCCGTCGTAGCTGTAGCCGTTGCTGGTGACCTTCATCGGCGGTGCGATGTCATACAGCTCCGCCACGTCGGTGAACTTGCCGTCCTTCACCTGCTGCACGAGCACGAAGGGGTCGGTGTTCAACCCGAGGCGTTCGCTCGCAACCTCCACCCACCAGGTCTCGCCCTTCTTCGCGGTGAACTCATAGCCGTCCACATCCGCCGCCGGGAAAAACGCGCCGCTGATGTCGCAAGGCAGCGAAATCTTCTGCGCGTCCGTGTTGTTCGGCTCCGCTTCCTTCCCCGTCGCGCTCGCCGCCAATCCCACAGGCGGCCACGACATGGCGCTCACCATTTGCGTCTGTGGCTGCGGCTCCGCCGGGCCTTTTTGCAGGGCGAGCCGGTAGAAAAGGCGCTCTCCGCCTTGATAAGTGAGGTCGCTCACCTTGATGATGTAGCTGCCGTCCGCAGGCGGTGTGAAGTCGATCATGCCGCCCGTGCGGTTCACCTTCAAGTCGGCGCCCTTGCCATCCGCGAGGATCAGCACGGGCGTGAGCCGCGAGTCGATGCCCGCCGCCGCGCAATCCACCGCCACCGCCTGACCCTTGACGCCCTGGAACGAATAAAAATCCACGGCACGCCTCGTCATCGTCGCGTTGCAAATCGAGCCGACCACCAGCGGCATGGCCGTTTCGACCGAGTTGTTCGCCTTCGCGCGCACCACCTCCGGCAGCCTGCCCACCGAAAACGCCCGTGCCGACGACACGCCGAGCCGCGACATCACCCGCGCATCATAGACACCCGCCACCGCATCCGCCGCGATGCTCACCGTGAACTTGCCCGCCGCACCGGCCACCGGCTTCGCCGTGATCTTCGGTGTGGAGAACATCAGCCCGCTCACATCCTCGGTATTCTCGCCAGTGATGGTGACTTCGACGTCCTTCCCCGCCTGCCCGCCCATGGGCATGACCGTGAGCAGCCGAGGCAACGGCAGCGTGACCTGCTGCGCGAGGGCGGAGGCGGGAAACAGGGCGATGAAGCAGAAAAAACGATGAAGCATGATGGAGAATCTACGCGGCGAAAAACGCATTCTGTTCATGCTGCCGATGTATCCTCCAATTCCGACAACGACGGCATCCGGGCGGCATGGAATATCCCGCTCCAGACCGTCAATCTGACCTGAAGCGGCAAGAATGCGCCTCCCTTGTCGTACTCGCCGCTGATATTGTCCCAACCTTCACCCAACGCACCCCATGTTCCGCATTCCTGGCGCTCTCGGCAAAGACCTGTGTGACAAAGACCTCGGCATGACCCGTCGCGACATTCTGCGTGTCGGCGGCGCTTCCATGATGGGCCTCACGCTCAACAATGTGCTGCGTGGCCAGACCATGGCGGCCAGTTCGCCGAACGCAGGCCGCGCCGGCTGGGGCAAGGCGAAGCATGTGCTCATGATCTATCTCCAGGGCGGCCCCTCGCACCTCGACCTGTGGGACCCGAAGGAGAACGTGCCGGACAAGGTGCGCAGCGCCTTCAAGACGATCCCGACGAAAGTTCCCGGCAAGCATTTCACCGAGATCCTGCCGCAGCTCGCGAAGGTGAACGACAAGTTCACCATGATCAATTCGATGAGCTACACACCGAATGGTCTGTTCAACCACACGGCGGCCATCTACCAGATCATGACCGGCTACACCACGGACAAGGTCAGTCCGTCCGGCCAGCTCGAGCCGCCGAACGCGAAGGATTTCCCGAACTTCGGCAGCAACATCATCCGTCTCAAGCCGCCGCAGGAGCCGATGCTGCCCTTCGTGCAGCTTCCGCGTCCGTTGCAGGAATCCAATGTCGTCGGCAAGGGTGGTGGCGCCGGTTTCCTCGGCAAGGCCTTCGATCCCTACACGCTCTACCCGGATGGCGACGATCTCGACATGGGCAAGATGGACCGCATCAAGATCGACGACCTGCAACTGCGCCCCGACCTCTTCAGCGTGCGTCTCGAACGCCGTGCCAAACTTCGCGACGCCATCAACGACCAGATGCCAACCATTGAGGCCGCCACGAAGGACCTCAGCCTCGACAGCTACTACAATCAGGCGCTGAACCTCATCTCCAGCGGCCGTGCGCGCGATGCCTTCGCCTTGGATCGCGAACCCGGGAAGCTGCGTGACCGCTATGGCCGCAACACGTTTGGTCAAAGCTGCCTCCTCGCGCGTCGTCTGCTCGAAGCCGGCACCCGCGTGGTCGAAGTCATCTGGCCCAAGGTCGCGAACTCCGACAATCATTCGTGGGATCATCACGTCGGTCTCACGCAGCGCATGAAGAATCAGAGCGGCCCCATGCTCGACCAAGGCCTCAGCGCTCTCTTTGAAGACCTCGACGCTACCGGCCTCCTTGATGAAACGCTCGTCGTCGCGCTCGGCGAATTCGGCCGCAGCCCTGAAAAAGGTGTGTCCACCAGCGGCAACGGCAACAGCGCCGACGGTCGCGACCACTGGCCGTATTGCTACACCGCTGTCATCGGCGGCGCCGGCATCAAGCGCGGCTACGTCCACGGCAAATCCGACGCCACCGGCTCCGCTCCTGCGGAAGACGCCGTGCATCCGATGGAACTCCTCGCCACCATCTACCACAGCGTCGGCATCGATCCCGAGACCATCGTTTACAACCACCTCAACCAGCCCCGCGAGCTGGTGAAGGCCAAGCCGGTGACGAAGCTGTTTGCGTAACGCATCCGGTCATCATGAGCGGCTTTTTGCGGCCACCTTCGCTTTACAGCGGGTGGCCGCGAATCACTTCAGGCTCAGAAGCAGGATCAAATTCGCGAGGAACTGCTGCACAAGCATCAGCGCGAACTCGACGCGTCGAATTTCTTCCGCCGTTGCCTGCTGCTGTGGCAAATCGAGCGCGAAGCCGCGCGCCTTGCAGCCGTCAAGCTGCCATCCAACCGGACCTTGTTCGCCGAATCGCCAGGCACCTTGTTTTGACAGGATTCACAGGATCGGGAGAACGGTTCTGTGGATTCAAGCAAGCCTATCCTGTTAATCCTCGATAAATCCCGCCAATCCTGTCCAAAATGGTGCGATGATGCCGAGGATGCGCATTACACCCACGCTCGAATCCCGCCTCGCCATTCGCGAGCGTCCAGATCGTGCGCATGTGATGCACCAGCGCTGGGAGCAGTTGATCTTCCTGCACTGGCGTTGGGATGTGGCCGAGATCCAGCGCACATTGCCGCCCGGTTTGTTTGTGGACACGTTCCAAGGCGACGCGTGGCTCGCCATCGTGCCGTTTTTCATGCGAGCAATTCGTCCGCGTTTCTGTCCGTCCGTGCCTGGCATCAGCGACTTTCTGGAGATGAACGTGCGCACCTACGTTCATGATGAGCAGGAGCGGCCCGGCGTGTGGTTCTACTCGCTCGACTGCAACCAACCGCTCGCCGTCTGGACTGCGCGTACCTTCTTCCACCTGCCGTATCATCACGCCCGCATGAAGGCCGCGGCGAAGGACCGCTGGATCGACTACGACTGCCATCGACACGGAAAAACCGATGGAGCGCGCTTCCGCTACAGCATCGCCGCCCAGCCCAAAGCAGCCGAACCCGGCTCGCTCGCATTCTTCCTCGCCGAACGCTACCTGCTGTTCTCGCAAACGCCGCGCGGCATTCGTTGCGGCCAGGTCCATCACACGCCATATCCTCTGGCGGAGGCCAAGGTGGAAAGCTGGAGCCTGGAACCATTGCTCCAGGCCGGTTTCACCGACCCTCGACGCCCGCCCGACCACATCGTCGGCTCCCCAGGCGTCGATGTGTTGGTCTATCCGCTCACCGCATGAACACGGTGACGCCTTCCTCGACCTTCGGCTTCACCGCGCGCAGCTTCTTGTCCGTCGAGGCGATCTGCTTGTCGCCCATCAGATACTCCGGAATCTCCTCCATGCTCGGATTGAAGCGCACGCTCAGCTTGGCCTCCAGTTTGCCGCCTTCGAAGTTCGCGTAGCCGCCGTAGTCCCAACTGAAGCCGGCGACCTTGAACGGCCTGCCGTTGATCTTCTCGACCTCCTCGATGCTCATGCCGGCCTTGAGGCCGTTTTCAAAGGTCCATGCCTTGCCGATAATGCGGATGTCGAACACGACCTTCTTTCCTTCCTTCTCCGGATCCCACACGATCTCCAACTCGCGATCCGTGCCTTCAAACAGCTTCGCTCCGGGAAACGTGGATCCTTCAGGGCCGGGCAGGCCCATGT
Organism: Verrucomicrobiaceae bacterium; assembly: GCA_016795375.1. Classification (GTDB taxonomy): domain Bacteria; phylum Verrucomicrobiota; class Verrucomicrobiia; order Verrucomicrobiales; family Verrucomicrobiaceae; genus Prosthecobacter. The sequence continues at coordinate 21,806 of JAEUHJ010000142.1, forward strand.
TCTTGAGGTTCTTCTTGCCGTAGCCGCGTTCGATGTCGGCGTCGGTCATGCCGGGCTTGATCAAACCCACGCGTTTGCCGAGCACGATGGTGTTGTCGGCGGGATCAAACTCATCCGCGTGAAGCATGACGGCGGACAACAGCAGGCAGGTGATGTATCGGTTCATAGGCGGACTACTACGGCGGTGAGGCGTCGTTTGATCGTTCATTTCCCTGCGACAAACGGCCACGAACGCGACTTCCAGCTCCAGAGGACGAAAACACCGCTTCCAACGACCAAAGCAGCCGCGCCGTAGCCCAGCAGCACGCGATCCGTCGTCACCAGCAGATAAATCCAGCCCACCAGCGCGATCAGCGCCGGCAGCGGATACAACCACATGCGGAACGGCCGCACCATCTCCGGTTGCAAACGCCGCAGCATGACGAGCGCGCCGATCTGACCCGCAAACTGCACCACGATGCGTGTGGTGAGCAATCCATCGATCAACATGCCCAGCTTCACGAACGTGGCCGCCGCGGCGATCACACCGACGACGATCAACGACACATGCGGAAACCCCATCCTCGGATGCAAACGGCCGAACACCTTGAAAAAACTGCCGTCCCGCGCCGCCGCATACGGAATGCGCGAGTAACCCAGCAGCAGCGCGAAACAGCACGCCACCATCGTCCACAGCACCAGCACGGTGAACAGTTGAGCGAAGTCATTGCCGTAGATTTTCGCCATCATCATCGTCACCACTGGCTTGCTGACGTTTTCCGAGCCCGCAAACTCCCGCCACGGCACGACGCCGATGATTGAGAGGTTCACGGCAAAGTAGATCAACGCGACCAGCACGAGGCTGAGCATCACCGCGCGCGGAATCACGCGTCCCGGCTGTTTCACCTCGTCGCCGATGAAGCAGATGTCGTAGTAGCCGAGGTAGTCGTAGATGCCGATGCGCGCCGCCGCGCCGAGCGCGACCCATTTCGCCGCGTCGAACTGCCAGGCGTTCTCCGGGAAGTCGAAGGCGATCTTCGCATCGAAATGCATCACGCCTGTGATGATCACCACCGCCATCGCCAGCAGCGCCCCGGCCCACAACGCGACGGTGATCTTCCCGATCGACTCAATCCTCCGGTAGAGCAGGAAGATCACGAACAAGCCCACACTTGCGCCCGCGCACAATCGTGTGAAGTCGCTGCTCTGGGGCCATAGCGGCTGCAAATACTGCGCCACGCCGATGTATGCCGTCGCCAGTTCCAACGGACCGCTCAGAATGAACTGCCAGATGAACAGGAAACCCATGAAGCGGCCCCATGTCTCGCGTCCATAGCCTTCACGCAGATACACATACGACCCACCGGATTTTTGCAGCGCCGCGCCGAGTTCGCTCCACACCAGCCCGTCCGCCAGCGCCACGATCAGCGCCACACCCCAGCCCAGCATCGACTGCGGCCCGCCCATCGTCATCATCAGCGCCGGAATCGTGATGAACGGCCCCGCGCCGAGCATGTTCGACATGTTCAGCGCTGTGGCTTGCAGCAGGTTGAAACGGCGTTCGGGTCGGGCGTCGTGGTTCATTTCGCGATTCGATCTTCAATCCAGCGCATCAAAACGTCCGTGCCAGGCCCTTTCTCAAGCTCGACGCGGACCAAGGCACAGCGGTTGTGAATCTCGTGACTGTTGAGGAGCCGCCTCAATGCCCCGCTCACTCGTTCCGGCGTGAACTGCCGGACGCTGAGACCGATTCCCGTCCCGAGGCGCTCGACTCGATCCGCGTTGTCCGGCTGGTCGTGCGCCATGTGCATGACGAGCTGCGGCACACCGGCGGCGAACGCCTGCGACATCGTGCCGATGCCGCCGTGATGCACAAACACACTCGCATGCCTCAGCAGTGCGCTGAACGGGGAGTATTCGACGGTCAGGATGTTTGCCGGCAAGTTGGGTGGTACTTGTTTCGGCTCGCGGGTGACAAAGACCGCGCGACAACCGATTTGCTGCACTGCTTTGGCCGCGACGGCGAAGAAGCGTGACGCCTGCACGTTCGCGCTGCCAGGTGTGAACACGACGGGCTTGTCACCAGTGGCAAGGAATGCCCGCAACTCGCCCGGAAGCGGCTGTTCCTTCGCCAGATCCTCCAGTGGAAACGTCCATTGCAGCAGATTCTCCGGCCAGTCGGGCTGCGGCGCGGCAAACCAGTCCGGAAACAGGGCGAGGACGCCATCCGGCGAATCCCACCATTCGCGGAAGATGCTTGCCGGTGGTTTCACACCGTTTTGCAGACAAAGACGCCCCACGGTTGGCAGCGCGAAGAGATCGACCGGGTTCGGCAGCGAGAAAAGCACCCGTTTGAACCACACCGGCATGGGGCGGAGCCAGCGCATTGCCGGATGCAGCAGCGGCGTCTCATGCACGCTGAGGAAGACGGCGGGCTGAAGATGCACGGTGATCAGCGGCGTGCCGCGCTTCTCACGCGCGAGCCTTCCCGCGAAGGTGGTGACCGGCGCGAGCATCAAATCGACGTGCCCGTGCTTCTCGATGGCCGCGAGATACGGCTCCACGGACTTTGCGGCGAAATCGAAGACGACCTTCGTGCCATGACCGGGCTTCCAGATGCGTGGATCGCGGATCATGGCCTCGAACTCCTCCTTCTCGCCGAGCGGGATGAAATCCAGCCCTGCCTTGCGTGCCTGCTCCTCAAACAGACACGCCGTGATCATCGTCACGCGATGCCCGCGCGCCAGCAGATGCCGCCCCAGCCAGATGAAGGGGAAGACATCACCCGCGCTGCCGAAGGGAAGAAGGAGGATGTCAGCCATGACCGATGTCCACCTTGCCATGCATCCAGCGTTTCAGCAATGCGGGCAACGCATTCGGGCGGGACATCGTCACATAAACGCCCGCCACCACCGCGCATGCGGCGCAGAACCAGAAAATCTGCCCCGGTGTCCATTGCAGGCGGATGTTCAGCTCCTTTTGCAGCAACGCCGCCGCGCTGATGCCAACCCAAGAAAGCCAGGACGCGGCGCCTTGCACCGCTCCTTTGCGATCCGCAGGCGGACGATGTTGCAACACGGCGGCCAGCGGCACGATGAACAAACCGCCGCCAATGCCGAGGAACGCGAGGCAGATGGTGAAGGTGAGCTTTGAAACGCCTTCGATGCCGAGCACATAGCCCATCGCGGCCATCAGGAACGCGCCGAGCGGGATCAAACCATACTCGACGTGATCGCCGCTCAGTTTGCCTGCGAGGATGCTGCCCGCTGCCATGCCGACGGCCAGCGCGACCTGCAGGGCGCTGTTTCCAAGCGGATCGACGTGCAGCACCTGCTCCGCGTAGAGCAGCAGGTTCATCTGAATCAGGATGGCGATGAAAAAGAAGCCCGTGTTGCCGAGGTTTGCCCGCCACAGGTCGCGATCCGTCTTCATCCACTTAAATTCGCGCCACAGATCGCCGAGGAAGTTGATGCGCAGCGGTTTTTCCGGACTCGCGGCGGGAATACGCGTGATGCCACGGCTCATGATCCAGCCGATGATGGCGAGCGTGAGCAGAATGACTCCAGGCCAGGCTGGTTTGTCGGCGAAACCGACCGCCAGCCAGCCCGCGGCGAGCGTGCCGAGAATCGCGGCGAGAAATGTAAGCATCTCGATGATGCCGTTGGCCCACGACAGTTTCTCCGGCGGCACGACCTCCGGCAGCGAACCGTATTTCGACGCGGCGAAGAACGCGCTGTGAACGCCCATGAGGCAGATGCTGGCGAGCTGCAGGTTCAGGTTGCGCGATGCCAGCGCGAACGTGGCGAAGACCATGATGCCGATCTCCATCGTCTTCACACCGATCATGACGTGCCGTTTGCTGAAACGATCCGCCATCCAGCCGCCGAACATCGAGAACAGCAGGAACGGCACGGCGAAAAACGTGCCTGCGTCCGAGACGAGCGAGTCGAGCCGCGCTTTCGGCAGATGCTGCGCCATCACGAGGAAGATGACGAGCTGCTTGAGTACGTTGTCGGAGAACGCCCCCTGAAACTGCGTGCCCATCAGGCACCAGAAGCCGCGTTGCCAGTTGGAGGGGTGGGGCGTGGAGTTCATGCGTGTTTGGGGCGTAGTCCGCGAATCCGCTCGCGGTTCCGGGCTGCTGATGCGGTCATGGCGGTATTCTTCAAGATGAAACACATGGTCAGCGCAGCCAGGCGTCGATGGCCGGAGAGACCGTGCCTGCGATGTCGTGGGCGAAAAAGGCCACGGCAGCTCCGGCGATGACATCGAGCGTGTAGTGGGCCCGCAGCACGAGCACGGTGGCGATTTCACCACAAGCGACCGCCACGGCGGCGACGCCAACCCACGCAGGGCCGGCCTGCACCAGTGTGAGCGCACCCAGGACTGCCAGCGCTGTGTGTCCCGAGAAGAAGAAGTCGTTGCCCACATCATACGTCACCAGCAGCGACGGGCAGCCCGGATTGCGCCAGATCATGCCCGGAGGCGGCGGCAACGTGCAGACGGCCTGGCAAATCTGACGCATGCCGAAGAGCATCAGCAGCGCGATGAACGGCGTGAAACTGCCGCCGAACACCGACAGACCGATGACCGACAGGCCGAGCACATCGATGAAGAACGAGCTCGTCATCAGCAACCGGTTCGCCGCGCGGTCATTGCGGCTGAGCCAGCCGTGCCAGCCTGCGGTGAGATCGTGAACGAGGTCGCCAAGGCCGTCGCGTGGCGCCGCCCGGCTGCCAATGAGTTTCTGCGTCCAATGCCAGATGACGAGCGCTCCCGCGACAACGCCGATGCGAATAAGAATGCTGGTGGTGTTCATGATTGGCGGTGGGCGAGAGATTCCTGCATCAGCGCCTCGAGCTGCTGGCGGATGGCGAGCGTGATGGGATCAGCGGGGACACCACGGGGACGTTCGGGCGAGACTTCGATCGCCTCGCCGATCATCACGACCGCGCGCATCGGTGGATGCGGCCGTGCGACATCGGTCAGGTCTTCTTCAAAGCGTTCGACTGTCTCCAGCAGCCGTTCCGGTGCTTCCGAAGTGTCGAGGTAGCTGCCGGGATAGCAGTGCAGTTGCTGCACGAGATAAAGATCGGCGAGTTGACGCCAGCGCGCGGCCTTGTCGGCCTCGGACATGGTTTCATCGAGAAGATCGGGCACGATGGCGGTGCGCAGGGCCTTGATGCGCTCCATTGTGTCCTTGTCGCGACGCGGCGCCTTGAGCCACTGCGTCTCCAGCGGCGAAAGCAGGTGGTCGATCAAAGCGCCGACCCGCTGCGCTGGCAATCCGGCGCGGGTGGCGCCGAGATATTCGATCTCTTTGAGGGAAAGCAGCGCCTCGCCGAGTTTGGCGATGCGCTGCCGCACGGAGAGATGCGTCTGCGGCTGCCAGGACAGCTTTGCCTCGATGTCCTTCAGCACCGGACGCAGCGTGGTTTCGAGATCGCCTTCGAAAAAGTAGCGCAGGAAGGTCGGATGAATGACCACCTTGCGGTTCGGATCGATCTTTGCCGCCAGCTTGGCTCCCAACCGTGTCATGAAGGCCACGCCGTCCATGAGGTTCGCCAGATGATCGTTGCTGCGCGTGATGAAACCTTCCGGGAATACGATCAGCGGACGTTTTGCCTCGCCGAGGATCTGCGTCGCGTGATTCAGCGACTCGCGGTCCATGCCTTCGCGATACACGCTGAAGCCGCCCATGCGTGGCAACAAGAACGTCTGCACGCGGCTCTGATGGAAAATGTGCCAGCTCGCCATCGTGCTGAAGTCGCATTTCACATGCGGGCGCAGGCTGCACGCGATCACCATCGGATCACAGGGACGGCAATGGTTTCCCGCCAACATCACGCCATGGCCAGCGTCCAATGATGCGCGCAACCTCTCCACGCCTGTGCACTCGCAGGACAGGATGCCGTAGGATTTCCGCAGAAGCCCTGGCAGCAACCAATGGACCAACGTGCTCCAGAGGCGGCTGTTCCTCGATGGGATGAAGCGATACGGCTTGTCGATGATGAGCTGTTGCATGGCACCATCCTGCGCACCCTGGCGGCTCTCGACAAATCAATTAAAGCCGAGGTTGTATTGATGGCGTCAATTGACGACCAGGCAGGCCATGTCGCCTGCGGCGTTGCGGACATAGATGCGGCCGTTGGCCAGCACGGGGGCGCTCCAGCAGCGGCCGGAGAGCACCTGCGTGCGGGAAACCGGCTCAAACTTGGCCGGATTGGCCTTGGCGATGATCAATTCGCCTTTGGCCGTCATGATGAGTAGCTTGCCGTCCGCAGCCATGAGCGAGGAGAAACCGATGCCAGGTTCGTTCCACTTTTCCGTGCCGGTGGCGAAGTCGATGCACTTGAAGGACGACGTTTTGCTCTCGTCGCCGTCGCTGCCGTAGAGGTGGCCTTCGATCAGAATGCTGGAGTTGAATTGATTTTTCATCACGCGACTGCGCCAGACTTCCGTCGGTTCGGCGGAGGCGAGATCGAGCACGGCGCAGCCTTTGTTGTAGCCGGAGGAGATGAAGAGCTTCGTGCCGCTGAGGATCGGATCGGCGGCGTTCACGCCGTAGCTGGTGGACCAGGTGTGTTCCCACAAAACGGTGCCGTTGGTCGGGTCGATGCCCTTGTAAGCGCGTCCGGAACTCAAAACGACCTGCACCTTGCCGTTCACCATGATCGGATGAGGCGTGGAGTAGCCCGCGTTGTCGGTGTCGGATTTCCAGACGATCTTGCCGGTGGCCTTTTCGACCGCGGTGCCGGATTTGCCGACATTCAGGATGAGCAGGCCTCCGTGAACCAGCGGCGAACCGGCGTAACCCCAGTCGGGAATGTTCGCCCCGGTTTCCTGCTGGATGTTTTTTTGCCACACGATCTTGCCAGTGGCCGCATCGAAGCAAAACAGATCGCCCCAGCGGCTCAAATGATACGTCTTGCCGTTTTCGATCGTCGGCGTGGCGGAGGTGCCGCCTTCATAATATTTGTCGCCCAGGTCGGCGGCGTAGTCGTGTTTCCACACTTGCTTCCCGCTCGCCGCGTCGAAGCAAAACACGGTGTCCTTGCCGCCCGCATGTCCCGTCGTGTAAACGCGGCCGTCCGCGACGGTGAACGAGGCGAAACCGGTGCCGGTCTTCGTTTCCCAGAGTTTCCTCACCCCGGTGCCGGCCAGTTTTTCCGTCGAGATGCCATCGTGGTTCGGCCCGCGCCAGACCGGCCAGTCGGCGGCCTGGGCGAAAGTGGAAATGACAACGAGAAGGAGGAACGGGCTTTTCATGCGATCAAACATTGAGATCAAGCCCACGACGGGTGGAAATGAGATGCCCCCGGAACTTGATCCACTTTTTATGAGAGTCCTGCGGTGTCTGGCGGCTTTGTTCGGGTGTGGGGTTGGCTTGGCTTGGGGGAGATGCGTTGCCTTTTGGCTGAAGGAGCGGAACGGAATCAGCCAAAAACAACGCTGCGCGAACTCCGTGGTGGCTGGTAATTCAAGGATGAATGAGGACGATGTTCATCGTAGCCGTGCCGGCATTCTTTGCCCAGCACTTTCGCTTCCGCGAGCGTGCCAAAGCATTCGATGTTGAGCAGTTCATCACGCAGACGCGCGTTGAACGATTCGCTGCAGGCGTTCTGCCATGGGCTTCCCGGCTCGATGTAGGGCGTTTCGAACCCACGCTGCGCGATCCACTCGCGCACGGCTTTGGCGCCGAATTGCCTCGCTGTGCTCGCCCTACGAGCAGCCTGCGGCTGGCTACCTGCGGGCAAAGGCCGCGCCTTTGTCTGTCTCACTCCGTT
>JAEUHJ010000145.1 GCA_016795375.1 Verrucomicrobiaceae bacterium
GAGGTGCCGCCACTTCCTCTCCGGGGCGTGATCGAAGATGCTGCACCCACTCTGACATCCAGGACACAACACTCTCCCACGGCCTGTATGCCGCAGCTTGATATGCACCGCCCGCCCCTCAATGCTTAGCTTCACTTCTTCCACCTCCCAGTCCTTGTTGAGTCCGAGCAGAAGGTGATAGTGTTGTTGCAGGCTGTGGTCGTGGGGCATCTACTCCACCTACCTCACCTTCTTCACCCATCAAAACCCGCGAAGAACCATTTGAAATGCTGACCGCCCTGCTTGAGCGGACAACCGTGTCGTTTGGACACTCGGCGCCATCATTTGGGCGCCCGACCGGGCCGCTTGAAGCTCCGACCGTACGATTTGAACGCCCGACCGCCCGGTTTGAAACGGCTTCTTGACAGCCCCGACGGTCAGTTTCGCGAACCGCGAACCGCGAACTGATGAAGCGTTGGGCGAAACGGCGTTCATATTCGTGACGAATTTCCAGTGAGCATACCGCAATCATGCAGCGCACCACAACACCGCATGCTTTTCACCCTCCGAAGCGCTTCTAAGAGCGCCGAACGCGGCCATTGATTTCAAGAAGTCTGGCCGCCGGAAACTATTTTCACCGCATAGGGAACGGCGGCGCGAATGAATGGCACTTTCACCCGCTTTCCCAACAACCTTGCACAAAGAAGTGCGCGCTGGGCCGTTGTTCGCTAGACTCCGCGTCTCCTAACCCGCCTTCACCATGCCCACGCGCCTCGTTTTAGCCTGCGTTCTCACTTTTTCGTCCCTCTTGATCGCACAGGAGCCCAAACCGCAGCCATCCCCTCCGGCAAAGCCTGAACCGGGCAAACCAGAGCCGAAACCCGCAAGAAGTGGTCAGGGGTCGATAGTTGACAGGATCGACTTCCATCGGGTCAAAATCGCGAAGCACGAAAGCAAACAGGCGGTGCATTGCCATTGATCGAGCGTCCTGAAACCGTCCGCAGCGGCATGCAGGCTGATTTTCCAAGACCGACTGGAACCACGGCGGCATGAACAACGAGGGCGATTGGGACGAGAGGGCGGCCATGAAGACGCGGCAGACAGCGTGCCTTATGACGCCGGTTTGCGGAGCGACTGGAACTGTGGGGGGCTTTGTATTGTAGTCCCGGCTTGACCCGGTCTGGTCTGATTCCGGATAAAGCCGGTACTACGGGACAATGCCGGGTGCGCTCCTACTCGCCGGCAGTGTTGGACTTCTCGTCGATTCCTTGACCGTTTGACGGTGCAGCCTTGACGGACCCGTTGCGGCGCAACTGGGCTACAATGTCTGATGAATGCGGCCCAGCGCCATGAGGATGTAGCTGGTGGTGAGGACGGGGTCGCTTTCCATCCAGCGGCCTTCGGTGTTGGACCAGGAGCCGTCGCCTTTTTGGAGGTTGAGGAGCTTTTGCGTGATGTCGGCGCGCCAGTCGATGAGCTTGCCGTCTTTCGTTTTGATGAAGTCGATTTTGGCGATGCTGAGGGCCTTGCTGAGGGTGTGGTAGTAGTAGTAGAGGCCCTGGGCACCGAGGCCGGGGTTTTCGTCGGCGCTGTAGTGGGCGTTGATCCAGTCGATGACGGCTTTGACGCGTGGATCGTCTTTTTCGAGGCCGGCGTAGATGAAGCTGAGGAGGCCGGCGTAGCTGATGCTGCCGTAGCTGCGGAGGGAGATGGTGCCGTCGGGGTTTTCGACCTTGGCGCCGCGGGTTTCAGTGGGGTTGTAAATGAAGCCGCCGGCGTCGTCGGGGTCTTTGCTGACCCAACTGGATTTGTTGCTCTCGGGTCGGTTCTGGCAGCGCTGGATGAAGTCGATGGCGGCACCGAAGTTGAGCTGGGGCTCGTTTTTGGCGGCGTCGCCTTTGTCGGCTAGGAGGGACTGGGCGTAGTAGATGGCTTCGAGGGCGAAGGTGGTGTTCGACATGTCAGCGTGAGAGGCTTTTTCCTCGCCGTAGCCGATGCCGCCGTCGGTGGGGTTGTCCTGCTTGCCTTTTTCGTCGAGGTCGAGCTGGCGGGTGACGAGGTAGCGGCGCGCCTTGAGCATGACCTCCTCGTTTTCAGGCTTCGGATTCAGGAGCAGCGCGGTGAGGGCGATGGCGGTGTTGTAGGTGGCGCGGGCCTTGATGGTGATGGAGCCGTCGGGCTTGGCGTTGCTGATGAGATAGTGGGTGGCCTTTTCGATCTCGGCGGGAACAGGATCGCCGGGCTTGCGTCCGGGATCGAGCATGAAGGCGGCGGTGGCGAGTCCGGTGATGGCGACGGGCTCGGCCTCGCCCCACTGGCCGGTCTGCGGGTTTTGTTTCGCGCGGAGGAAGTTCAGGCCGCGTTCGACGCTGAGGCGAAGCTCTTGTTTGAGGGATTCGTGACGTGACGCCTGGGTGGCGGCTTGCGCGAAGAGGCCGGAGGCAGTCGCCAGGAAGCAGAGGAAGGCGGGGATTTTCATGATGGAACCAACTGGATGTGAAAAAACGGGGGCGTCAACGGTCAAGGAGTCAAGGTGGTCAAGCGGGACGATTCTTGACCATGCTTTGACTTGCTTGACCAAATCTTGACCGGGCGGAGCGAGAAAATCGAGGGCGAGTTCGAGTAGGAGGACGAGGACGATTTATTTAACGGCCGGCGTGATGATAAGCGTCACCTTTGTCTCTTCGGCCGGGATGTTGGCGGGCATGCTGATCCAGAGATCGTCGCGGTGGTTGCCTTTGGCGGGGGAGTTGATGATGGCGGTGCGGTCCACATAGGTGGAGATGATGGAGCCGGTGATTTCTGCGGCGAAGCCTTCGGCGTCGATGCGGGAGCCGTTGAAGATCCAGGTGTCGAGGTCAGGCGGAGTTTTGCGTTCGTCGATGTTCTGGATGAAGTCGGAGAGCGGGACGTTTTTTGTTTTGTCACCGTCTTTCCATTCGCAGCGGATGTGGAGGCGGTTGGCACCGGGAGTGGCCGGCTCGGTGTCCTTGTCCTTGTAGGGGCGATCTTCCTTCGGATCGAGTTTTTCGAGGATGCCGAGGGTGGCGGGCTGGTAATTGGCGAGGAGGAGGGCGAGCTGGACCTGGATGGGCTTCACCGTGGTCTGAAGGATGGTCTCGTGGACTTTTTCTCCTGTTTCGTGGCAGAGGGCGTATTCGATGGGCAGCTTTTGATGGAGGATGCTGCACGGGATGCGCAGCTCGCGCGTGGCGGCGGTGATCTGGATGCCGGTGAGGTCGTAAACGCCGGGCGCGGTCTCTTTGAGGAGTTTTTTCGCGTCTTCGAGCTGCGCCCTGGCATCCACTTTGGGAGTGGAGGCATCCTGTGCGGAGAGGATGGGGAGGAGGGCGGAGAGGAGGATGAGATGGAGGCGCATGAGCGAAGCTTGAGGCGGGAGCATGGCTCGTCAAGACGGGCATCGTGCAACACCGGGCAGTTGGATGATTTTTGACTGCGTTGGGAGGGAGATGGGCGGTTTGTGCGCGGTGCGATGGCGCTACAAGGCCGGCAATTTATAGGTGCCGGAGCGGAAGGATTCGTCGGCGTTTTTTGGGACGATCACGACGGGCTGGATTTCGTATGAGGGCGCGGGCTTGAAGGCTTTGTCAGAGCGCAGTTTGAGAATGATCTGCAGGGCGAGATCGACGAGGGCGGGCTGGACGACGGTTGCTTCCAGTTCTCCGCGCTGGACGAGGTCGATGCCGCGCTTCTGTCCGGCGAGGCCGTCGGCGCCGACGATGAGGATGTTTTCGCGCTGGCCGGCGGTTTCGGCGGCTTTCGCCGCGCCCATGGCCATGGCGTCGTTGTGGGCGAAGATGACATCGAATTTTTTCTGGAGGTGAAAGGCCTCGGCGGTGCGTTGGGCGGCCTTTTCAACATTCCAGTCCGCAGGGCTGTCATGCACGAGGATGACACCAGGCGCGCTTTGCAGCGCCTCGCTGAAACCGGCGGCGATCTCGGCGCTGGCATGGCCGCCCTCGGCGCCGCGCAACTGCAGCACGCGTCCGGTGGTTTCCGCCGCTCCTTCCTCGGCGGCCTTTCGTTTGAGGGCTTCGAGGACGGTCTGGCCGGCGAGACGGCCGACGAGGCGCTGCTCGCTGAAGACGATGCTGGCACAGCCTTCATTGAGCATGCGTTTGTCGAGGCCGATCACGGGGATGCCTGCGGTGCCGGCCTCGACAATGACGGCGGCGAGCGAGGATGGGTCGATGGGATTGACGATGATGGCGGCGGGTTTCACGGCGATGGCCTGATGAAATTGTTCGACCTGCCTGGCCACCACGCCGGCGGCGTCGTGCGTGGTGAGCTTGTAGCCGACCTGCCTGCCGACGAGCGTGGCGAGGCCGTTGCGCTGGAACTCCTGCAGGGCGATGCGTGTGTCAGGCAGCAGCAGGATGATTTCGACGCGTCCGTCCTCGGCCGCGAGGCCGGGGGTGGCCGACAGGAGTGGAGGTGGTCTGTCCGGTTGCTTCACAGCGGTCTGCTGATTTGCTTTTTCCAGATCGGCGATCTGCTTTTCGACGCTGGTTTCTCCTGAAGGGCCACAGGCCGTGAGGATGAGAGCGCAGAGTGACAAGGCCGCGAGTGGAGGGCGTGTAAACATGACGGGGGGAATTCTAGCCCAGGACAGCAAGGCCACACAAGTCCACGCTGCGCGCGAAAAACACTGGAAGCAGCGACAGCCACAAGGTCGCATGGCGTTGCCGAGCGCCCGCGTCGCGTGGGGAATCCTGCCGCGCCCCGGATGGCGGAAATCCGGGGCGGTTATCGTCTGTTTGCGGAGACTGGCCGTCCAGGCTTACTTCTTCGCTGCTTCGGGAGCAGGTTTGGGGGGCTCGACGGGTTTCGTGCCGGTGACGGGGTTGCTGCCGGGGGCTGGCGCGGGTTTGATCTCTGTCTTGGGAGTTTCCGGCAGCGGGGTGGATGGCGGCGTGGCCAGGGAAGGGGGCGGTGAGACCGGCGCAGGTGCGGGAGGGACGGACTGGAGCATTTTTTTCACGTCCGGCAGTCCGCCAGCGGGAGCAGAGCCCGCAGCTGGTGAGCCGGCTTTTTCAGGCTCGGCGAGAATTTCGGCGCGCTTCTTGAGCAAACTGCCCAGGGTGTAATCGCTGACCTCATAAACCCAGCCTTCGAGTTTCTTCTCAGCGGCGAGCTTTTCCTCCTTCTTTTTCTTCTCCTCGACGAAGGACTCGTCGTTTTTCTTTTTGTCCTCGGCCTTCTCATCCTTCACCGGGGCGCGCTCCTTGGCGATGTCCGCGCTGACGGCGACGGTGAGGTAGTGTTTGTCTCCCGCACCGTCCTTGCCGGCCTGTTTCACAGCCTGCACGTTGTAGGTGAAACCGTCGAAGGTGATGAGCTTTGCCTTCACCGCGTCCTTCATCGTGGCGGCGGCCTTGTCCTTGGCGAGCACGTCGTTGAAGGTGGGGCTGGAAAGGAGGCTGGCGAGGTTGGACTTGCCGTTGTCGAGTTTTTCGCCGGGTTTGGCGGCTTCGAGAGTGAATTCGTTGTCCTCCTCCTTGGCGCGGGAGGCTTTCCACGAGTCCTCGGGCTTCGCGGCGGTGACTTCGACGGACTTGAGCTTCTGCACATCGAGGAAGGCTTTTTCGAGCCAGGAATCGGCCTTGCTTTCGAGGTCGGTGAAGGTGTTGCCGACGACCCAGATGGTGGTGCCATCCTCGGGGATGCGGATGAGGCGTTCGTTGCTGCCGCCGAAGGGGGAGCTGCTCTGATTGCCTGAGCTGGTGACGTTGCCGCCGAGGATGAAGGACTTCTTGAGGTTGCCCTTGCCGTCGAGCAGCTCGACGAGGGTGCCGATGCCCTGGGCGTCAGGCTCGCCGGGCGGCTGGACGCCGATTTTGCCCCAGGACTCCTTGCCGACGATCTGCTTCCTGCTGATTTTCTGCTCCTTGAGGGCGAGAAGGGCGCGGCTGATCTTGTCAAAGCTGGCCTCATAACCGCCGCGTTCGGAGACAGCCCAGGCGGTGCCTTTGAGCGCGACATTGACCTCGTTCATGCCGTCCTTGACGCGGATTTTCTGGATGCTGTTCACATCGAAGTCCGGGAGGAGCAGCGTGCGCATGTCAGCGCCCTTGCGGGAGCCGGTGCTGAGGCGGGAGTTGCGGTCTTTTTGCTGATAAAGCGCGGCTCCGACGAGCGCGGCGAGCACGATGAGCAGGATGATGATTTTTTTCATGACGGGTGAAAAGGCGGGAAGGGGAGATCAGACCGCGGCGGTGGCGGCACGACGGCGGATGGCGAGCAGGATGCCCGCGCAACTGACCAGCAACGGCACGGCGAGGAAGTTCAGCCATTTGAGCATGGTCTTGGTGTATTCGATCTCCTTGTTCTGGTCTTTTTTGATTTCACGCACCTTGCGGGAGAGGTCGACGTCGTTTTGCATGAGCGCCTCGAGATCCTTCTGCTGCTGGGGGTCGATGATGAAGCCCTTGCCTTTGGAGTCGCGTTTCAAGCGCAGCGCGCCCATTTTTTCTGCGATCTTCCCGCGCTCGGCCTCCAGGGCCATGAGCTGCGGGCGGTAGCGGCTCTCCACCTTCTCACGCATTTCCTTGAGTGTGCTGAAGGGGCGCACGGCGGACTTGCGGTTGCGCACCTGGAGGAGATCGCCGCCGCCGGAGAGGACTTCCACGGCGTTGAGAATGGCGGGAAGGTTGCCGGTGCGGGAGACGAGCATGCCGGTCATGGGGTCCTGCTGCACGCAGAAGGCGTCGTAGAGCATGTCCGCGTCGGAGAAGATGATGACGGCGCCTTCGCTGTTGGCGGATTCCTTGAGCGAACCGTCGTCTTTTTTCGCCGCTTCCTTCTTGGGATCTTCTTTGCTGCTTGCCGCTGGAGGCGTGGTGACGGAGGCCGGAGGTGTGGTGGCGGTGGAGGGTTTCGCCTCCTCCTGGGCACCGCCGGTTTCGGGGCTGCCCGCAGGTTTGGCTGGCTTGCCGTTGGGGAAGGCGGTCTTGAATTTGCCGGTGAGACGCAGTGCGAGCAGTTGCTTGCGGCCGCCTGCGGTGAAGCTGGTGAGCCCCTGTGGTGAGCGGGCCTTCTCCGCGTCTGTGATGTCGATCATGGCGGATTCCTCGGAACTGCTGACAAGAGTCTGCGCGTCAATGCCCTCGCGTTTGTCGATGCTGAAGGATCCGGCGGTGACCATGACGAGGGAATTGAGGCCGGAGGTGATGCGGTCGTCGCGGTTGATGGCCTCCGCAGGCAGGTGCAGCGCGGTGGGGTTGTTGCGGCCTTGCAGCATGCCGCGGTAGTTCATGTCGGCGACGACGAGATCGCTTTTGTAGCCGACGCCCCAAGCCTTGAAGAGTTGCTTGAGATCCGAGGAGGTGTTGATCTGCCCGCCAGGCTGGCCGGTCATCGGGTTCGGCTGGCCGCTGAACGCCTGGGCGACGACGCTGTTGGGATCGACGAGCGCGATGACTTTGCCACCACCGAGCAGGAACTGGTCGATGGCGTATTCCGCGCCTTCGGCGATGTCCGCCGGATGCAGGACGAGGAGCACCTTGATGTTGGGGTCGATCTTGTCCGTCCCCATCGGCACTTCGACCACTTCATAGTCTGCGCGCAACTGCTGGACGACGACCCAGGGCTCCTGGCCACGTTGACGCTGGAAGGGGAACATCGGGGAGCCCATGACGGGGATGGCACTCATGACACCGATGACGCTTTTGACCGGCTTGGTGACCTTGGAGATGGCGCGGGCGATGTCGTATTCGACGGCGGAGCCTTCATTCGGGGCGGGGGGATTGAGGAAGGGGATGACCTCCTTCTGGTCGAGGCATTGGATGGCCAGGCCGAAGTAAATCTTGTCCCCTTCCTGGTTCACGGGGCCCATGTCCTGGATTTCATCTTCGCGGGCCTTGTCCTCCTCCTCCGTGTTCGGGTTCGGGTGGATGGTTTCAAGGATGATCTTGTCGCCGGAGGCCTTCACGAGCTCCAGCAGCAGGTCTTCGACGGCACGGACATGCGGCTTGAGCACGTTCGGCATGACGCGGTCATCCGTCGTGTAATAATAGCGGATGGTGACCGGCTCGTCCGCGTTGATGCGGCTGAGGATTTTTTTCGTCCCCTCGGAGAGGGTGTAGATGCGGTCTTCGGTGAGATCGACGCGGAAGTTGCCGAAGCCGAGGCCGCCGACGAGGAAGTTCAGCACGACGATGATGGCGATGACCAGGACGGCGGTGATGCCGGTGGTGGCCTGCTTGCTGTTCAGATTCACGCTCATAGGATCAGATCAGGTTGGGGATGTGGTTGAGGTGAAAAATCAGGCGCGCTTCGCGCGGAGGGCCTGGTTGGTGATGAAAAGGGTCACCACGATGACGGAGAGGAAGTAGAGCACGTCACGAAAGACGAAGATGCCCTTTGTCAGCTCGTAAAAGTGGTCCATGAAGCTGAAGTAGCTGACAAAACGCACCAGGCCCTCCGCCCAGGAGGGGGTCGTGCTGACGATGGTCTGGGTGACGCCCGGATCACCGATGAGGGCGATGACGATGCAGAAGGCGACGCTGACGATGAAACACACCACCTGGCTGCGCGTGATGGCGCTGACCGCGCAGGTGACGGACAGGCAGGCCAGCGCGTAGAGATAGCTGGCGATGTAACCGCTGATGACCGGTCCCATGTCAGGATCACCCAGGTAGCAGACCGTCCACACGATGGGGAAGGTCAGCGTCAGGCCGATGAGCCAGACACAGGAGGCGGCGAAGAACTTGCCCAAAATGGCCTGCCAGGGGGACACCGGCATCGTCAGCAGCAGCTCAATGGTGCCGAGACGGTGCTCCTCCGACCACAAGCGCATGCCCACCGCCGGGGCGAGCACGGTGTAGATCCACGGATGCCAGACGAAGAAACGCTCCGTGAGAGACACGTCCTCGCTGTCGAGGATGCGGGAGAAGAAGAAGGGGAAGCCCGTCGCGGCGAGGAGGAAGATGACGACGATGACGTAAAGCACGGGAGAGTTGAAGTAGGCCAGGAACTCCCGCTTGAAGACGGCCACGGTGTTTTGGATGTCTCGGTTGCGCATGATGATGGGAAGAAGAAATGAAAGGGGTGGTGGGACGGATGACTCAGGCGGCCTTCTTGTGCGTGTCAGGCTTCGTGATGCTGCGGAAGACCTCGTCGAGCGAGTTCGCGCCGGGGACGAGCTGCTTGAGCTTCTCCGGCGTGCCGTCCGCCACGACCTTGCCGCGGTCGATGATGATGGCGCGGGAGCAGGCGGCCTCGACTTCTTCGAGGATGTGCGTGGAGAAGATGATGGCCTTGTTCTGGCCCATGCGTTTGATCATGCCGCGCACCTCGTGTTTTTGATTGGGGTCGAGACCGTCGGTGGGCTCGTCCAGGATGAGCACATCGGGATCGTGGATGATGCTCTGCGCGAAGCAGGTGCGGTGGCGGTAGCCTTTGGAGAGCGTGTCCACGCTCTGGTTCCGCACGTTGTCGAGGAAGCACATGTCCAGCACGCGGTCGATGGCCTTCGTACGCTCCGCCCCGTGCAGGCCGCGCATCTCGGCGCAGAAGGCCAGGAAGCTGGCCACCGTCATGTCCGAGTAGAGCGGCGCATTCTCAGGCAGGTAGCCCAGGCGCAGTTTCGCCTGCTCCGGATTCTCAAGCATGTCGATTCCGCAGAGGCTGATGCTGCCGCTGGTCGGGCGGAAGTAGCCGGTGACCATGCGCATGGTGGTGGACTTGCCGGCACCGTTCGGGCCGAGGAAGCCGAGCACCTCGCCTTTTTCCACGGAGAAGGAGACATCATCGACGGCCACTTTCGTGCCGAACACCTTGATGAGGTTTTTGACTTGGATCATAACGTCGTTGGGGGTGGTTGAAAACAACTGAACGCCGCGGAGTGACGGTTTTGTATGCCCGTCCCGCTCCTGGCGCTAAATTAGCGGAGCGGTGTTTTAGGAGGAGCATGGATGTTTTCAACTGAATTCTGGACACGACCCGTCATGGATCAGGGCAGACGCGCCAATAAAAATCAGAGAGTCTGGTTATAGTGGTTGTACCCCGTATGGGATGGTTATCTGTAGGCGGCATGTCCCACCCCGATCATGCAAAGCTGGGG
>JAEUHJ010000159.1 GCA_016795375.1 Verrucomicrobiaceae bacterium
GATGCGGCCGACGAGGACGCTGCCGTCTTTCTTGGTGATCTCGTGGCTGTCGTATTGGTCGGAGATAACCTTGCTGGGGTCGATGATGTTCTCCAAAAGATCGCGGAGGGTGTAGCGGTTGCCGGAGCCGGTGAGGTCAGGGCCGATGCTGCCGCCTTCGCCGTTGAAGCGGTGGCAGGTGGCGCACATGACGCTGCGATACATGGCCTCGCCGTTGGCGAAGTCGCGTCCGCCGGCTTTGAGGCCTGCGGTGGCCAGAGCGGTGGCTTCATCGAGCGTGTAGTTTTTGCCGGGGCCTTTGGGGGCGACGTAGTTGGGCATCGCGGTCATGGCTTCGACTTTGTTGCTGAGGGCATCGAGCTCGGCGAGTTCGTTTTGCGGGACGAAGGTCTCCATCGCGTCTTTGCGGATGTTTTCGATGAAGCCTTTGAAGCTGTTGCCGCCCTTCCAGGTGCGGGCGCGGGGGAACCAGGAGAAGAAGGTCTTGCGGTGCTCGGGTGTCCATCCGGCGGTGGCATTCCGCAGCGCGAACATGTAGGCGATCTGCTGCGCGTTCGGGCGGGAGCCGGCGGCGGCGCGGGCGGCGTTGGCGTAGCCGTCGTTGCGGCTCAAGACGGCGTCGCTGGCGACTTCCTGGAAGTCGTCCTTTGCCGTGGCCATGAGCGCGAGCGTTTTGCTGACGACCTGCTTCGAATCAATGGCGACGAGCACCTGGCAGAGCTCGCGATTGATCGAGGCGTCCTCGGTGGGATAAACAGGATCGAGCGCCTCGGCGATTTTTTCGCAGACATCGGGATTCGGTTTGCCGAGGCGCGTCAAAATGAGCTGCAAGGCGCGCAGAGAGGCCAGTTCGTGACCGGCGGGCGGTTTGATGAGGCTGAGGGCTGTGAGCAGCTTGTTTTGCAGTTCGACGTTTTCAGGCGCGACGGGTGAAATGGGCTCGCTGGAGGTCGATTTGGGCTTGGAGGCGGCTTTTCCGCCTTCGTGCGCGGATTTGGCTCCGCTGACGCGTGCGAGAGCGATGATGGCCTCGATGGCGGCGACGGGTTGTTTTTCGCCGAGAGCCTTTTCGCGCCAGGAATCGACCGGGAGCTTTTCGATGGCGATGCGGGCGGCATAGCGCACATGGCGGTCGCTGTGGCTGAGGTAGCCCCAGAGCTTGCCGAGGTCGCCGGGCGTGCTGTGGGAGGCCTCGATGGCGTGGCGCATGCGCGTTTCTTCATCGAGCGGCAGCGGCGCGGCCTTGGCGGTCGATTCATCGCCGACATAAGTCACGCGATAGACGCCGGACTGCGTCTTGCGGCCGCCGACGGCGAAGTACATCGCGCCGTCCTGCGGATGGATGACGACATCGGTGAGCGGCAGCGGCTTGCCGAAGACGAATTCTTCCTTCGTGGCCTTGTAGCTGGCGCCTTTGCTTCCGAGATGCACGGCCCACATGGTGCCGTAGGTCCAGTCGTTGATGTAGATTGCGTGCTGGTACTTCGCGGGGAATTTCGCGCCGGTGCCGGCGACGACGCCGGTGGGGCTGCCGGGGCCGATGTCGAGCGTGGTGGGCAGCGAGTCAGGATAATAGTTCGGCCATTTGCCGCTGCCGCTGCGCCAGCCGTAGTCCGCGCCGCTGACGCAGTGGTTCACACGCGTGGGGCGGTACCACGGGCTGCCGATGTCCCACTCCATGTCGGCGTCATAGGTGAAGAGCTCGCCCTGGTCGTTGAAACAGATGTCGAACTCGTTGCGGAAGCCGTAGCAGAAGAGTTCGAGGCCGCTGCCATCAGGGTTCATGCTGCAAATGTAGCCGCCGGGTGCCAGCACGCCGCGGGCGTGGCCGTTCGCGTCCCACAGACGCGGCAGGACGTGGTCCTCGGCCCAAATCTTCGCGGGACGGCTGTCGGTGATGCCTTCGGGGAGGCGCGTGTGATTGCCGCAGTTGAAATAGATGCGCTTGCCATCGGGACTGACGACCATGCTGTGCAGGCCGTGCTCGCCGCCGCCGGCCATGGTGTGGAGCTTGTCGATCTTGTCGTATTGATCGTCGTTGTTCGTGTCCTGGAGGCGGTAGAGGCCGTTTTTGGCACCGTCTTCATTCACCATGACATAGAGACTGTCGAAGGCGTGGAGCAGGCCGTGCGCCTTGCCCATTTCGATGTTCAGCTTCTCCGGCTTGAGCGGCGCGGTGGCCACGCTCATGCGGTAGATGCTGCCATACTGGTCGCAGGCGATGAGGCGGCCTTTCGGATCGACGGTGAGCGCCACCCAGGAGCCTTCCTGGTCCTTCGGCACGTTGTAGAGCTTCTCCACCTTGAAGCCCTTCGGCACGGTGATCTCGCTGGCCGCGATGGTTTCCGCCGGGCCGCTGTTTCTGCCGCCACCGGCTTTGCCGTCGAGCGCGAGTCCCCAGGGTCCCTTGCCGTAGTCGTTGATGACGAGCGCGGGCTTCCACTCCTCCTTGCCGGTCGTGGTGGCCTCCCATTTGCCGTTGGTTTCAATGAGGATGTCCTGGCGGCCTGCGGGCAACTTCAGCGTGAGACGGGCGATGAGGGCCGCGACGCTGCCTTTGTTGGTGGCGTTGACGATGATCTCATTGCTTTCACCGCGCTGGATGACCTGGCTGAGGTCGGCCTTGGAGGGGTGCTGCCAGTCTTCATTGGTGAGCACTTTTTTGCCATTGAGGCTGGCGACCGCGCCGTTGTCGCAGGTCAGCTCCAGCGTGGCGAGCTGCGCATTCTGCGGGACATCAAAGCGATGGCGGAAGGTGACCTTGTTGTCCTTGTTCCCGTCTTTGGAGAGCCAGATCCACTGGGGGGCGGCGTGGAGGGAGGTGGCAACGAGGAGGGAAAGAAAGAGCGGGCGCATGAGGGAATCATCATACGCCCGTCCAACGGCTTCTTAACATCCAAAAGCTCGCACGCCGGCCTCATGGCCGCTCGTCATTCTCTGGCAACCCCGTTGGCGGCGTGATTGCCGTTCAGTTGATGAATGGCAACAGCGGCCACTTTGGACTTCAGCTCCTTGCTGGGTTTGAAGCGGACCACGCACCGGTCTGGAATCATGACCTCGGAATTTGGCTGTTTGGGATTACGGCCAATTTTGCCCTTGGCCACCCGGAGGTCGAATGTGCCGAAGGTTCGAAGAGTGATCTCGTTACCCTCCGCCAAGTGTTTGGAAACCAGCTCCATGAACGCTTCAACCATGGCCAGGGAGTCAGCGTGTTTCGCGCCGGTCATGTCGCTGAGCTCTGTGACCAGCTCTTTTTTGGTGATCGTGGACATGATGTTCGATTAGCCAAACGCGTATCAATTAGCAACTTAATTCCGTTCTAAAAATGACCCTCTCCTAAGTTTGGATCAGGTTATTTCATCTGTGTGATCAGAAATTATTTTGGGTAAAATTTCAGAGTGCGTGCTGAAGTGT
>JAEUHJ010000168.1 GCA_016795375.1 Verrucomicrobiaceae bacterium
AAAGCATCGCCGATGAAGTGCTCGCCAAACTCAAGCGCCGCATCGCCACGCTGCGTGTCGGCGATCCGCTCGACAAAAACACCGACCTCGGTGCCATCAACAGCGCCGAACAGCTCGCCAAAATCACCGACCTCGTCAAAAACGGTGTCGAAGAAGGCGCGGAGAAGCACGACAACGCCTGCCGCTTGCCGACGAAAGGCTTTTTCTTCCGCCCGACCATCTTCGCGAACGTCAGCATGAGCCACCGCATCGCCCGCGAGGAGATTTTCGGCCCCGTGCTCAGCATCCTGACTTTCCGCACGCTCGAAGAAGCCGTCGAAAAAGCCAACAACACCGCCTACGGCCTCAGCGCCGGCGTCTGGACCGACAAAGGCAGCCGCATCCTCAAAATGAGCACGCTGCTGAAAGCCGGCGTCGTCTGGGCGAACACCTACAACAAGTTTGATCCCACGAGCCCGTTTGGAGGTTTCAAGGAGAGCGGGTTTGGACGGGAAGGCGGGAAGCAGGGATTGCTGGATTATCTCAAGATCGGCTGAGGCCGCTTTGCCAAATGACGAATGCGTAAATCCGAATGACGAAAGAAATCCGAAGTCCGAAATCCGAAAGCGTGCCACAGACGCGAGGGGTGACTTTGCTTCGGCATTGGGTCGTCGCAGTGCTGCTCTGGTTTGTAGCTAGTTCCGTCTTGGCAGAGATTCGGGAAACCGTGCTGGATTGGGAACCCGCCTGCGATGGCAGTTCCATCAAGGTCACCTCGCAGGATGGTAAGCTTGCTCTTATTGAAGCCTCCGCCTGGCACTTCGCGGAGGCACGGGATTGGATTCTCGTGTTCAAAGATGGGACTCTACTGAGCGCCTCTTACCGGCACTACACCTTGAATAGAAAAGAGAAAGGCGACTCCGGCGAATTTGAGATTCAAAGTACTTTAGACCAAGTCAAGATCTTCCAGGCGGAACGCGGAGGTGTCCAAAAAATACCCGCTGAACTCAAAACCGACCTGGAAACCATTCTCAGCAAGGCTCGCACGTCTCTCGCCGAACCATCCAAACCGAAATGAAGCTTCGTCATTCGGCCTTCGGCATTCTTTCGTCATTCGTGCTTACTCATTCGTCATTTACCACTCCCTATCATGTCTAGCCGTCTCCACATTACAAAGACCCCCAAATGCTACGTCGGCGGAGCATTCATCCGCAGTGAGAGCGGACGAGTGACCGAACTGCAAGATGCCTCGGGCGCGTTTTTTGCGAACATCCCGCAGTGCACGCGGAAGGACCTGCGCAATGCCGTCGAGGCGGCGGCGAAGGCGGGGCCGGGTTGGGCGAAGAGGTCGGCGTTCAATCGCGGGCAGATCTTGTATCGGCTGGCGGAGATGATGGAGGCGCGTGGAGTAGAACTCGCCGACAGCATCACCTTGAGCGGTGTTTCGAAGGCGGAGGCCTCGCGCGAGGTTGCGGCGGCGATTGAGCGTGTGGTGCATTACGCGGGCTGGACGGACAAATACGAGCAGGTGCTCGGCAGCGTGAATCCGGTGGCCTCGGCGCACTTCAATTTCACCGTCACCGAGCCGATGGGCATCGTCGGCATCCTCGCGTCGGATGACGCGCCTGTTTTGGGTCTGCTGTCACTGATTTTGCCCGCGATCACGAGCGGGAACAGCGTCGTGGCGCTCGCCAGCACGACGCAGCCGTATCCGAGCATCCTGCTCGGCGAAATGCTCGCCACGAGCGACCTGCCCGGCGGCGTGGTGAACCTCCTCACCGGACAGCGCAGCGAATTGATCCCGACTTTTGCCACGCACGAGCATCTACATGCCCTCAGCGGCGTGACGAATGCCGATGAACGCAAGGCGTTGCGACTCGGTGCCGCGGAAAGCGTGAAGCGCGTGCATTTGCTGAAGGCCGAGGAGCCAATCGACTGGTTCTCGGACAAAGTGCAGGGCGTGGAGGAGATTCGTGCGCTGATCGAGTTCAAGACGACCTGGCATCCGGTGGGTGCTTGATAATCTAGACGACATGCCGTAGCCTCAATGCCATGAAGACCAAGACTGTTTCCAAGCCCAGGCGTGCTGTGAAGCGTGCTCCCCTGCGCGCCAAAAAGTATCCCAAGGATGCCAGTGGTCTTGGGTGGCTGCTTGATGAGAAGCTGCCGCCTGCAAATCAATTGCCTGAAAATCCCGTTCTGGTTCTTCGTCGCCTGTGACTTGGTATTCCGACGCGAGTTATCTGGTTTCAGCTTTCGGACATGACAGCAATTCACCGAAAGCCAAAGCCTGGCTCAGGAAGTGTGTTTCCTTTCCTCTTCTTGTCACCCGCCTGAGCCTTCTGGAGGCAGACACCGCGATGAGGTCTGCCGCGGCCGACGGACGAATGACATCCGAAAAAATGCAGAAGGCGCAGGCAGCCATCCACCGCGCCATGCTGGAAGGCTATCTGGAGCGGAGGGAGGTGGCCCCTCATCAATGGTTTCCACAAGCGCACCGGATCAGTCTGCATGCGACCACAGGGTGCGTCTGCCGAGCGCTGGATGTGCTGCATGTGGCTGCTGCCGTCATTCTGAAAGCCAAGGGCATGCTATCTTTCGACAAGCATCAGCGCGAACTGGCGAAGGCCGAGGGCTTGGAAGTGGCTCCATGACGGTGATCTTGCTTGCGCGTTGGCGTGGACTCGCCACGGCTTGAGTTTATGTCCGCCTATTCATCCCTCTGCGAAGTTGTCTCTGAAATCGCGCTCATCACGTCCACGGAGTCCGTTTTGGGCTGGGATCAGGAGACGTACATGCCGGAGAAGGCGCTGGAGCATCGGGCGCGGCAGTTGTCGTATCTGACGGGCAAGGCGCACGGGCTTCTGACCTCGAAGAAGACATTGAAGCTGCTGGAGCGGGCGGAGACGGAGATGCCGTCGAATCCGACGCAGGCGGCGAACGTGCGCGGTTTGCGTCGCGACATCGACCGGGCGACGAAACTGCCGCAGAAGCTCGTGGAAGAGGAAAGCCAGGTGTGCGCGCTGGCGAAGGCGGCGTGGGTGGAGGCGAGGGCGAAGTCGGATTTCGCGCTGTTCGCGCCGCACTTGGAGAAGATTCTCGGCATCGCGCGCAACAAGGCGGATTTGTATGGCTACGAGGGCGAGCCGTATGACGCGTTGCTCGATCTTTATGAGCGTGGGGCGAAGACGCGGGAGGTGGCGGCGCTGTTTGCCAAGTTGCGGCCGCAACTGGCCGAGATCGCGCGCGCGGCGGTGGCGAAGTCGGCGAAGGTGAAGCCGGGCGTGCTCAAGGGGCGCTATCCCATCGAGAAGCAGCAGATTCTGAACCGTGAGATCGCGGAGAGCCTCGGTTTCGACTTTGGCGCGGGCCGCATCGACACGACGGCGCACCCGTTTTGCACGACGCTCGGGCCGGGCGATGTGCGACTGACGACGCGCTATGACGAGACGGATTTTCTGTCGTCGCTTTTTGGTGTGATGCACGAGGCGGGGCATGGTTTGTATGAGCAGGGGCTGCCGGGGCTGGATTACGGCCTGCCGAGCGGCAGCGCGGCGTCGCTGGGCGTTCACGAGTCGCAAAGCCGTCTGTGGGAGAATCATGTGGGCCGCAGCCGCGTGTTCTGGGCGAAATGGCTGCCGCGTGCGAAGGAGCTGTTCCCGCATCTGAAAAAAGTGAAGCTGGATGCCTTCATGAAGGAGATGCTACGCAGCGAATTCAGCTTCATCCGCGTGGAGGCGGACGAGGCGACGTATGACCTGCACATCCTGCTTCGATTTGGCATCGAGCGTCGCCTCGTGAAAGGTGAGCTGGCCGTCAAAGACGTGCCGAAGGTGTGGAACGAGGAGTTTCGCGAGCTGTTCGGCATGACGCCGCCGGATGACCGCCGTGGTTGCCTGCAGGACATTCACTGGAGCATGGGCGGCCTCGGTTACTTCGCGACCTACACGCTGGGGAACCTGAACGCGGCGCAGTTGTTCGCGACGGCGAAGAAGCAGAAGAAAATCGCCGCCGCGTTGGAGAAATGCGACTACGCGCCGCTGCTGAAATGGCTGCGAGACAACGTCCACACGCACGGCGCGGCGCTGACACCGACGGAGATCATGCAGCAAGCGACGGGCAAGCCGACGGATGCGAGATGGCATATCGCGCATCTGCGGGAGCGGTATGTGGGTTAAGCGTCGAGATGGTCGAACAGAAGTTCGCGCAGCAGCTTACGGGCGCGGTAGAGACGGAGTTCGACGGCTTTTTCACTGCTGTCCTGCACGCGGGCAATCTCGGCGCGGCTCATGCCGTGCCAGGTGGTGAGGATGAGCACCTCACGCATGTCCTGAGGCAGCTCTGAAACGGCTTTCTGGATCGCGGCGACGCGTTCATTGGCGATGGCATGCTCGGCCGGCGATCTGTCTTTGGCCGCGATGGCGAGTTCTCCAAGGCTTTCGTGCTCCAGAATCGTTTCGGGATGGCGACCGCGCCAACGAGCATGGTTTCTGGCGAGATTCGTCGCTATGGCAAAGAGCCAGGTGGAAAACCTGTGTGAAGAGCGGAACGCGAAGCGAGCACGATGCACTCGGACGAATGCCTCCTGCGCGAGGTCCTTGGCACTGGCCTTGCTGCCGGTGAGGCGGGTGAGATAGGTGATGAGCGGGCGGCTCCAGGCGTCCATGAGCCGGTTGAGGGCGAGGTCGTCGCCGTCGGCAAGGCTGCGCATGAGTCCGGCGTCGAGATCTTCCCGGTCGCTTGTCATCGGCGGAGGCGGGAGGAGACGCGGCTGTCGTGTTCAAGCCGCTGCTGCTGAATGGCGGGGAGGATGTTCTCCAGGAAACGTTTCCCCTGCTCCGGCGGCATGTGCGCGGCGACCTGCCGCAGATGCTTGATGGCGGTTTTTTCGCAGTCAGCGCAGATGGCACGTTCCTTCGACAACAGGGCGTCAACGTCACTGCTCGTTCGCCCACGTTGGCGGGCACGCCAGAGAAGCGGCCTGTCAGCCTCGTTGATCTGGCGGCACATCTGGTCGCATTTCTGGTAGTAGTCACGGTGCAGGGCCGTGATGCGCTCGAACACTGGCTCGTCCAGATGATACTCCTCCTTCAACCAACGCAGGCCGATTTCAGCCGGTGATTCGCGGGAGCGCAGGCTCTCACGAGTGATCCAAAGGGCGGCGGTGGCAACCACCACCGTCAGGAAGGCAAAACCCAGAAGTCGGACGGCAGGAGTCATGGGCGGCCGCTTCTGAAATGCCCTGAGTCAAACGGGCTGATGGACATCACGTAAGCATCGTGCGGATCCACAGGTTCCTGCGGATGTGTGATGCCCCATGCGATCGCCAACACGACTGCTGCGGTGAACACCACAGCCTCGCGTTTTGGCCGCAGGAGCCAAGAAGCAAGCCTCTCCACCCATCCTGGATCACGATTCTCCACGGCGATGCGCCGCCAGACCTCCCTGCGAAAGTCCGGCGGCGTCTCGACATGAGGCTGCCATTGGGCGAGGAGATGATCGAGTGGATCAGGGTCTTCAGCATTCATGGCAGGGAAAACGGCGGGTAACGGGCGGAGCGAGCTTTATACGGAACTACCTTTGCCCGTACACATCAATCCATGCGAGGCCCGATTTCACGCCCTGGGGATGGAAATAGCGCCGACCGAGGTACACTCCATCGACCTCGCGCATCGGTCCGCCCTGAGGATGGCTGGCACGAGTCAGCACGGGCTTGCCATTGTAGGTCTGGGAGAGACTGGGGACAGGCCGCGTCGCGCAGGAGGTGGAAGCAAGAGTGGTGACAGCGAGGATCACGAGAGCAACGGATTTCATGGTTGGTTTGGGTTGGTTGAGCCGCATCAAAAGTGCCGCTCATCGGGTGTTACCCCGCCCTCACCCAATCCCCTCAAAAAAAAATCCGCACCCGTTGCTCAACGTGCTCAGAACTCCCGCCTCATGTGCCGGATCAGACCGATCATCACGCCCTGGATGAGCAGTTCACGAGCGGGAATGAGGTCGGGAAACTCGGGGTTCTCGGCCTTGAGGAAAGGCTGCGTGTCTTTGACGAGATAACGCTTCAGGGTCGTCTCGCCATCGATGAGCGCGGCGACGATGTCGCGCGGACGCGGTTCGCGGATTTCGAGGATGACGATGTCGCCATCGCCGATGAGAGCGCCGATCATGGATTCGCCACGCACCTTGAGCGCGAAGCTTTTCGCCGAGCGCGGGATGCCGAGGGTATTCACATCGACGGAGATGTATTTCTCCGCCTGCTGCACCATGTCCGCTGCGGCCATGCCGGCCGGGATTTGACCGAAGACGGGAATGTCCACGATCTCCGCACGGTCGAGGTCCTCGGGGAAGACGACAGCACGGGCTTTGTGAGCGTGGCGCTGGATGACGCCTTTCTTTTCGAGCGCGCGGAGGTGGCTCATGGCGGCGGTCTGGCTGGAGAAGCCGAAATGGCGCTGGATGTCACGCGTGGAGGGCATGACGCCGTTGCTGCGCTGATAGCTGCGCAGGTAGTCGAGCAATTCCTGCTGACGTGCCGTGAGGCGGGTGTCGGTGTCGAGGAACATGGTGTTGTGGGCTGTTCGGGCGAACATTCCTGTTCGGAAGACATGCGCAAGGGGTTTTCCAAAGGCGTTTTCTTGGCATGATCGCGGGAATGAAGTGTCCGAATCCGCTGAATATCGCCGTGCTCGTGCTGCTGGCCGTGCTTTGCCATGCGCAGGAAACAGCGCCGTTGAACCCGGCCAACATGAACAAGACCGGCATGCTGCCGCCGCATACGAAGGTGCTGGGAGAGCGAGCTGTGGCGGCCTTTGCGAAGAAGGACTGGGCCGCCGCCCGCAAAGCCTACAAGGAAATGCTCGAACTCGATGACGGCAACGCGCTCGTGTGGGCGAACCTCGGCGCGGTGGAGCAGCAGGCGGGGGATGTGAAGCGGGCGGTGGAGTGCTTCGAGAATTCGGTGAAGTTCAACCCGCGGCTCGCGCAGTCGTGGACGGCGCTGGGGTTGCTGGCGCAGCAGCAGGGGGATGCGTATCGCGCGATTTCATGTTTTACGCGGGCGATTCACGAGGAGCCCGAGGATGCGCGGGCGCACAACTACCTGGCCATCACGGTGAAGGGGCTGGGCTGGGCGGACGCGGCGGAGGCGGAGCTGCAAAAGGCGGTCGATTTGATGCCGGACTACGGCATCGCGCATTTCAACATGGCGCTCATGCTGCTGGAACGTCGGCCGCCTGCGGTTGAGCTGGCGCGCAGGCATTACGAGAAGGCGCTCGCGCTCGGCGTGGCGAAGGATGACGTGGTGGAGCGCCGATTGAAGGAGTAGCCATGGAAGACCGGAACATCGCAAGCCAGCTTGAGGAATTGCGTGCGCAAGGCCTGTGGCGCGAGCTGCGACCGCTCGATGAGGTGGACGGCGCGATCGTGCGCTCGGGCGGGCGGGAATGGGTCAATTTTTCCTCGAATGATTATCTCGGGCTGGCTGGTTCGTCTGAACTGCGGGCGGCGCTCGAAGATGGCGTGTCGAAATACGGCGCAGGTTCGGGCGCGTCACGCCTCGTTTGTGGCACGCATCGGGTGCATCTCGAACTGGAGGAGGCGCTGGCGGATTTCAAGGGAGCGGAGGCTGCTTTGACCTTCAGCAGTGGTTTTGCTGTGGCGTTGGGGACGATTCCAGCGCTCGTTGGATCGGGCGACACGATCATTCTCGACAAGCTCTGTCACGCGAGCCTTGTGGATGCGGCCCGCCTGAGCGGGGCGACCATCCGCGTGTTTCCGCACAACCACCTGGACAAGCTCGAACGCCTGCTCAACACGGCGAAAGAGCGCGTGCTCGTCGTCACGGAGTCGATTTTCAGCATGGATGGCGACGCGGCTCCGCTGCGTGAGATCGTGGATTTGAAGGAAAAACATGGAGCCTGGCTGTTGGTGGACGAGGCACATGCCGTGGGTTTGCTGGGGCCGCAGGGCAGGGGGCTGGCGGCGCAACTCGGGGTCGATCAGCTGGTGGATCTGCATCTGGGTACCCTGAGCAAGGCTTTCGGCCTCAGCGGCGGCTACCTGGCGGCCTCACGGCAGGTGATCGATCTTCTGGTCAATCGTGCGCGCAGTTTCATCTACACGACGGCACCACCTCCGGCGCTGGCGCATGCGCTTTGCGTGGCGCTGAAAATCATCCGAGGGCCGCAGGGAGAGGCTTTGAGGGAGGGGGCATTGGGGAACATGGCGAGATTGAGAGGGAATCTGCATCATGCCCAAAGGAAGACACCGGAAGCGCCCGCAGCCATCATGCCGTGGCTCCTGGGGGATGAAACGTCCGCCTTCGTGGCGAGCCGGAAGCTGGGGGACGCCGGATTTCTGGCCCCCTGCATTCGTTATCCCACCGTGGCAAGGGGGGCGGCACGGCTGCGCATCACCGTAGGTGCCGCACATTCCACAGGGCAGATTGACGCCTTGGCGCAGGCGCTGCAGACGCTGTGACCTCTGTCATGGCAGCCGCCACTGCGAGAGGATCTGCATGGCGCGCGTGCGGGCATCCCTGATCTCCTGGTGGTTCAGGGAGACGCCGTTGCGCCCCGAGGCCATCAGGTTGGTGTGATCCTGCCGGTGTTTCAGAAAAAGGACATGGCCCAACTCATGTGCCGCCACCCGGGCCACAGGATTGTCCGATCCTCCGCTCACCTTTGTGAATTCGGGCATTTCACACACAACGACCGGTTCCCCGTAAAAAAAGCCGTTCGGCCCCATGTCTCGGACGAAACACACATCGATCGCGGCGGTATTGAATTGTGCTGCCGGGATGGCCGCCTTGACCCAGTTCCGGTCACGCACGAACCATTTCTTGGGCGGCAGGTCGAGTGCCTGCAGGAGGTGGATGGCCACGATGTCGAAACGAATGCCTGCATGAGACCAGATGGCATTCACCTCAGAGAAGATGTCGCGCACCGCGTTTTCTGTGAGCGTGGTCTGCATACGCGGTTGGGAGGAGGAGCGCATCAAATGCACATGCACGGGAAGGCTCAGGAGCGGAGTTTGCCCGGCGGCGCATGGAGCCAGCAGGGACAGGAGTAAAAAAACAATTTTCATTTCGGATTCACGACGGGGCTGGATGCCCGCGCAATCCAATTCTCCGCTCCTCTGAAAAGCCGGACCCGTGCCGCTTGGAGAAAAAACCCGAAAAACAGCAAAAAAGTTCTTTCCAGAGGTTACAACACCTGCTATTTTACAGCTCTGAACGGCTCACGTACATTGGATCGGGATTCACACCCCGGTGCTCTTCATGGGAGTGTTCGACCTCAACCAACCAACCTAATACCAACCAAATCAGACTATGAAATTGAATGCATTGCTGAAGACGCTGGGGTTCTTGGCACTGGCCGCCTCTCCCGTTGTGGCCGGAACCGCTCCCGCTCCGAAA
>JAEUHJ010000194.1 GCA_016795375.1 Verrucomicrobiaceae bacterium
CACGCTGCGCGGGCAGACATCGAACTACTCCACCTGCCCTCCTACAGCCCGAATTTGAATCTGATCGAAAGGCTCTGGAAGCTCACCAAGAAGAAGTGCCTGACCAACCGGCACTACCCAACCTTTGGAGAGTTTCGCGCCGCCATCGACGACTGCCTGCGCAAGATGTCCCGCGACTACCTGCCGGAGCTCAAAAGCCCGCTCACCCTCAACTTCCAGATTTTCCCTTTTCACAAATCCTCATGACGCGTGGTATATCGCCGCCTCGTGTCAGGCGAACTCAACGGCAGCGACCTCGGCTGGTGCGAGGGCATGGCAGAATGGGAATCGCTGTCGAAACTGATCCCGCCGCAGGCACCGCCGATTCCGGCTGCGACCCAATCTGTCTTCGGGCCGTCTGCGGCTGGAAGTTCAGCACCTTTGCCTGATGCGGAGACATCCGGGATGGCCGTGGCGAGCATGATCTGCGGCATTCTGGGCCTGCTGCTCTGGCTGCCGTGCATTCCGGCGATCATTCTGGGACACCTTGGACTCTCGGCGATCAAGAAGTCCGCCGGAGCACTGAAGGGAAGCGGCATGGCCGTCGCGGGACTCGTGACAGGCTACATCATGATCGCGGCGTTGCCGGTCATCGCCATCCTCGCCTCGCTGGCGGTGCCTGCGTTCAATGCGGTGCAAGCGCAGGGCGATCAGTTGAAGGTGGTGAACAACGCGAAGCAGATCGTGATCGGGATGAAGCAATACTCGTCGGATCACGACGGCAAATACCCCGCGTCCCTGGACATGTTGTTTGACGAGCAGATTCTCACCGACCGCCGGTTGTTGACATTCCCAACACGGATGAATGTGCCGGGTCAGGGATGGGAGTATCTGGGCGCGGATCACACCGACACCGATCCAGGAAGCCTGGTCATCCTCCGCAGCAAGAAGGCGGACCGCATGAAAAAGATCATCGTCGCGCGCAACGACGGCTCCGTGACTGTCGAGCGCGTGCCTGCCAGTCCCTGACGCGTCGCATCAAGGCACCGGCTGTCCCTTCGCGCCGATGCAGTAGAGCGAAGTGGCGGTGCGGACAAAGAGACGCTTGTCACCGATGGCGGGGACGGAGTTCACCGGCGCGTCGAGCTTGCTTGCGGCGATTTTTTCAAACTTCGGCCCGGCTTTGATGACGATGAGGTCGCCCTGCTGGCTGGCGCAGAAAATCTTGCCATCACCTGCGACGGGGCTGCTGAAAAATTTCGCGCTGCCCTTCACCCCTTCGAGCCGCTCCTCATAAAGCACCTTGCCGGTTTTGAATTCGACACAGCGCAGGATGCCGCCGTCGCCGAGGAGATACATGTGCTCGCCGATGACAAGTGGTGATGGCACATACGGCAGCCCTTTCGGGATGTCGAAGGTCACGGGCTGCGGTTTGCCGCTTTTCAGGTCCAGCGCGGCGATCTCCTTCACGCCGCCGCCGCTGCCGAAGGTGCAGAAGTAGAAATCATCATCCAGCACACCGGAGCTGAGGCTGCGCTGCTTGTAACCGGGGTTGTGCTGCCAGTTGATTTTGCCGGTCATGAGGTCGATGCCCAACACGCCGCTGCCGTTGTCAGCGCAGATGACTTCCTTCCTGCCGGTTTTGCCCTTGCGGATGACGGGCGTGGAAAAGGTGTTCAGACAGTTGGGAATGTCGAGCTTCCACACCTGTTTGCCGGTTTTTGCGTCGACCCCGACGATGCAGGCCTTCCATTTCTGCTGCGCAGGGTCTTCCGTGTAAACCTTGCCATCGCGCTGCCAGTCGAACTCGCTGCGCACGATCATGATGCCATCCTCGACGACGGGCGAGACGCCGGTGCCGTGCTCGTGGATGTAGTCGGCCACATGATCGTTGTGCCAGACAAGTTTGCCGCTGTGATCGAGTGCCAGTGCCTGGATGTCCGTGCCGCTGCTCCAGTTGATGTAAATGCGCTCCGCGTCGATGAAGGGCGAGCTGCTGGCGAAGGTGTTGTAGGTCTTGTGGATGTTGTGCGGCACGAACTCGGTCTCGTAACGCCACAGTTCCCCGCCATCCTTGGCGGACAAGGCGATCACGGCGCGCTTGCTGGCCGCTGTTTCCGCAGTGACGACGACCATGTCGTCCCAGAGCACCGGAGAGGACCAGCCTTTGCCCAGAGGAGCTTTCCACAGCGTGGTGCTGTCATCGACGACCGATGGCAGAGCGGTGGTGTTGGCGACGCCGGTGCCGTTCGGGCCGCGGAAGCGCGCCCAGTCGGTGGCGGAGTATGCGGAGACGGCAAAAATGATGACGAGGACGAGGCTGAGTTTCATGCGGGCGAGTAGAACGAGGCTGATCAGTTAAAAATTGCCGCCGCTCATCACGACGGACGCGTCACATGGCTCAAGCTGCGGACATGGGAGATGGCGGCGGCTCCGGAGGCTTGCTGCCGGGAGCTTCCGGCTTCGCAGCCTCTGCCGCCTCACTGAGCCGGTAT
The DNA here is from genome assembly GCA_016795375.1 of Verrucomicrobiaceae bacterium. Lineage (GTDB taxonomy): Bacteria > Verrucomicrobiota > Verrucomicrobiia > Verrucomicrobiales > Verrucomicrobiaceae > Prosthecobacter. The sequence continues at coordinate 2,475 of JAEUHJ010000194.1, forward strand.
TCGAGCTCGGCGATCTTATAGCCATCCTCACGCGCACGTTTGCGCGACTCCGCCTCCATCTGCGCGAGTTTCTCCTCCAGCTCGCGCAGCTTCTTGTCGTTGCCAGGAGGTATCGAGGCCGCCGTGCTGGAAAGCGGGGCGGAGGCCACGCCGACAGCATTCATGAATTCCTTCTGCACCATCTCGGTGCGCGCCTCCGCAGCCTTGAGGGCGCGTTGCAGATTGGCGACCTTCGCCTCCGCCTGCTGCTGCGCCTCGCGCGCCTTCGCCAGCTCGGCCTCGGCTCCGCCCGCGGCGGCATAGGCGGCCTGCTCATCACGCACTTTCTTCAGCTCCACCGCGCTCTCACGCATCTCCTCCTTGTGCCGCAGCACCAGTTCCTGGGCTTCGGCGAGGCGCTTTTCAAAATCCGTCGCGCGTGCATTCGTGGCCTCCACCGTCTGCTCCAGCGCCTTCACCCGCCCCTGCTCGGCGGAAAGGGCGGCTTCGAGATCCTTGATGCGCGATTGCGTCGGCGCCAGTTGCGCGGCGACTTCGCGGGTCGTGGCCAGCTCGCTTTCAAGGCGCGTGATCTGCTGGGAGGCATCGTTCGCGCGGCGCTCCGCCACCTCGCGGTGCGTGGAGAAGCGCTGCTCGGTGTCCGCCAGCTTCGCCGCCACGGCATCTGCGGCGTTCTTTGCCTCCGCTGCGGTTGTTGCGGCCCGGGACTGCTCCACCTTCAGCGCGGATTCACCTTCCATCCGTTGTTTCTCCAGCACGGCGGCGGCTTCCGCCTTCAGCCGCTTCAGTTTGGAGGCGTGCACGGCCCACCACAGCAGGCTGGTCACCAAAACGGCGCCGATGGCGTAGGTCTCCGCTTCGCCAATTCCTGGGGTGAGGGCCAAAATCATGGTCAGCATTCATGCTCCGCCACCTGTGCTCTGTCCAGCACGCAATCACCCCTTGAGCGCCGCACAAAGGCGGCTAGTCTGCGCGCCCTTTCCCCCAAAAAACATCATGTCCAAGTTCAACATCCTCATCGCCGGCAACAACGACCCCATTTCGAGCAAGGGCATCGACCTGCTCAAAGCGGAGCCGTCCTTCTCCGTCACGGTGAACATGGATTTGAAGGCCGAGGATAAGATGATCGAGGC
>JAEUHJ010000207.1 GCA_016795375.1 Verrucomicrobiaceae bacterium
CGAAGCTTTGGAACATCTCGAAAGTGGGCGAGGAGAACGCGAAGCGGGCTGTTTCGCGGGCGGAGCGGAAGAAGCGGGCGCAGGTGCAGAGCTCGGCGTTGCTGAAGGCGCATGAAAACTGGTCCGCGTCGATGCGCTTCAAGAACACGAAGGCCAACAACGTCAGCGCCGTGACCGCCTACCTCATCTCACGCGGGCCGAAGGGCGATCATCAAGCGCCGGGCGATCACCTTGGCATCGGCGGGAGCTACAAGGACTCGTCGCCGGGCCGGTTGTTCGTCTTCAATGGCAATGCGGCCTCGCAAATCGTGCGCGGCACGACGGTCATCGAGCCGGGCACTTGGAATGACGTGAAGCTGGAGCGTCTCGGCTCGCGCGTGAAGGTCACGCTCAATGGCAAGGTGGAGATCGACGCCGAACTGCCCGTCACCGCGCCCGGCGCGAAGGAATTGTTCTTTGGCAAACGCTGCGATGACTTCGCGCCGCTGGAAGGCACGTTTGAAAAGGTCGAGGTCGCCGGTTTGGAAAAACCCGCCGCGCCTTCGCCCGCACCGAAGGTCGAATTGGCCTCGCAGCCGCTCTCCCCCGAAGAATCCGCGAAGAAGTGGCATGTGCGCGACGGTTACCGCATCGAGCTCGTCGCGGCGGAGCCGGTGGTGCTCGATCCGGTCGCGTTTGATTGGGATGAGCAGGGCCGACTGTGGGTCATCGAGATGGCGGACTACCCGCTCGGCATGGATGGCAACGGCAAGGCCGGCGGACGCGTCGTGCGGCTGGAGGACACGGACCACGACGGCCGCTACGACAAGCGCCACGTCATCGTCAGCGATTTGAGCTACCCGACGGGCATCTTGACCTGGCGTGAAGGCGTCATCGTCACCGCCGCACCGGACATCTTCTTCATTTCGCCCGATGGCACGAAGAAAGTGCTCTACACCGGCTTCAGCACCGGCAACCAGCAGCTCCGCGTGAACGGCCTGCGCTGGGGCATGGACGGCTGGGTGTATTGCGCCGCGGGCGCGCACCACGGCGGCTACAACAAAGGCACGCAAATCGAGTGCAAGCTCACCGGCGAAAAGATCGACCTCGGCAGCCGCGATTTCCGCTTCAAGCCGGACACGGGCGAGTTTGATCCGCAGACCGGCCCTTCGCAGTTCGGCCGCGCCCGCGATGACTGGGGCCATTGGTTCGGCGTGCAGAACAGTTTCCCGCTCTGGCACTACGTCCTGCAGGATCACTACCTGCGCCGCAATCCGCACGTCATCCCGCCGGACCCGATCCATCAGCTCTTCCCGCGGAATCCGCCCGTGTATCCCGCCAGCAGCATGGAGAAGCGCTTCCACAGCTTCGACCAGGCCGGGCGCTTCACCAGCGCCTGCGGCATCGAGGTGTATCGCGATATGAAGCTCTTCAACGACGGCAAAACGCACGCCTTCACCTGCGAGCCCTTCCACAACGTCGTGCAGCACCACATCCTCGAAGACGACGGCGTTACCTTCAACGCCGTGCGTGATCCCGCCGAGTCGAAGATGGACTTCCTCGCCAGCGAAGACCGCTGGTGCCGCCCCGTCATGGTCCGCACCGGCCCCGACGGCGCGCTGTGGATCGCCGACATGTATCGCTACATGATCGAGCACCCGCAGTGGCTACCGCAGAATGGCAAAGAGGAGCTGCTGCCGCATTACCGCGAAGGGGACGACAAGGGGCGGATTTGGCGGGTGGTGAAAAGTAGCCATCTCGCTCCGCGAGATGAGCACACGGCGTCCAAAAGCGGTAAAGCGTCCAGTAAAGGAAACGTCCCGTTCATCTCGACGGAGCGAGATGACTACTTTGCTTCGCCGAATGGCTGGCTCAGGGATAAGGCGCAGATGATTGCGCTTTGGGACAGACAAGAAGCAGATATTCAACTGACAAGGCTCATGGGGGCCGCGAGAACCCAGGCTGCATGGACGCTGCTGGCGCTTGGCAAGCTCAAAATCGGTTCGTGCCTCGACTTGTTGGACGATCAGTCGCCGCGAGTCCGAGAACAAGCTTTGCAGATGGCAGAGCACATTGATTGGAAAGATGAAGAATTGGAATTTGAGAAAGCACTGACAAAACTGTCCGACGATCAGGATAAAAAGGTTCGGCTCCAACTGGCATGTTCGCTCGGTGAATGGCCCGATCAGGACACGACAGCCGTGCTCACTAAACTCCTCCAACAAGATGGCAAAGATCCGGTGATGCTAGGGGCGTTGCTCAGTTCAGCGACTGGTCACTTGGCTGAGCTTGCTCAAAGAGTGCCGGATGAAGCTTTCCTGCCCTTGGTCAGCATGGCTATCCATGCTTGGGATGAAGATGCTCTTACGAATCTCTGCGACCGCATGATGATCCGCAATGAGTTCAAGGATAGCTTTGTGCCAAGGCTACGGTTGCTCCAGCGATTCCTACTCGCGGCTCAATCCCAAGGAACGTCAATCAGCACGATGTCGGAGCGCGCTCGGAGAGAGCAACTCAAAGACCTGCTCCAATCACTGATGAACGGTCATGTTAATGCAGCCATGACGGTGCCCTGGGATTGGGAAGATGCACCACTGGCAGATGTGATCGCGATGGGCGAAATTCCGCTTCTAGTTCCAGGACGTGAAGCAGAAGGCCGCGAGATGCTCAAGAATTGGCTAAAGTTCACACGCCCCAGCCTGCAAGAGGCAGCTGTCACCCTCATGGGCCGTCATCCAAAACCCGAAACGGATGAACTCCTGGTGGCAAAACTAGCAACAGCCACTCCTACCTTGAAGCAGGCCGTTGTGGAAGCGTTGCTCACTCACGAAAGCGGCGCTGTTCGGCTGCTGACCGAGATCAAAACAGGCGGACTGAAAGTCGTCGGCTTGATGGATGCAGCAACGCAGGGAAGGCTCATCAACCACCCTAACAAAGAAGTGCGCCAACTCGCTGCCACCGTCTTCGCGGACTCGACGAGCGCCACGCGGGCGGTGGTGGTGGAGAAGTTCAAACCGGCGCTGAAGATGACGGGCGATGCCGCACGCGGGAAGACGGTTTTCGCGAGCGTGTGCATCAGTTGCCACAAACTCGACGGCGTGGGCCTCGAACTCGGCCCGGACCTGCGCAGCGTGGCGCAGCATGACGCGGAAAAGCTCCTCAACTCCATTCTCGACCCCAGCGCCATCATCGAGCCCGGCTTCATGGCCTACCACTGCACCCTGAAGAGCGGCGAGCAGCTCTACGGCGTCATCGCCACCGAAACGAGCGCGAGCCTGACGCTGAAGATGGCCGGAAAC